>JBGSST010000063.1:0-16367 GCA_041736915.1 Bdellovibrionota bacterium
GGTGCGGCGGGCCCCTTCATGGTTGAACCCGCGCTGAAGCAGGTCGCCGGCGCAGGCGGCGCTAGTCGACGTGGCCCCCAGCGAGCAGAGGCGGATGGCCCCCGTGTGGTTGTAGTTGAGCGCGATCGCCTGACGAGCGCAGTCGACCACTTCCTGGCCGGGGTAGTACCGGCAAAGCCGGGTAGTGCCGTGCTCCGAGAAGCCAAGCCCCAAAGCCCCCTTGGCGCAGAGCAGGCTATCCCCAAAGGCGGAACCGCCGATTAACAAAAGACCAACGAGTAACGATTTCATAAAGAATCCCTCCAACGGGACAACTCAAAAGAAAGGAGGGCCGCCGTCAAGCAACCCTCCTTTAAAGTGTGGCTTGCTGTGAACGACGCTTACTCTGGAAGGTCGCGCGTCTTTTCCCAACCCGGATTGCAGACCGTGATGGCGAACTTGTGACGTCCCTTGGCATCGAGGATGTCCTTGGCGCATTGAGCGCGTTCCGGCGTGGCGCCGAGACCGCACAGCTGGCGGGCGCCCGCATTAGTGAACTTGAGGGCGAGGGCATCCTTCACGCATTGGCCGGTATGTTCCGTTGCCCCCTGCCAGCACAGCTCAAAAGCGGAGCGCCGGGTTTGGCGAAGCGCCAGCATGTCCTTAGCGCAGTTGACCAAGTTCTGACTGGGCGTCGTGCGGCACATTCTCTCCGAGAGCCCTTCGGAAAAGCCCAGGCGCAGAGAGCCGATAATGCAGCTCTGTAGCTCGTCGGCGAACGCCGGAGCGGTTAACAACAAAATACCCACGAATAACTGTTTCATTAGAATGTCCCCCTAAATGTGAAGTCACGACAGTGCGAGCGCTGGGGGAGAGCGTCAACGCGGCGCAGTCGTATGGAAGGACGGAGCGAGCTCATCTTGTGCGGGAAAGCTAAAGGCTCGCCAACTTCCAATCGTGTTGGCAAGATGGGCGGATCGTGGCCAAAGCAACTCTCGAACTGAAAAAGCTGAAGAATGGTTCCGAAAGCGTTGCCTACGTGACTTTGTCGCGGCCCGACGCCGCCAACGCGATGGACGGAGAGATGATTCGGGAGCTGACCGCCGCTTTCGAGACGGTGCGGGCCATGGGGCTTTCTTGCCGGGCGCTCGTGCTGCGCGGGGCGGGGAAAAATTTTTGCGCCGGCGCGGACCTCGAGTGGATGAAACGCTCGAAGAATCTGTCACTCGAAGAGAACCGGCGGGAGGCCCAAGAGCTGTCGCGTCTGTTCCACTCCTTATACGAGCTCGAGACGCCGACCATGGCGGTGGTGCAAGGCGCGGCTTACGGCGGGGCCGTGGGCTTGGCGGCCTGCTGTGATTACGTCATCGCGGAAGAGAAGGCGCGGTTTTGCCTGAGCGAGGTGAAGGTCGGGCTCGTAGCCGCGGTGATTTTGCCTTTTTTGTTTTTGAAGATTCACGCCGGCTTTTTGCGCCGCTTCGTGCTGGGGGCCACCGTGTTCGACGGGGAAGAGGCGCGGCACGCGGGGCTGGTGCAGCTCGTGGATTACGACGGCGATTTGGAGAAGGCGTTGACGAGGGAGCTCGCGGCGGTACTCGCCGGTGAGCCTAACGTGCAGCGGGCCTTCAAGCGGAATCACCGGCTCTTGCTCGAGCGCGATGGTGCTTGGTGGAAAGAGCAAAGCCGCATCGGCATCGAGACGATTGCGGCGGCCCGCGTTTCCGCGACGGGGCAGGAAGGCATCGCGGCCTTCTTCGAAAAGCGAAAGCCCAGCTGGGCGCAGACGATGGAGAAGCCATGAAAAAAGATCAAGAAACGGCGACGGACCCGCGCGAGATCAATCGCGCCGCGATGGCGGCGTTGCTCGAGCGGCTGAACGGGGCTTTGCGCACGGCCAACGCGGGGGGCGGCGAGAAATACAACGAGCGCCATTTAAAGAGAGAGAAGCTGCTCCCGAGGGAGAGGATAGAGCGGCTGCTCGATACCGGCTCTTACTTTTTGGAGCTCATGCCGCTGGCCGGGCACGAGGTGCCAGGCGAGATGACCGGAGCGGGCGTGGTGGGCGGCATCGGTATCGTGTCGGGATCGCCGTGGCTCATCGTTGCCAACGAGTCGACGCAAAAGGCCGGGGCGCTCACGAAGATGGGCATCCAGAAGCTGACGCGTTTGGCGCAGGTGGCGATGGAGAACAGGCTTCCCGTTTTGTACCTGGTGGAATCGGCGGGGCTCGACCTGCCGTCGCAAGGCGAAACGTTCGTGCCGACGGGACGCGAGTTCCGGGATCTGGCGCGCCGGTCGCGAGAGCGTTTGCCGACGATTGCGGTGGTGTTCGGCACCTCGACCGCGGGCGGAGCCTACCTTCCCGGGATGTCCGACTACGTGATTTTGGTGCGCGACAAGGCTCACGTGTTTTTGGGGGGGCCGCCGCTAGTGCGAATGGCCACGGGCGAGGTCATGGACGAGGAGTCCCTGGGCGGCGCGGAGATGCACTCCACTAAATCAGGCTTGGGTGATTTTTTGGCCGACGACGAAGATCAGGCGCTGGGGATGGCGCGGGAGCTGGCCGGGCACGTTCGGCGTGACGGCACCTTTGAGCCGCCGCAACCGGAGGCCGGGCCGGCGAAAGACCCCAAGGAGCTTTTGGAAATTCCCTCGGCGAACAAACGCATTCCGTTCGAAGCCCGCGACGTATTGGCGCGGATTGTGGACGGCGACAGCTTCTTCGAGTTCAAGCCGCTCTACGGATCCACGCTGGTGACGGGATGGGCGCGGGTACATGGGTTTCCCGTCGGTATCCTCGCCAATAACGGCGTGCTCGACGCGCAGTCAGCGGCGAAGGGGGCGCATTTCATCGCGCTTTGTAACCAGAATCACACGCCGCTTTTGTTCTTTCAGAATACGACTGGTTTCATGGTGGGCAAAAGCTACGAAGAGTCGGGCATCATCCGTTACGGCTCGAAACTAGTGTCAGCCGTGTCGAACTCAAAAGTGCCCGCCATCACCATCATGATGGGCGGCAGCTACGGCGCCGGAAACTACGCGATGTGTGGACGGGCTTACGAGCCGCGGTTTTTATTCAGCTGGCCGAACCACCGCATTGCGGTGATGGGCGGCGAACAGCTCGGTGGCGTGATGGCGCTCATCAAGCGCGAAGGGGCCGAGAAGGCGGGTAAGCCCGTCGACGAGAAGGCCCTCGCGGCCGAGGCCAAAGAGACGGAATTGAAAATCGAGTCGCAGTCGGACGCGTTCTACGCGACGGCGCGGCTGTTTGACGACGGCATTTTGGATCCGCGCGACACGCGAAGTGTGTTGGGCATTTGTCTGTCGTTGGTGAATCAGGCCGGGTTCGAAGGGACCATGGCTTGGGGAGTGACGCGCCATTGAGTACTAAAAAGATTTCTAAACTGTTTATCGCCAATCGCGGCGAAATTGCCTGCCGCATTTTGCGGGCCTGCCGCGAGCTCGGCATTCAGGGCGTCGTGGGTTACTCGGAAGTGGACAAGCACTCGCTGGCCGTGCAGCAGGCGGACCAGGCGGTGTGGCTTGGCCCCGCGGTGTCGTCGGAGAGTTACCTCGTGGCGGAGAAGGTGATCGAGGCGGCGAAGCGCACCGGCTGCGACGCGATTCATCCGGGGTACGGCTTTTTGTCGGAGAACGCGGCCTTCGCGGCGGCGGTGGAAAAAGCGGGGTTGATTTTCATCGGCCCCACGGCAAGCGCGATGGAAGCGCTAGGCGATAAGGCGAAAGCGCGGGCGCAGGCGGACAAAGTTCAGGTACCGACGCCGCCCGGATTCTTCAAAGCCGGAGCCTCGGCCAAAGAGTGGAAAGAGGCCGCGGAGAAAATTGGTTTTCCGGTGCTGGTGAAGGCGGTCGCCGGCGGTGGTGGGCGAGGGATTCGCAAAGTGAATGCGGCGGTTGAACTGGAAGCCGCATTGGAATCCGCGTCGGCCGAGGCCAAGAGTGGATTCGGCGAAGCCCAAGTGTTTTTGGAGAAGTGTTTAGATCGTGCGCGGCACATCGAGATTCAGGTGATGGGCGATACGCACGGCAATGTCGTGGCGCTGGGAGAACGCGAGTGTTCCTTGCAACGGCGGCGACAAAAGGTGTGGGAAGAGAGTCCCGCGCCGAAGCTTTCCGCGAAAGGGCGAGCGACTTTACTCGACTCGGCGGTGAAGCTCGCTAAATCCGTCGGGTACCGAAACGCCGGCACGCTGGAGTTTCTGGTCGACGATAAAGAGAACCTCTATTTTCTCGAGATGAACACCCGTTTGCAGGTAGAGCACCCCGTGACCGAAATGGTGACCGGAATCGATCTGGTGAAACTGCAGATTGCTGTCGCGGAAGGGGAGAAACTGCCGCTGACCCAAGAGCAGGTGCGTACTCGCGGCTGCGCCATCGAAGTACGGCTGTGCGCCGAAGATCCCAAGGCGGGTTTTCGTCCCGCTACCGGCAAGCTTACGGTCGTGAAGTTTCCCGAGGCATTGCCCAGCCTGCGTATCGAGACGGGTTTTCAGAGCGGCGATACCGTGCCCATGGAGTACGACTCGTTACTGGCCAAGCTCATTGCCTACGGCGAGACGCGAGAGCTGGCGATTGCGGCCTTGCGCAAGGGGCTCGAGGGGACGGCCATTCTGGGGATTCCCACCAACCGGGATTTTTTGCTCGGCCTTTGCCGCGATGCCGGCGTACGGGCCGGTGACTTCGACATTTCGTATATCGAGGGGACGTTGATGAAGAAGACGGCCAAGGCGGATCCTGAAGCCGAAGTGGCGGCGTTGGCGGCGGCCACCGCGATCTGGCTGGCGGCGGAGGCCCCTCAGCCGTGGTTGCCGTCGGGGTTTCGCAACAACGGACAGGCCGGGGCGTTCATCGACTGGCGCCGGGACGATAACGAAACGCTGCGACGAGTACACTATAAGAACTATGCGACACCAGGAGCATGGGGGATGGCCGAGTGGGTGCTTCGGATTGGGGAGCTAGAAGGAAAGGGAAGACTTCTGAAGGCGGGCACGCCTACGGTGCAGTGGGAATGGAACGGCATCGCCCGTCCCGTTTCGTGGGGCATCGAAGGGAAGCAGCTGTTCCTTACGCAAGGGGAAGAGACTTACGCCTTCGAGCGCCGGGAAGTCACCGCGGGCCAGTCGACCCGTTCGGCGAAGGGGCGCGTGCGAAGCCCGATGCCGGGCAAGGTGTCCAAGGTGCACGTTTCCCCCGGGGACGTCGTTGCCGAAGGGGACGTGCTAGCGGTGCTCGAAGCGATGAAGCTGGAACACTCGATTCGTGCACCTCATCCGGGAACGGTGAAGACCGTGCTCGTGAAGTCGGGGCAGACCGTAGCGCTGGGGGCGGAGCTCGTGACGCTAGAGGAAACGCCGGCGTGACGAAGGGGCAGACTGCGATCGTGGCGGTGGTGGCATTTCTCGGCGGCATTGCCGTGGACTATTTCTTTCTTCGCTCCGCCTTTCCTCGCTGGGTGAAGCACCAGCCCGATGCCCGTGACGCGCTTAGGGTAGTGAAGGAGGACGTGGCCAAGACCTGGGAGGGGGGGCTCGGTAACTTTGGCATCCGGCCCGGCGACATCCTGATGAGCGTGAATGGCATCAAAGACCAATCGATGATGCAAGAGCTGATCGACGGCTACAACCGCGGCAAGGTGTGCGCGCAGTACGAGCGCGACGACGTGGTGCGTGAGGTCTGCCTGGAAACGAAAAATTAGCGAGGCGCGCCAATCGGGTGAGGTTGCTTCGCTCCGCTCGCAATGACATTTTATCGTCGCATTTTCTAGCGACGTAACGTCCTCTTCTCTAATAAAGTACGACTACAAAATTTAGGAACCAGCGGTTCCACTAGGGGGCTTCTTCGTGCGCGCGTTCACTCTCTTTCCCATAGTAGTACTTTCTCTTTTATTCTGGCCGACCCCGGGTTTCGCGGAGAAGGGCAAACAAACCACCATCTCCTTCGGCCTGTCGGGCGAAGTGAAAGACGTTTCGCAAGCGGTGGCGAAGTTTAGTCAAAACATGGTGGCCTTTGGTGACCCCACGGTGGAAAGCCCCTTCACCGTCAGCTGTAATGGGCTCGATCCCGCCCCCAAAGACATGAAAGAGGTCGGCTCGGCCCGGTGGCTGGGACCCAAAGAGTGGGCGTACGACTTCGTGAAGCCTCTCCCCGCGGGGGTGAAGTGCGAGTTTGGTTTGAGGAGCGGAGTGAAGAATCTCGCCGGAGAATCCGTTACGGCGGCCGGACCGTTTGGTTTCACTACGGGCGGCCCGGCGGTACGTAGCACCCGGCCTTGGGAGGGGAGCTCGGGGGTCGAGGAGGATCAGGCGTTCGTTCTCGAGCTAGACGCCGCGCCCGAAAAAGGTTCGGTGGAGAAAAACGCGTACTTCGAAATCGCGGGGCAGGGCAACCGCGTGGGGTTCCGCTGGATTACCGGCAGCGACCGGAAGCTCATTCTCAAGTCGGCGTACAAGGAAGACAAAGACAATGTTCTCGTCATCCAGGCCGATCAGAAATTTCCGCCGGACACCAAGATTGCGCTCGTGTGGGGTAAGGGCATTCAGTCGAAGTCGGGAGTGGCCACCACCAAGGATCAGACCACACCGTTCACCACGCGGGAGAATTTCAAGGTTGAGTTTCGTTGCGAGCGGGAAAACTTAGAGGCCGGCTGTTCGCCCGTGGGCCACCTGAGTGTGCAGTTCTCATCGAGCATCAAAACGGACGACGCCGACAAGGTTCGCATCAAGACCGACAAAGGGGTGGAGCTGCAACGCGATAGAACGCGCGAGCGTGAGGAGTGGACCCGCGGGGTCTATTTCAAAGGGCCTTTCCCCGAAAATACCGCGTTAGTGGTCGAACTTCCCAAGGGGCTCGTGGACGATGCGGGCCGTAAGCTTACGAACGCCGATAAGTTTCCGCTCAAGACGCGCACCGATCGGTTTCCTCCCTTAGCGAAGTTCGCGGCCTCGTTCGGTATTCTGGAAGCCGGCTCGCCCGGTAAACCCGCGCTGTTGCCGGTGACCATTCGCAATCTCGAGCCGGAAGTGAAGTTGCGCCTGTACAAGTCGCGCGCCGTTTCGGGTGGGGTTTCGTACGAAGAGCTGGATAAGGTCGAAGGCAAGAAAGCGAAGATTCCGCTCACGAAAAAGACCGACATCCTGGCGTGGATTCGTCGTCTCGAGAAAAACCAACACGATTTTTCGATCTTCGAGCCGCAGATTCGCCAGACCTGGCAGTATCCGTCGGGGGGTGGCCAGTCCAAGCAGGTGAACGTCGTGGACCCACCGCCGGAAAAGGTTTCGCCGAAGCCTTTCGCTTTGCCGCGTAAAGAAAAGCCGCAGAGCTTCGAAGTGGTCGGTATCCCCCTCGAGGAGCCGGGCTTTTACATCGTCGAAGTCGATAGTGCGGCTTTGGGACAGGCGCTGAATCAGTCGAAGAAAAGCTATCACGCACCGACCGCGGTACTGGTCACTGATTTAGCCGTGCACTTCAAGTGGGGGCGGGAGTCTTCGCTGGCTTGGGTGACGCGTTTGAAAGATGGATCGCCCGTTTCCGGCGCGAACGTGGAGGCCATCGACTGCCACGGTAAAGTGGTGGCCAGCGGTAAGTCGGACAGCATGGGGATCGTGGCGATGAAGGTTCCGCGCGATACCGCCAGTTGCAGTGCGCGCGGAGACTGGCACCAATACAACTCCGGCTTAATGGTAACGGCCGAGTTGAAGGGGGATCTTTCGTTCGTTCACACCAGCATGAACGAGGGGATCCAGAACTGGCGCTTTTCCGTCGACTCTAGCTCGTCGCACGATCCGGTGATGGCGCACGCGGTGTTGGACCGTCCGCTCTTCCGCGCGGGCGAAACGATGCACATGAAGACGTTTTTGCGTAAGCACACCGCTTTAGGCATCGGCGCCGTGACCGCGGCGGAGAAACCGACAAAGTACCGCATCCGTCATGCCGGAACCGATCAGAAGTTCGACTTTCCCATCAAGTGGGAGCCCACGGGCTACTTCGCCGCGGAATGGAAGATTCCCAAGGACGCCAAGCTTGGCCACTACTACATCGAGCTCGTGAACAAGGGGAAACGGGAGACTACGACTCAGGCCGGGTACTTTCGCGTGGAAGAGTTTCGGGTGCCGCTGCTGAAGGGCACGATCCAAGCGACGAATACGTTGCCGGTGCGACCGAAGGAGATGGTGTTCGACACTAGCGTTAGCTACCAGGCCGGTGGGCCGGCCGCGGGGCTACCGGTGAAGCTGCGGTTTCACCAGATCGCCGACTTCTCGGTGTCGCTCGATGACTTCTCGGACTACCGAATGGCGAACGGTTCGGTGAAGGAAGGGCGCACCAAGCGCGGCGGCGACGAAGAGTCGTCGGGCCAGGCCAACGCGGGAAAAGTGGAAACGCAAGCCGGGGAGCTCGACGCCACTGGCGCGAAGCGCTTCACGGTGAAGGGACTTACCCCCAAGGACACCCCGTACCGGATTCTCACCGAGCTCGAGTACGCCGATCCCAATGGGGAGATCCAAACGCAGTCGATGTCGCAGACGGTGTATCCGTCTAGCGCCTTGGTCGGCGTGAAACCAGACGGTTGGGTGGCGTCGAAGGACCAGCTGAAGATTGCGGTGGCGGTCGCCAACATCGACGGCAAGCCCATCGCCAACCGCAAGGTAGAGGTCGTGCTTTTCGAGAAGAAGACCTACTCGCACCGCAAGCGGCTCGTCGGCGGATACTACGCGTACGAGAACACGGAAGAGATAAAAAAGCTGGGTTCGTTCTGCGATGGCGAGACCAACGTACGCGGCATCTTGATATGCGAAGCGAAGCCGCCGCAGACCGGAAACCTCATCGCGCAGGCGGTCGTGGAAGACAGCAAGGGGAATAAGTCCGTGGCGCACCACGAGGTGTGGGTTCCCGGAGCGGAAGAGTGGTGGTTTCCGGTGAGCGACAACGATCGCATGGACCTGATGCCCGAACGAAAACGCTACGAGCCGGGAGAGAAGGCGAAGATTCAGGTGCGCAGCCCCTTCCGCGAGGCCACGCTTCTCGTGACGGTGGAACGCGAAGGGATTCTCGAGAGTTTCGTGCAGAAGGTTTCGGGCAAGGCCCCCGTAATCGAGGTGCCCCTGCAGTCACGCTACGCCCCCAATGCGTTCATCTCCGTGCTGGCGGTGCGGGGACGAAGCGGGGAGGCGCAGCCGACGGCGCTCGTCGACTTGGGCAAGCCGGCCTACAAGCTCGGGATCACGCAAGTGGATGTGGGCTGGGGGGCCCACGAGCTAAAGGTTAAGGTCACGACCCCCAAGCCCGTGTTCCGTGTTCGCGAAAAGGTGCCCGTCGAGATTACCGTGCAAGACCCCGCCGGTAAGGCGATGAAGAATGCCGACGTCACGGTGGCCGCCGTGGACGAAGGATTACTAAACCTCATGCCTAATGACACGTGGGACCTACTCACGCAGATGATGCGGCGGCGGCCCTACGAAGTGGAAAACTCCACGGCTTCGATGCACGTCATCGGCAAACGGCATTTCGGCCTGAAGGCTTTGCCCGCCGGCGGCGGCGGTGGTCAGCCGACGCGTGAGCTGTTCGATACGTTGCTTTACTGGAAAGCCAGTATCAAAACCGACGCGAAGGGGAAGGCCACCGTGTCGGTGCCGTTGAACGATTCGCTGACCAGCTTCCGCATCGTGGCGATTGCGGCGGCCGACGTGGATAAGTTCGGCACCGGTAAAACCAACGTGCGTACGCATCAGGACCTGATGCTTTTCTCCGGCGTGTCGCCGCTGGCGCGCGAAGGGGATCGCACCGAAGCGTTACTCACCGTGCGCAATGCCTCCGACGGGCCGCTCAGCGTGAATGCGTCGGTGCTGGTGCATGGACTTAAGGACAAGCTTCCGCCGCAGAAGGCGACCTTGAAAGGTGGCGAGTCGAAGATCTTCACCTGGGGCATTCCCGTGCCGAAAGACGCGGGGAGTTTGGTGTACACGTTCGACGCCACGACCAGTTCCAAAGCGAAGGACCGGGTGAAGTTCACGCAGAAGATCATTCCGGCCGTACCGGTGCGGGTGCTGCAGGCGAATCTGTCGCAGGTGGATAAGCCGGTGGAAGTGCCGGTGGAGATCCCCAAAACGGCGATTCCGGGCCGCGGCGGCATTCGGGTTTCGTTCGAGCCCACGCTTTTGGCGGGGGCCGAGTCGATCAAGAGTTACATGAAGGACTATCCCTACACGTGCATGGAGCAGGAAGTGTCGCGCGCCGTGGCGCTGCGCGATCCCAAGCTGTGGAAGACCGTCGTTAAAACGATGCCGATGCATTTGGACGGGCAAGGGTTCTTGAAGTACTTCCCGTCGATGCGCGAAGGCAGTGAGGTGCTGACGGCGTACGTGCTGGCGGTGGCCCACGAGGCCGGCTGGGAGATTCCCACGGGGGTGCAGTCGTCGATGGTATCGGCGCTGCAGTCGTTCGTGGCGGGAACGGTCGGCCGGGGCGTGAACTCGCCCGCGCCCGATCTGGTCATGCGCAAGATCACCGTGCTCGAAGCGTTGAGCCGCGTGGCGGGAGCCTACCAAGCGAAGTACGCCAAGACGGTCGAGTACAACCCCAATCTATGGCCCACTTCGTCGGTGATCGAGTGGCGCAATATGCTAGCGCGCACCGAGGCGCCCGATAAGGCCGCGCAGTGGAAAGAGATCAACACGATCTTGCGAGCGCGGATCAACGTGCAGGGCACGTCGTTGGCTTTCTCCACGGAGAAGTCGGACAACCTGTGGTGGCTGATGGCCTCCGTCGACACGAATGCCGTGCGGGCGATTTTGTCGCTGGCCGACGATGCCGAGTGGAAAGAGGACATGCCGCGGATCATGCGCGGGGCGATTGCGCGTCAGCGACGCGGGCACTGGGATCTCACGCTGGCCAACGCGTGGGGCATGTTGGCCCTGGAAAAGTTCGCTAAGAATTTTGAGGCGGGCGAAGTCACCGGCAGTTCGCAGGTGGCGCTGGGCGACCAGACGAAGTCGCGCGAGTGGACGAAAGAATCGAAAACTCAAGGATCGGCCCCTCTGATGCTGGCGTGGCCGCTGGCGAAAGGAACGCTCGCGTTGAAACACTCGGGAAGTGGAAAGCCCTGGGCCATTTTTCAGTCGCTGGCGGCGATTCCGTTGACCGAGCCGTTGGCTTCGGGGTTCCGCATCGAGAAGACGATTACCGCCATCGAGCGCAAGGATAAGGGAAAGTGGAACGTGGGCGACGTCGTGCGCGTGAGCGTGAAGGTGCGATCGGATGCGGACCAGTCGTGGGTGGTCGTGAATGATCCGATTCCCGCCGGCGCGAGTGTGCTGGGCGGCGGCCTGAACAACACTTCGGCTTTACTCACCCAGGACGAGAAGGCGAAGGGCTGGGCGTGGCCCGCGTTTACCGAGCGGTCTTTCGAAGGGATGCGTAACTACTATGAATGGGTGGAGAAGGGTGAGTTCACGACCGAGTACACCGTGCGTTTGAACCAGGCCGGGAAGTTCAGCCTGCCGCCCACGCGGGTGGAAGCGATGTACCGTCCCGAGGCGTTCGGCGAGCTGCCAAACTCCGACTGGGAGATCTCGAGGTAATGGGTGTTTCATAAGGCAATATGGCTCGGCCTTTTGATGGGGACGGCGTCGTTAGTCGCGGCGCCGTCTTTTTCCGAGGTGAAAAAGCAGTATCAGATCTCCGAGGCCACGCTGCTCGATACCCACGGAGCGTTGCTGCAAAAGACGCGCGTGAATCTCGTTTCCCGCCAGTTCGAGTGGGTGCCGCTCAGCGAGATCTCACCCGCCCTCAAGGCCGCCGTGTTGTTCTTGGAGGATCGGCGTTTTCCTTCCCACGGGGGAGTGGATTACCGCGCCATGCTGCGGGCGGCGTGGGATCAGCGGCCTTGGCACCGCGGCCCGCGGCGCGGAGCCAGTACGCTCTCGATGCAGCTCGTGGGGCTGCTCAACCCTTCGCTCAACGGCAAGAAAGGGCGGCGTAGCTGGTGGCAGAAGCTGACGCAGGTGCGCGACGCCAAGGATCTGGAGAAAACCTGGACGAAAGATCAGATCTTCGAGGGCTACCTAAACCTGGTTTCCTTTCACGGGGACAAGCGGGGGCTGCGGGCCGCGAGCCGCTTGCTGCTCGGTAAAGACCCGCATGGTCTCACCGAGAGCGAAGCGCTGATTCTCGCCAGCCGCATTCAGTCGCCCGCGCGCAAACAGACATCGCGCGAAGAGCGCGTGTGTGCGCTATACCGGCGCTGGAAAAACGTGAAGGACTGCGAGCCGGTGAAGACGACGCTCGTTTCCAGCTGGGGCCGTAGCGCGGTGCCGGCCGCGTCGCCGGGGCTGGCGTACCACCTGCTGATGAAGCTCAAGCCGCGGGAAGCAAAGCCCATTCGCACGACGCTCGATATGGCGTTGCAGGAAAAGGCAATTGCCGTGCTGCGCGATCACGTGACTTCGCTTAACGGGAAGAACGTGAAAGACGGGGCGGTGCTCGTCATCGAGAACGCCACGGGCCAGGTGCGGGCGTACGTAGGTAACGTGGGGGAGGGATCGTCGGCCAAGTACGTCGACGCCATCGTGGCGCCGCGACAAGCGGGCTCTACGTTGAAACCTTTTCTCTACGCGGCGGCCTTTGAGAAGGGGATCTTGAAGCCCGAGACATTGTTGGAAGACACGCCGGCCGAGATTGCCGTAGCCGGAGGACGCGGGGTGTACCGCCCCCAGAATTACGACAACCGCTTTAGGGGATGGGTGAGTGCCCGCGACGCACTGGCGTCGTCGCTGAATGTGCCGGCGTTACGCGTTTTCTTGCAGGTGGGGGGCGATACCGTGGTGGAGAAGATGGAGAAGCTCGGCTTTCACGGTTTGCTCACCGCCGAAGACTATGGCCCGTCGCTGGCGCTCGGCACCGCCGACATTTCTTTGTGGGAGCTGACCAACGCGTATCGCGCGCTGGCAAACGGCGGTGTCAGCAGCGAGCCCTCGGTCTTGAGTGAAGCGCTGCCGGGCCCCGTGCCCGCCCCGGTGCGGGCGTTCTCGGATGATGCGGTGGAGACCGTGTCGGCGATTCTTTCCGATCGATCGGCCCGGGCCATGACGTTTGGTTTGGAAAACTCGTTGTCGACCCGGGCCTGGACCGCGGTGAAGACCGGGACCAGTAAGGACATGCGCGATAACTGGTGCGTGGGCTACGGCAAACGCTTCACCGTAGGCGTGTGGGTCGGAAACCTGTCGGGTGAGCCCATGTGGAATGTGTCGGGGGTTTCGGGGGCGGCGCCCGTATGGGCCACGCTGATGAACGAGCTAGAGGCGGGAGGCAGTCCGCTGCCCAAGACAGAAGCGGTGCCGGAGGCGGTGCCCTTGCCACGGCGGCAGGTCGCGCGCATTCTCTACCCGACGCAAGGGATGATCGTGGCGCTCGATCCCGATATCCCGCGCGGCAACCAGCGCCTTTTCTTCGAGACGGAGGCGCGCGCGAAGGGTGATCGCTTGCTGCTACTTGGCGAGTCGAAAGCGCCGCGCGAGATTCTCGATTCGGGGTGGACCCCGAAACACGGAGTGTATGAAGTGATTCTGAAGGGCCCAGACGGAAAACCGAAAGACCGAGTCGCCTTCGAAGTGCGGGGCCGGGTGCATGGACTCTAGCGGACCGGACGATTTCGAAAGCCTGGAGGTTTATACTCCGGCGCCGCCTACTTTGTGGAAAGGGCGCGGGGCGACGGGGAACGCCACGAACCGTTTCGAAGTGCTCAAGGCCGTTCCCTTCGACGAGATCGATCCCGAGGTGGAAACGCTTCGGCCCAAGACGGAAGTTTACGTAGACCACAGCAAAAGCATTCTCGCTAAGAACAGTAGCCCCGACCTGGGTTTCGACTACGGCATCAACCCCTACCGCGGCTGCGAGCACGGCTGTGCTTACTGCTACGCCCGGCCCACGCACGAGTACCTGGGCTTTTCGGCCGGCATGGATTTCGAGACGAAGCTCGTCGTGAAGGAGAATGCGGCGGAGCTGTTGCGCGCGAAGTTTTTATCTAAGAGTTACGTGCCCAAGCACGTGATGATGTCGGGGGTGACGGACTGCTATCAGCCGCTGGAGCGCAAGCTACAGCTGACGCGGCAGTGCCTCGAGGTTTTCTCCGAGTTCCGCCATCCGGTGGGCATCGTGACGAAGAACGCGCTGGTGGCGCGCGACAAAGATATTTTGGGGGAACTCGCTTTCTGGAATGCGGTGTCGGTAACGTTGTCGATCACCTCACTCGACGATGACCTGTGCGCGAAGCTGGAACCCCGCACGTCGCGTCCTCGCGCGCGGCTTCGCGCGGTGGAGGAGCTGGCCAAGGCCGGTGTCCTAGTGGGGGTGAATATCGCGCCGCTGATTCCCGCGCTGAACGATCGTGAAATTCCGGCGGTGCTCAAGGCCGCGAAGGACGCTGGGGCCTCGTATGCATCGTTCAATATGCTGCGGCTGCCTTACTCGGTGAAGGATCAGTTTGCGGACTGGTTACAGGTGCATTTTCCCGATCGCGCGAGCCACGTGCTGCACCTCATCCGCGATGTGCGCGGCGGCAAGCTCAACGTGAGCGAGTTCGGCAGCCGCATGAAGGGGCAGGGCCCCTTTGCCCAGCAGCTCGGCCAGCTCTTTAAACTACACGCCAAGCGGGTGGGGCTTTCGACCGAGTGGCCGGAACTTTCTTTGGCTTCGTTTAGGAAGCCATCGCGACAAGCGGAGCTCTTTTAGCTCGGGCGGCTTACGCCGGCTCGAACCAGGTGAAGGGCATGTAGTCGCAGTCGGCCCGCCCGCAGGCCAGACAGATCTTTCGGGCGAGCATCCGTCGTACCGCCTCATTCGTCTTGGCGAGCTCTTTCAAGCGACTGACTTCCTTTTTGGCCTCGGCGATGGCCTTGGCCAAGTCCCGTTTAACCTTGGCGAGGCTCCACGTCGTTCCCTTTTTGGCCAGCTCCGCGCGGACAGCCTCGGCCATGTTATCGGGAATGCCGCCCGACTGGATGGCCGCTTTGATCTCGGCCTCCGAAAGCGTTTGGGCCTTGGCCAAAAGTTCCAGCTCGGTGATGAGACCGCGCAACTTAGGGTCGAGATTTACCTTTGCCGGATCGGCGATAGTTGCCACCTCCGGCCTAGCCGGAGCCGGAACGGGCGCGGGAACTTCACGGACATTGGCCGCGGTTTCGACCTTCGGGGCGGACACCTGCTGCTCCTGCGTGCGGCCGAAAAGCTCGGGAAGCACGCTCGCGAGATCAGGTTTCGGTTGGGCGCGATTGCGCCGTCCCGGACGGGCCGCGGTGGCGCCATCGACATCTTGCTCTTCGACGACGTGCTTGGCGTTAGGTGCCGTCGGCGGGCGCAAGCTTTGTTTCGTCATCACCTGGCGAGCGAGGTCACCCACCGAGGTGGAGTTGCCCCAGCCCGGCTGCGCTAGCCGCGCGGCAATGGCCTCTTTCACCTTCTGCTCCGCGGCGGGCGATAACTGCTTTTCATTTTCTTGGAGCACCGCTTTGAAATGCCCAAAGGCCTCCTGCGGAGTGAGGTCGGGGAAATCGATCTCCCGATCGATCAAGGCGTCGACGGTGGGATTGAGATCAAACATACGATCCACTTGCGCGGGAGTGCCGCCCATGACCACGGCCAATTTTCCGCGGTTTTCCGTGAGGAAGGAAACCAGAGTTTCCAGAGCCTCGCGCTGGTAGGGATTGCGGGTGTCAATCAACGGCCCGATGTCCGATAGGTAGAGCGTTTTCCCCAGCGCACTTTCCAAGAGCCGGCGCGTCTTGGCCGCGCTACTACCTACGTACTCGCCAATGAGATCGGTAGGCGAAGCGGTGATAACCTGAGCGCTCGGCAACACTTGGTGAGAGTGAAATAGCTGCCCGAGCGATTCGGTTACGAGTTTGCGATCGCTAGGGGAGTAGCCCGAAAACATGAAATAGGGTTCGAAGCCGGAGCGGGCGCTGCCTAATGTTTTCTCCGCGTGGGCCAGGCCGTCACTCACTTCTTTTAAGGCCGACTTTACTCCGGTCAGTCCGGGGAGCTTATTCACCCCCGCCAAAACGGTTTTAGGTTCCGGACGGGGAGCCGCGAAGTCTTCGGGCCTTAGCTCTTCATGCTCCGCTTTGGTAAACGAAGTCTTGCCCTGGCTATGTAGGCGCGAGGACTGACGAAGCACGGCCGAGCCTAGCAAATTTTCAACCGCGCCGGCGTTGCCAAAGTCTTTTTCCGTTCGCTGCAGCGCCAGCTGTTTCACCGCGGCCTTCATGGCCGGGCCCGAAACGGTGTAGCCCTGCGCCTTGGCTTTGCGATCTAGGATCTGGGCGAGGTCTTCGTCTTTATAATCCGCGAAATGGAACTTGCGGGGGAAGCGGCGGCTG
>JBGSST010000441.1:0-3462 GCA_041736915.1 Bdellovibrionota bacterium
GTGGCTGGCGGCCACGCCGGCGTTGCCCGCGAGGTTCACGCCCACGACGCTAAAGGTATGGTCGCCGTCCAAAAGCCCCGCCACCTGCACCGGGCTAGTGCACGCAACGTAGGCGGCGTTATCGAGCGAGCAGCGGTAAGAGACGGCGTTCGTTCCCTCGAACGCGAACGTGTTTTCCTGCAACGTGGTCACGGGCTCCGGGTGCCCCACTTCGGTAAAGGCAACCGTAGCCGGAAGCGCGATGGTCCACTGGTAGCTTATGACCTGGGACACGTTACCCGCGGCGTCCGCGGCGCGAATCTGTAAACGGTGAACGCCTTCAATCAAATCGTTGAGCACGAGCGGGGAAGCGAACGCCAACTCGGCGCCACCATCCAGCTGGTAGTAAAGCGTAGCCGCTTCGGACACCGCCACGTCGAGCGAGAACGAACGGCTTTCCGTGATGGGGTCCAGGGGAAAGACCACATCGACTACCGGCACATCGCGGTCGACCGTCCACGAGGCCTCGGCCTGCGAGACGTTACCGGCATCGTCCTGGGCTTCCACCACGAGAGCGTGCGCGCCGGACGCGACATCGATGAGCACCAAGGGGCTCGTGCACGAGGCAAAGGCCGCGCCGTCGAGCGAGCAGAAGAAGCGGCTGAGCTCCGAAGCGCTGAACTCGAAAGTCGCCTCCGCCGTGTTGGAGGGGGACGCGGCCGGACTCACGCGGCGGATCTCCACCGTGGGGCTTTGGCTATCGACCTGAAAGTCGTAAGCGTACCGGCCCCAGTTGCCGGCCAAGTCCTGCGCTTGAAACGTGAAGTGGTGCAAGCCATCGGCGAGGTTACGAAGCGCCATGGGGGAGCCGCACGAGGCCAGGGCGTTGCCATCGACGAAGCAGCCCAGAGACCGAATGGGCTCGCTCGCCTGGTACGAAAGCGACAACGAACCGCTGCGCAGAATGGCCACGGCCGGATCGGCAGCGAAGGTGAAAGACGGGGCGGTCAGGTCCACGTTCCACCCGTAGCTGAACGGCTCGCTCGCGATGCCATTTTCATCCACCGCGCGAATCTCCACGCGGTGCTCGCCTTCGGCGAGCTGGCTCAGGTTCCACGGCGACGTGCACGACGAGGCGTTCTGCCCATCGAGCGCGCACTGAAATCCGACCAGGCGATCCGCGTTGAACACGAACGCGGCCGAGCTCGAGTTGGTTAGCTCGGCCGGGAACTGCGTGACGGACAAGATCGGCTGGCTCTTCTCCACGCGGAAAGCGTAGACGAAGGGCGGTTCGCTGCCGAAAGCCTTAGCGGCGTAGATCCGCACGAGGTGGGCACCCGAGCCCAAGCCGCCGAACGTCACCGGCGATTTGCAATCGAAGGCCTTGGTGTCGAGCTCGCAGGTGATCGCGCGCCCCTTCTTGCCCGCGTTCTGGTCATGGAACGCAATCGTGAGTGACGAGCCGCTGATGACCGGGCTAGACGGAGAGATCTTCGTCGCGACGATGGCGGGCTTACGGCCGAGCGCAAGAAAATCGTACCGGTAAATGGGCCCCACCACGCCGTCATTGGTGGCGCGTACCCTCACCGAGTGCCAGCCCGTACGCACTTCGCTAACGAAGAACGGCGACTGGCAGGCCGCGAACTTTTGCGAGTCGTAAGCGCACTCGAACTTGTCGGCCACCGGGGTCGCGCGGAACTTCATCGCGATCGCGTTGCCCACGAAGATGGGGTCGCGGGGAAGCACCTGTTCCACTACGATCTGCGGAGGGATCGGGGCCACCTGAACCGCGCCGCCCTGCCCCCACATCAGCTCACCGTCGAGCAGACGCACCGGAGCGCGCCACCAGATTTCGAAACGGCCATTCCGCTTCACGCAGTCCCGCACGTAGGCGTGAAATGACTTCTTTTCGCTTTTGAAGAGGTGGGTGAGATCGACCTCGAGCCGGGCTCCGGCCTTTCCCTCTTCGACCCACTTGGCGTACTGGCGCAGCGAGTGGTTAGAGAACGACGAGCGGCCGTTCCAAGCCAGATGGAGCGACGTCAGCGGGAAGGTCTTCTCGAACACCAACGAAAGCTTCACCGCGTCGTCCGCCTTCAGATCGGCCGGTGGAAACTCGGGGAACACGAGCCGGTACTCCTGCTTGTGGAACTTGGCGTGGTAACGAAGCCACGGCAGAAACCGCGAGCCGTGCCCCTTGTTCGAATGCGCGGACGCGGACGCGCTTAGGCTAAGCCCCAGCACGAGTAGCCAGCGAAACCAGAACATCCCTTTTCCAAAGAAAGCACCCACGTTGCACCCATCCCTATGCTTTGATCATGGGCCTGCAGGGTGCGGGCATCGTGTTCGAAATGTGAAAAGTAGCCCATCTTCTGGGAAGTCTTCGGGAATGTGGCGATCCCCCAACACTATCTCCACCGTCCCAGGCTCGAAACCTCTAGAGTGTGGCGGCTAACTTGTTGAGATTTCACAACAATTGTGTTGCCTCAAAACTGTGCTGGCACGTTTTAGCGCGTCTTACACAATTTCTGCGAGGCCAGGGTCCAGGCGCAAAGCTTATAAAGGAGGCGGGCCCCCACGTTGGCGTCCCACTCGTCTTCGCCCGGGGAAACCTCGTTCAAATCGAACCCGATGATCGTGCGGCCGGTACGGGCCACTTCACCGATGAGCATGACCGCTTCGAGAAACTCGAGGCCGCCGGGCACGGGGGTTCCCGTGTTGGGGCACAGCTTGGGATCGAGCCCGTCGACGTCGAAGGAGATCCACACCTTGGCGGGCAAGGCGTTTACGATCTCGGTACATAGCGCGAGCCATTTCTCGCCGCCCATCTTCCGGCGCTGCAAACTCAAGTCGGGATGGAAGACCACGCGGCCCCCCTGCCCATTCACGTAGTTCATCTCTTCTTCGCACATGTCGCGAATGCCTACCTGCACGAGCTTTTTCACCTGCGGGATGTCTTCCAGCACGTTGTGGAAGATGGAGGCGTGAGAGTGCTGAAAACCTTCGTAGGCGTTACGCGTGTCGGAATGCGCATCGAAATGGAGAACGCCAAAATCCCCCTCTTTCTTCGCGATCGCCTTTAGCGCGCCGTAGGGGCAAGAGTGATCGCCGCCGACGAGCCCGACAATCTTGCCTTTGGCGAGCCACGCGGTGGTCTCTTTTTCCACCCACGAGTTCACCTTGTCCGAAAGCTCGTTTACGCGGGCCAACGCTTTTTCTAGGACTACGTCGCCTTCGATGTGGCCACCCTTTTCGATGATCGACTGGGCGAGCTGTTTGCCCTCTTCGTTCATGGCGAGGACTTCGTCGGCCTCGTCCACCATGGCGATACCCGGAGCGTAAGGTTTATCGACCTCGAGGTCGAAGAGGTCCACCTGCCGGCTCGCCTCCAAGATGGCGTCGGGTCCCTGGCTGGTGCCGCCGCCGTACGACGTAGTGGCTTCCCACGGCACGGGGATGAGGACCAAGGCCGCATCGTCGGGC
>JBGSST010000266.1:0-24730 GCA_041736915.1 Bdellovibrionota bacterium
CGACGGCATCTCTCCCGACTTTGGCCCGCTGAAGCTGGGTGCCCGCAGCCCCCAATGCCTCGGCTTGGGAACCACCAGTAACCTGATCGACGTCAACGCCTCGCCGATTAAGACCAGGCTAACCATTGCCGCCGGCCCTAAGCGGCTCGTGAGGGTAATGGGCGTGAAAACCAACCTGGCCCAGTGCAATGGCAAGGTGCTGGGCGATATGTTCGAAGGGAAGCGGCCGGAAATCTATGAAGTAGCGCGGACCGAAGTCGACATCTTCACCGACAAAAGGGTGCCCATCCAAGGTACCAACGATCTTTCCCTGGCCCAAGACGTGGTGGCCCCGTGCGACGGCACGGCTGCGGACGCTGGGGGCAACGAGAATTTAGAGGCGAGCGGATTTCGATTGGCGGCCCTATTCAATGACGGCGGGGTTAAACTTCGTACCTTTACCGTGGCCGAGAACTACGCGGTGAGCGCCAACCCCGCGGAAGATATTCCCGTGACGTCTGCTAACCTGCTCTTCCTGGGAAAAACGGCGCGTACCTTCTACGCCCTACAATCGGAAATACGGGGACGCCCGACCGCCTCCTCTATCACGCGATTCAACGTGGATAACGCGGGCGTCATCACCAAGGGGTACGAGCAACAGCTCGATCACCCGTCGTACTCGATGACCTTTTCCGAAGACGATAAGTACGCCTACGTGCAAACGAGTAATCAGTTCAGACAGTACGCCATAGGGGCCGGGGAATGGAGCCCACTCACGCCTCCCCAATGCGCGGTAACCGGTGTGGAACAGCTACTTTACGCCCCCGGGATGTTTGCCACATTTTCGATTTCTGGGGGCAGCTTTAATCTGTGGCCGCTCATCGACAACGGTGGCTCCCGCTGTCCCGGATCGGGAGTGGCCATCACCGGTTATTCGGGCACCCCAACCCAAATTCAGGCCTTCCCAACGCCAGCCCGGGCGTATCTCATGACCGGTATCAACTCGACCGCGACTTACTACAGCTTCAACACCTCTCTTGGCGGATGGAGCCTAGGCGGCACAGTAGGTGGCGGGACCGCGGAATACGATTTCGCGGTCGATAAAGATCAGAGAGCGCTAGTTCGCTCGGTCAACGGCGGCGGCATCACCTCTTGCGCAATCAACCCTACCAACGGCAGTTTTGTTTGCAGCGTGAACACGGTTAGCGCCTTGGGTCCACGGTACTTTCAGTTCGACCCGTTCGGGAAGGTTGTTTACTACATCGAGTCTCAAGGACTGCTGAAGAAAGTTAGACTCAATGAGAGCCTCAACGTCGAAGTGCTCAATACCCAGGACTCTAACAACAACATGAACACTAACGCCTTAGACCTCCTCGCCGTTCCTTACTTCTAAAAAGCGGCCACGGATTTGCATGGGTTGGCTTTGTGCAAAAAAGAAGTGATAAGGTCCCCCCCATGAAGTCATTGACGCTGTTTGTCGTATGGTTTGGCCTGGCCGTTTCTAGCTCGGTGTTTGCCAGTCCAGAAGAGGTCCCTCGTCCCGCCCGCCCGGATGAAGAGTCGGGCAGCTCGATTGCCCCGGTGGTCGGGTACGATCCGACGTACGGGGTGGTGGTAGGTGGGGCTTTTTTCTACCAAACCCCCAGCTTTGGGGCCCACGTCGATGCCAACACTAACTTCGGAAAGGTTTACCAGCTTCACTATTCCTACAAGCACCACTTTGCCGACGTATGGGAGCACGGTCTGAAGGGCGGAATCATGCAGGGTTTCGACCCTTACTACGGAGAGGGAAACACCACTCTGCGCGATGCTTACGTTCAGCTTTGGGGCGGGCAGACCGATCACCGTTTCTATACCGGGATCAAAGTCAGCGAGAACTCGCAGATTGGCGTATTTGGCGATCTCCGCACCCGTACGGAAGAGTTCGGTAAGAAGAGCCCTCCCACCCGCATTGCCCCCAACGAACAAACGGCCGCCGTCGGAGCTTACGTGCGTTTGGACACGCGCGACGTGAAGAACGGCAACAACGACGGATTCGCCCTCGGCGCTACGGTGAAGCACACCCCCGGTGCCTTTACCTCCGTACCAGGCTCGATGGGCTTTACGCAGATCGAAGGCGACTTCATCGTTTACAAAGAGATCTTTAACGGCGTGATCCCTGACGTGATCGCGGCCTTCAACGTAAAGGGCGGCATGACTCTCGGCACCCCGACGTACATGTTCAAGTACCGGCTCGGCGGCGCCAATACTCTGCGCGGTTACCTTGATAATCGCTTCCGCGGCAGCAAGTATTACCTGCAGCAGACGGAGCTACGATTTCCGATCCTCAGGCCGGTTAGCGGCGTGGCCTTCATTGGCTTTGGCGACGTTACGGACGGCGATTTCGGCGACGCCAAAGTGTCGCGCGGTGTAGGCCTACGCGTAGGCATTCCGCCCGATTACGTCAGCGCGATCCGCCTGGACTTCGGCTTCGCGAAAGACCAGTGGGGGTTCTTCGCTAATTTCGGACAGGTATTCTAAGCGATATCTGCCTTTCTCAAGCCGCGATGACGCTCGCGGCTACGAATAGCTCAGACCGCGGCGAGAGTTTGCCGATAAGTAAGTCATGGAAGCCTTGTCCCTTACGGCTTACGAGACGACCGCCCTACTTTTCGGCATCATCCTTTTTCGCTACTTTCTCGTGTCGGGCGCCTTCTACGTTTTTCTCTACGGCGTGAAGCGTTCGCGCTGGCAGCACAAGCGCATTCAGGCCGACTACCCGAAGCGGTCGCAGCTCCTGCAAGAGATCGGCTGGTCCGTCGTCTCGTGCACCATCTTCGCCCTGTCGGGAACCGCGGGCGAATTCGCCTGGCGCGCCGGGTACACGCAGGTGTACCTCGACGTTCACCAGTACGGCGTGGCGTACCTTATTTTGAGCGTGCCGTTACTCATGTTCTTGCACGACACCTATTTTTATTTCGTGCACCGGCTCATGCACCACAAGCTGGTCTTCGAGCGGGTGCACAAGGTGCATCACCAATCGCGCAATCCGTCGCCCTGGGCCTCGTTCTCGTTTCATCCTTTCGAAGCGGCGCTCGAAGCCGTGATCTTGCCGCTGCTGATTCTGGTGGTGCCCGTTCATCCGATTGCGCTGCTTATCTTCGTTACCATCATGACGATCTTCGGCGTGGTGAATCATACGGGTTACGAGCTGTATGCAAAAAGTTTCGTCACCAACCGGGTGCTGCGCGCGTGGCTCACCACTACGCATCACCAGCTTCACCACAAGTTCTACCGGACGAACTACGGGCTGTACTTCACGCTGTGGGATCGCTGGCTGGGCACCGAGCACGCGGGGTACGAAGCATTTTTCCAGCAGATAAAGAACCAACCTCCGGTACCCGAGGCGCCAGCGCCCGATCTACCAACGCTGGTAGGGGCCGCGTTTCACGGCGCGCAGGGCGAAGCCGAACATAACTAGTGCAGTAACCAGCGCGAAGATCGCGCAACTCACGGCCGAGATGTCCGAGTGGCCCAAGATCCCGTACCGCACTCCGTTGATGAAGTAGAGCATGGGATTGGCCTTCGAAAGTGTCTGCCAGAATGGATGAAGATTTCCCAATGGGAAAAACACGCCGCCTAGGTACAGCAGCGGCAATAGGATGAATCCGCCTACCGCACTCAGCTGATCGATACTTTTTGCCACGAAGCCCACCGCAATTCCCAGGCACGCGAACGAGAAACCGCCGAAGCATAGGAAGTACAAAAGGGCGAACGGGTGCTCGACCATCATCCATGTGCCCTGCGTGATCAGAAAGAAGGCTTGCCCTACGCTGTAGGTGACGAGCCCGACGAGAAAGCCGCGAATCATGCCGGCGAACGCCATAGCGAGAACAATCTGCAGGTTGGTGATGGGCACCACCCGTAGGTCTTCCAGATCGCCGTGAAACTTCGAAGTGGCCAGGGAGCTGGAGCTATTTTGAAACGCGTTGTTCAGCACCCCCATCATGATGAGGCCCGGAATCAAAAACGCGATGTAAGGATGGCCGGAGCCCACTTGAATGCTGTTGCCCAAGCTCACACCGAAGATCAGCAGGTACAACGTGGAGTTCACCAGCGGGATAAGCAGCGTTTGGGCTATCACGCGCCAAAAACGCATCGTCTCTTTCTTCAGTAGAGACTTAAAGGGAACCCATCGCAGCTCTTGCGTTTGGCTCATCGGGTCTCCTGCAAAAGGTGAACGAAGGCGTCTTCCAGCCGGCCCTCGCGAATGCGTACGTCGAGCAGCCGTTCGGGTGAAAGCTTTAGATCGCGGATGACGTCGCCGACCACGACCTTGCTAGGCACCCGGAAAATCAACGTATCGTCCTTCTTCTCCACGAGCTGGGGGTGCTGGATGCCGGAGAGATCTCCGCCCACCCGCAGGTGAATCTCACGGCCGGTCAGGCTTTGAATGAGCGTACGGGTGCTGTCCACTTTTAGCAGCTTGCCCTTGTGGATGATGCCCACCCGAGCGCAAAGTGATTCGGCCTCTTCGAGGTAATGGGTCGTCAGCAGAACCGCCACGCCGTCCCGATTCAGCTCGCGCACGAAGCTCCAAAGTGAGTTCCGCAGCTCGATGTCTACCCCCGCAGTGGGCTCGTCCAGCAGCAACAGCCGTGGTTTGTGCACCAGGGCCTTGGCGATCAACAGCCGGCGCTTCATGCCCCCGCTAAGCTGCCGTACGCGCTTGTTCCGGTGTTCGAACAGCCCCAACCGGTTGAGCAGAAACTCAATCTGCGTTTCGTTGTTCGCTATTCCGTAATAGCCGGAGTGAAAACGGAGCACCTCAACCACGTTGAAAAAGCCGTGCGACACCGTTTCTTGCGGAACGTACCCGATACAGCTCTTGATGAGCCGCCCGGCCGTGGTCACATCGCGGCCAAAAACCTTGGCCACCCCTGACGTGGGGGACTGCAGCGTCGTCAAAACGGAGATCAGGCTGGTCTTACCCGCCCCGTTGGGGCCGAGCAGGCCGAAAACTTCGCCCGGCTCCATGTGGAAAGTCACGGAGTCCAGGGCTTTGAAGTCCCCGTAATTCTTACTGAGTCCGATGATTTCGAGCGGTTTGTGAACGGTGTCGGCCATAGGAGCGGTCAAAACTATGCTCTTAGCCCCTAACTCAGTAAATCCCTTTTCCAAACCAGTCGAAAAAGGTAGTTTTGCCCCCTTTCACATGAGCCAAGACGTCACACAGGAATTGCGCCGCCTTAAAACCGAAATTGAGCGGCGGCGTACGTTCGCCATCATCTCCCATCCCGATGCGGGTAAAACCACGCTGACGGAAAAGCTGCTGCTGTACGGCGGCGCGATTCATCTCGCCGGAGCGGTAAAGGCCAAGGGCAGTGCGCGCAAAACGACGTCCGACTGGATGGAGATCGAAAAACAGCGCGGAATTTCCATCAGCACCTCCGTGCTCCGCTTCGAGTACCAGGGCAAGCTGATCAATCTGCTGGATACCCCGGGCCATAAGGACTTCTCCGAAGACACGTACCGCACGCTGGTGGCGGCCGACGCCGCGGTGATGCTCATCGACGCCGCCAAAGGCGTGGAGCCCCAGACTCGCAAGCTATTCGAGATCTGCCGCATGCGCGGGATTCCCATCTTCACCTTCGTGAACAAGCTCGATCGTCCCGGTCGCGATCCCTTTGAACTGCTCGACGAAATAGAAAAGGTGCTCGGCATTCGCACTACGCCGGTTAGCTGGCCCATTGGCATGGGCGAGCGCTTCAAGGGCGTTTACGATCGGATTCGTAAAGAGCTCCTGCTTTTCAAAACCGACGGCAAGTCGCACGTGGCGAAAGAGATTCAGCCGACCAAGATCGACGATCTCAACTCGCCCGAGTTCATCAAACTGATTAGCAATGGTCCGCACGACCTCGGCGACTGCGAAACGTTGCAGCAAGAGTTGCTTACCCAGTTGGAACTCAACGATGCCGCCGCGGAACCGCTGGACCTCGAGCGCGTGCTCGCGGGTCAGCTAAGCCCCGTCTTCTTTGGCAGCGCGATGAATAACTTCGGCGTGCAGCATTTTCTCGAAACGTTTTTGACGATGGCGCCGTGTCCTAGTGCGCGCGAAACCGAGCAGGGCGAAGTTTCCCCGGACGACCCGAACTTCTCGGGGTTTTTCTTCAAGATTCAGGCGAACACCGATGCCCAGCACCGTGACCGCGTTTCGTTTTTCCGCGTAGGCTCGGGCCGTTATTACCGCAACATGCCGGTGACCCACTCGCGGCTCGAAAAAGAGTTTAAGCTGAACAAAGCCCTGCACTTCTTTGCGCAAGAGCGTGAGCTAATCGAAGAGGCCTTTCCCGGTGACGTGATCGGCATGCTCGACACCAGCGGTGAGTTCCGCATCGGCGACAGCTTGTACGAGGGCAAACCCAAAGTTTACAAAGGCGTCCCGCGTTTCTCGCCGGAAAATTTCTCCACCATCGCCGTGGGCGATCCTCTCCGCCGCAAACAGCTACAGCAGGGGTTGGAGCAGCTTTCGGAAGAGGGCGTGGTGCAGATGTTCCAGCAGTGGGGCGGCGGCAACCTTTACCCGATTCTTGGCGCGGTAGGCGCCCTGCAGTTCGAAGTGCTCGAGCACCGGCTGAAGGCCGAGTACAAGGTCGACATGAAGCTCGAACGCATGCCGTTTCTAAAGGCCCGCTGGATCGTGAATAAGACGAGCCCCGATTTCGAAAAGGCACTCGATAACTTTCGCCACCTGGCCGAGACTACATTGGTGGAAGACCGCGACAAAAACCCGGTAGTGCTCTTCCGCAGTGAGTGGAGCGTTGGCTTCGTCGCCGAAAAGTACAAAGATCTAGAATTCCTCCCGGTAGCCCCGCTCAAGCCGGTGCTGGGTAAGAAAAAATAATCAGTCCGGCCGAATCTCCACCGTGGCCGGACGTTTTTGGGTTCCTTTAGTGGCGATCCACTCTTTTACGTCCACGAATTCGTAACCAAGGTCGCGTGTAGCCTGTAGCAGGCGCTTCAGGTGTTTCGTATCGCCCGGCTTCTCCGCCAGTCCACCTTCGCGGCCCGTGTTGAACATGAACGGATGAAAGAAGTAAGAGCCCCACGCATCGCGCAGCACCAGGTTACGTTTCATACGATAGATCATGTCGTCGACCGTATTTCTCTCCACGATGCCGCCGAGCGGATTCAAATAGCCCGCGGTCTCCGGCAAAAGCCCCTGTCCGTACACGTCGCCGTATACTTCGTACGCCGACATAAAGCCTTCCGACTCCACCGTTGGGTTGGATTCGAAGCCCAGCTTCGGCAATAGGTGCTCGCGATCCTCTCGGCAGCCCTTGCCGCCCGCATCGAAGGTGAGCGATTTCGGCAGCCGGGCGTGGCCCACGGTGAATGGACCAATCTGCACACCGCCGATGGACCATTCGAAAACCTGGCCGATAACGAAGTTATCGAGCGGCGATGCCATATAGTGGGGCGTTAACCAGGCACTCGGCACCAAATCCGCATTACGCAAAATCTCGTAGCCAGCCTCGAGCCGCTTCAGCGTACCCGAGATTGAGTTGCCCTTCATCGGGCCGTCCGTCACGAAGTCCCAGAACTCGTAGTCCCAGCCGCTGATCCCGAGCGGATTCGCCATTCGATCCGACTGATGCGTGTAACCGTGCTGCAGCAAGGTGCCGCCTTCGTCGATGGCCTGGGCAATCCAGTCCGTGAACACCGGACGATCGTTCAGCTTCACGTGCACCGACGTTTCGCCGGCCGCCACTTTGCGCGAATCGACGAACTCCGGGATTACCGATAGGGCGAACTTCAGCTTGAATTCACGAGCGAGCTCCAGAAAAGCATCCAGCTGCCACTGTGGCAGCTCGGCGTGAAGATCCTCGTACCGGAGCAGAGCGGGACGCTTGCTCTTGATGAGGGGCTCTTCCTTCAAAATGTCGAACAGCACGTCCGCCACAATTAGGTAACGATCATCGGCGTGAACATACGAGAACGGTGCGTCCGCCACGTACCAGTGGTTGAGCTTATTGAGAATGTAGGGCGTTACGAGGTTTCGGCTGGAGTGCTCGGCGTAGGCCTTCACGAAACCTTCGGTCCCCTCGGCCATGCCCAGTTCATTAATATCAAAGGCCGCGCCGTAGCCGCCGGGCTCGTGCTCATCCTTGTCGAGACTCTTCTCGAAAGTTTCGCCCAGGTAATGAAAGTGGCGGTAGAAGCCAGGTTTACCTTCGCTATCCAACTTCTTGAGATCCGCGCCGACGATGCCACGGTACTTCGCGACGCCGAATAGGTCGTACAATTCCCTTTCCGAAAAGCTGGGCAAATTATTGCCAATCCAGGCTACGGTAGCGGTGGTCGTCCGAAAATCTTCCACGAAGGCGCGGGGAATTTCGTTCTCGGAGTAGGTCGCGAGGTACAGCGTCGCCTCGCACCTGGCGAACGGACCCATTGGCGCATCAATGTCGCCCTTCTTATATTTTTCGATCGGACTTACGAACTGCTGAACGTGCTTGAAATGGCCTATCAGGTTCTCGAGGTAGAGCGCGCTCACGCGGCCAGTAGTATCGTCCTTGTAGCGGCTATCGTAGTAAATGCGAACGCACTTGGTGGCCTCCGCCACCGTGGTCGCTGACGTTTGCACCTGAACGCTGCGCTTGTAGCGGCCTTCGTTGCAAGACGTGAGCAAGAACACCGCGAATGCGGTTACCCCGAATGCCCCCAACATCGAACGTGCCACTTTTACGCCTCTGCCGAATCGGGAACTCCAAAAAGCTCCGGCAACTCATGCTCTGTTTTCTGCCAGCGAATATTGGTGTTCAACAGGGTGGCGGCGATTCGTTGCTGAACCGCCTTCGCGCTCGCTAGTCCGTTCACAAAATTCCCAACGAATACGCGAACGGGTAAGACCAAAATCAACTTCGGCGGATAAACGTGAAGTACGCAGCGGGCACGCTGGGCGGCGCGGTAGCACATCAGGCCGAACGACACGGCGAAAAGCACCGGCGTCCAGGCAGGCGCTTTGGCCCAAAACTGCTCGAACCACACGGGATTGAAATACAACTTCGCCAGCAGCGCGAAGAAAAAGAGATAGCCACTGAGATTGAACAGGTTACTGAAGAGGGCCTTGCGGTCGCGGAACAGGAAGAACCGGTTCACGAAGTTGCCCGGCCAGCCGAGGTGGCGCCATCCCAATAGGCAGATGCCGACGGTCCAACGACTCTTCTGGCGGATGGAACGTCCCCAGTGACGCGGGAAGCACTCCCGAGTCGCGATAAACTCTTCTTTGCCATCGTTATCGTAAAGGTAACTCGCCACCCGGCCCACGAAACCCATCGCGTGCGCCTGCACGCCGAGCTCGTAGTCTTCGGTAAGCGCCGCTTCGTGAAAGACCGCTCCCGACTTCACTTCGTACAGGTGCATCAGGCAACGGCGCGAAATGGCGGTCCCCACTCCGGCCGAAGGCACGGCAGCTCCAAGGTGACCACGTACCAGAAGGTCCTTAGTGTGGTTCTCGGCGAACTCATCCACGTAAGTGCCCGCCACCAAGGCCAGCGTGGCTACCGGCACGGAAAATACGGGAATTTGTATGAAGTCAGCGTCGTTCAATTCGCGGTTGAACAGCGACATCGCTTCGGGATGGATGATGTCTTCCGCATCTTGCAGCACGAAGCCGTCGAACTTTACGTCGTTTTTTTGCTCGTAATGCATGATGTCCGAGATCACCTTATTCAGGATCTGACCTTTGGACGTTGGACCGGCGGCGCTGTTCACCACACAGTGAACGTTCGGATGCTTGGCTGAAACTCGCTTTACGGCTTCGACCGTATCCGGATCGTTGGGGTAAGTGCCCACGAATATATCGAAGTTGAGATAACGAAGCCGCGAGAGATTGCCGGCCAGCATGCGTTCGATGATGTTCGCCTCTTTCCAAGCGGGCACCATGATCGCGAGCCGTTTCTGCGGCGCCGTCTTCATTTTGCGAAACTGAAACTCAGTCAGCTTCTTGGGTCCCAGCTTGTGCCAGAATGCCAAGAAGTCCACGAGGAGATCGTCCGCCGCGAGCAGCAGAAATCCGATCGCAAAGAGTAAGAGTGCAAGTCCCCAGGGGTCGTCTAGCAGCTGAAAAGTCCCTCCCCCCGGGACTTCCCCCGCCCACGAATGGGCGATGAAGCTATCAACTAACAAGTTTTCCCGCCTTCAACCCGTGTCCCAAAAAAGATACAGCGTGTAAATTTACGCGTAGCGCATTTTCAAACAGCGCGTCAACGACCAATCAGCGCCCTAACGGAAACGTTAAGTTAATTGTTATAGGGCCAGTTGTGCCGCTTTCTGAATAGTGGGAAACTACTCCTTCACGTTTAGCGCTGAGGGCAGTTCGGGCAGAGCTATTCGGGTACACGCATCATTCAAATCAACACTCGAAAGGACACTTCACAATGAATCAATGGTCTAAAGCCTTGGTAGGCGCCGTCGTTGCCGGATTCCTCACTTCTACGAATGGTTTTGCCGATGAAACCGCCGCTCCGGCGACCACGGAAACCGCTCCGGCCGCCGCGACCGAAGAGGCCCCGGCTCACCCGAAGAAGGCTTCGAAGAAAAAGGGCAAGAAGCACGGCAAGAAAGCTTCTTGCGCGCAGAAGGAAGCCGGCAAAGACGGCTGCTCCGGCAAAGACGGCTGCAAGGGCAAAGAATCTTGCGCCGCGAAGACCGAGTAAGCTCGGAAATGATATAAAAACCCCGACGGCGCTTCGCCTTCGGGGTTTTTTTTTACCATTATGACAAAAGCAGATTTTCCTTTTTTGGGCTTTGGAGTTGGTCTCAGAAACCACTATGCCGACCACTTTCGGTCCAGCCGCCCCGAAGGCATCGACTGGGTCGAGGCCATTACCGAAAGCTATCTTCCTTGGGAAGATGGCACGTGGGTGCGGTCTATCGAAGCTTTGGAGAAGGTGCGAAGTCACCTCCCCATCGCCCTGCACGGCGTTTCGCTTTCGATCGGCTCTTCCGATCCATTGAATGAGAGTTACCTACACCGCTGGAAGATGCTGATCGATCGCATTCAGCCGGCCTGGGTATCCGACCACCTTTGCTGGACCGGAGGAAATGCACACAACGTGCATGATTTGCTTCCGCTGCCCTACACCGAAGAGGCCCTAAAGCATTTGGCCGCGCGTATCTCGCGCGTGCAAGAACACCTCGGTCGCCGATTGCTCGTGGAAAATGTATCCAGCTACGTAGAGTTCGACCACGGTGACTACGCTGAATGGGATTTTTTGGCCGAGCTAACGAAACGCACCGGCTGCGGCCTGCTGCTCGACGTAAATAACGTTTACGTTAGTGCGGTGAACCACGGCTTCGATGCCTGGGATTATTTATCGGCCATTCCGAAAAATTCCGTGGGACAAATTCACCTAGCCGGCCACCGTAACAAGGGCACCTATTGCGTCGACACTCACGATGAGCCCGTGTGCGACGAGGTTTGGAAATTGTACGAACGGGTTGCAGGCTGGCTCGGCCCCACGACGACGATGATTGAACGGGACGACCGCTACCCGGAATGGGCGGAGCTCAAAGCGGAAGTCGACAAGGCACGCCAGCTAGCAACGGGAAACCATGCCATCACTAGATCTCAAGAAGTTACAGCAACGGTTTAGGCGGGCGGTCACGAGCCCCGGCTCGCGGCAATCTCCGGCGTGGCTCGGTATCAGGGATACCCCACCGATTCCTTACGATCGACGTTTGGATATCTACCAGTACGCCTACTTTGCGCGCATTCACGAGTCTCTGCAGGATGACTTCGGCTGGGTTGAAAAGGCGATGGGCAAGCCGAAGTTCGAGGCCATGTGCCGCCGGTTTCTGGAGAAGTATCCGTCACGCTTCGCCAGCCTCGCCGAAGTTGGCCGCCGGATGCCTCAGTTTCTAAAGGAAACGGCGCCGTGGAAGAGCAAGCCTGGCCTAGCCGAACTCGCCCGTTTCGAGTGGGACTGTTTCATATGCGAGATGGTGGCCAATCCGCGTAAGGACGACCCCATCACCACCAAAGGTATCTTCGTGCTGCACCCCGCGGTGCGCTTATTCAGTTCCCGGTACGAAATCGATCGCGTGCGCGCCAATCAGGCACCGAAACGCCGCCCGGAGCTGCGCCACTGGCTCATCTATCGCGACGAAGACGGCGATGCGAGCTACTACCGTCTTCCCGAATCGCAAGCCGCGATCCTCGAGATGATCCGCGACGGCGAAAGCCTCGAAAAGCTCGTGGCGGAGTTCGAACGCCGCAAAATCTCTCAAAAGCGTGCCTCGCAGTGGTTTCAAAGTTGGGCACAACAACAAATCATCTCGGGGGTTCAGCGTGCAGGGAGTGATCAGTAGTTTTTTTTTCGCCGTAGCACTTTTTTCCGCTCCGCTTTCTTTCGCCAAGCCGCCCCAGGCGAAACTCGACTGGCAGCCATGGTCGGCAGAGCTCTTCGCCAAGGCGAAGCAGGAGAACAAGCTGGTCATCCTCGATCTGGAGGCCGTCTGGTGCCATTGGTGCCACGTGATGGAGGAAGAGACCTACGCCAACCCCGAGGTGGCGAGGCTGCTCACCGAAAAGTTTCTGCTCATTCGCGTCGATCAGGACTCGCGTCCCGATCTTTCCAAGCGCTACGCCGACTACGGCTGGCCCGCCACGATCTTCTTCGACGGCTCGGGGCGTGAGCTCGCCAAACGCGCCGGCTTCGTGCCGCCGGAGAAGATGGTGGGGTTGCTGAAGAAGCTCATCAAGAAACCGATACCGGAAGAGGCGGTAGCGGAGGAAAAGACCGAAATTCCCGAGAGCCCGTTTCTTACCAAGGCCCTGCGCGAAAGAATGAACAAGCGTCACTTGGCGCAGTACGAGGGTAAGACCGGTGGCTGGGGCAGCGTGCATAAATTTCTTTTTGGCCCTAGCGAAGAGCTGGCGCTGCTCGAGGGTTTGCGCGGCAACAAGGCCAGCGGACAGAAGGGGCTGGTGGCCCTCACCAAGAACATCAAAATCATCGATCCGGTATGGGGCGGTGTGTACCAGTACTCCGTAGACGGTTGGGACGAAGCGCACTTTGAGAAAATCGCTTGGGCGCAGCATAAAAACCTGGTGCTGTACTCGTACGGTTACAGCATCACGCAGGACCCGAAGTTTCTCGTCGCCGCTAACGATATCAAGAATTTTCTCACCGGCTTTTTGCTCACCCCCGATGGCGCGTTCTACACCAGCATGGACGCCGATCTGGTAAAGGGCACGCACAGCGAGGATTTTTTCAAGCTCGACGACCAAGGGCGCCGGGCCAAGGGAATTCCCAGCATCGATAAGAACATCTACTCGCGCGAGAACGGCTGGTACATCCAGGGGCTCGCGGCGCTCTACGCAGTTTCGGGCCAAGACGTGGACTTGAAGCTGGCGGAGAATGCCGCCAGTTGGATCTTGAAGAACCGCGCGCGAGAAGACGGCGGCTTCACTCACGGCGAAAAAGATGTCGCCGGCCCTTACCTAGGCGACAACCTCGAGATGGCACAGGCGCTGCTTAGCCTTTACGAAGTGACCGGGGACCGTAAGTGGCTGACGCCCGCCGAGAAGGCCGCGCAGTTTCTGGCGAAGGAGTTCTCCGTTACGGTAAACGGTAAACCGTTCGGCTTCAAAACCTCGGCGTCGGCGCTGCTGCCGGGGCAAAAGCCCGACCTCGATCGCATGGAAAATATACGTATCGCGCGCTTCGGAGCGCGCCTGTTTCAGTACACCGGCGTGGACGCGCACAAAAAGATGGCCGAGCAGGCGATGCGCTATTTAGTGCAGCCCACGCTCGCGACGACGATGCCCACCGCCGGGACTTTGCTGGCGGACGAAGAGCTAACCCGCCCGCCGTTGCACCTGACGATCGTTGGCGCCAAGGGGGCCGGCAGCGCCAAGGCGCTGTTTCAGGCCGGACTGGCTTACCCCGCGAACTACCGCCGTATCGAGTGGTGGGACAAGAAAGAGGGGGAGCTTCCGCGCAAGGACGTAACCTACCCCGACCTCTCTAAGCCAGCGCTATTCGTTTGCACCGAAGGTCGTTGCTCGTTGCCGATGTTCGACCCGAAGTTGGTCCGCGCCAAGATCGACGACCTGCTAAAAGCAAAACCCGCTAAAGGCTAAAGCTGATTAAGCGCGGACTTCCATCCACAGCTTACACAGGTTGCCGTACGTCTCGGCCATTTTGTCCGCAGCCTGCTCGCGCGTGATCTTGTTCTCGCGGAACTGCTTCAGCGGCTCCCAGAACACGGTACGACCTACGGCGAATCCGACGACACCCTTCACTTTGGCGCCAACCGTTAGCCATTCGCGAACCTTCTGCTCGTTCTCGCCACGGCCGAGTACGATGCAACCGACTTCATCACGGCCGCCGGCTTGCGCCGCTTCGCATACCGCTTTGAAGTCCGCCTCGCGATCGAGCCCTTCGAGTTTCCAGATGTCGGCTTCGATCCCCGCGCCCTGCAGCTCTTGAATCGCCTGCACCATCAGCTTGGGACGAATCTCGACGTCGTAAACTTTCTTGTCGCCCTTGCAGCGCTCGAGCTGGTCCGCCGTCGCCGGCACCAATAGCTCGAACATGTATTTGCGGCTCGTGCTTTCGAGAAACCGTCCAAGGTCGGCCAAACGGGCCGCTTGGCGCATATTCATCTCTTTGTCGCTCTCGGGGTTGTAACGAACCAAAACCTTCACGATCGAAGGATTCACCGTGTCGATATGCTCGCGCCAGTTCGTGTATTCGAAATCGAACTCCTCCTGGCCACTTTTCTCAACACAGATGCATAGCGTGACGCCATCTTTACGGCAGCGCTCGATCACTTCGTAGCCGAACTGCTCGTCGACCAGCACGCCCATGATGTCTTTAGGCAGCCCCTTGGCCACGGCCTTGCAAAAGCCTTCGTAAATCAAAGTCTTATACGAAGCGATCAGCTTCGTTTGCTCCGGCGTGGGCTTGCCAAAGATGCCGAACATCTTCTCTTGGAAAGACGCGCGGTGATCGAATGGAAGGACCATTAGTTCCTTCGTGTACCCATGTTTCGCCATGCTATATCCCCTCTTTAATCAAATTATGGTAACTTTATTACTAGCGCGATGAATCCTGTCAAACTTCAAGAATTCTTAGAGTTTCTGCATGGCCAGAGCCAGCAAGACTTCAAAGGCGAATCGGTCTCCCGATTCCTCAACGAACGGCCCTTCGAGGCTACCGCGTTCTCGCCTTACACCTTTTACCGCAACGATACGTACGCCCGTAACCTGGTGGTGAAAACGGACCTTTTCGAGCTGATCGTGCTGGCTTGGCATCCGCGCCACCGCACTCCGATTCATGACCATGGCTCGTCTCGCTGCTGGATGTGGATGATGCGCGGAACGCTTACCTTCCGCAACTACGATTGGCCGAAACAGGAATGCCCCGGACTGGCTTGCCAGGGCGAGACCGAAACGCATTCGGTGGGCGAAGTTGCCTATATCGATGACAGCATGGGCATTCACTCTATTGCCAATGCAACCAACGAGCCCGCGGTGAGCGTGCACCTTTACGCCGGCCCCATTCCGCGCTGCCAGATTTACGATGAGAAGGCCAAGCAGATGATTTGGAAAGAACTCTGCTACTTTACCGAGGGAGGTCGCACCCGGCCTCCGGAGTCTGCGTCGCCTTTGGTTCTGCCTCGTTGAGAAATTCTCCGGCCAACAACCGTTCGTACTGAACCTCGTAACCCTTGGTCATTTTCCGGTAATCAAAATTTTCCAGCACCCAGTCCCGACATGCCCGCGCGGAGTAGCTGGGCAAGTTCTCAAGGGCGTCGAGGAACTCGCTCTCGCTCGCGCAGACTTTACCGACGTGAGGGGGTACTAGCTCTGGCAAGGAGCCAAAGGGGCTAACGAAAGCGGGAGTACCCGAGACTAGCGCTTCGATCACCGCGATGCCGAACGGCTCGTGCCACTTTACGGGAAACAGCAACGCCGACGTCTTCGCCACGGCGGACGTTTTCTCGTCACCGCCGACCATACCCCGCCAGAAAATTTCCTGACGACGGTGTAAGGGTGACAACCAGTGCTTGCCGCCCAAAATTTGCAGCGGGCGCTTAGCGCGTTTAGCAATGCGAATCGCGCCTTCGACGTTTTTCACTTTCCAAGACGCTTTCGCGAGAAACAAAAGGTCGCGATCCTTCTTCTCGGAAAAGGCGTACTCCGCCGGATCGAGTCCGTTGTATACGAACGCGGTCGCGCCGTGGCGTTGGGCATGGTTGCGACAAATAAAAACGGTGTTCCGGGAAAAAGTTTCGCCGGGTTTGCCATTGCCCTGAATGGTGACGACGGTCGGGGCAAGCAGCTTTTCCTTGAGCGGCATGAAGGAGTGGTAAAGCTGGGCGGGCGGAAGCTGGTGCGCGATGGGCTTTTGAAAGTCGATCCCCACCACCGGAATTCCCGGGAACGAAGATCCACGGCGGCACGCAATCAGCACGTCGTGGCCGTTCTCCCTCAGGCCCCGCGCCAGCCAACCCAAAACCCGCTCGGTTCCGCCATAGCGGTACACCGGCAAAATGGTGTCATGGACGAGGCAAATGCGTAGCGACGACATAGGGCCGGAAGGCTATCACAGCTTGAACTTGAGAACGACCCCCGCCATTACCAGCAGCGAGGTGATGTCGGTTTCGGTGGTCGTGGCCGAAAAGGCGTCGGGGAGGGCCTTTCCCTTGAAGGCCAGCACCCGGAGCTGCAGGCCAGGGGCGAAATTGGCGAGGCGGTCGTAAACCAAAGCCGCGTCGCCGGTTACGGTAAGCATTTTGCCGGTGAAGACGGAGTAACCGAGTTCGCCCGATAGGTAGAGCCGCGCGTAGCTCACGCCGTAGTTCATCCACACCCCGGCCGCCACCCCTTCGATATGGCGGGGTAACTCGGCATCGAGCGGGGCGCCGCCGGCCCCGCGTAACGTGGTGCTGAAGAGGCGGAAACCAACTTCGGAGTTCAAGGCCTCGCCGAAGATCCGCGGCACGGAGTATGGATCGATCGAGCGGCCGCGGCCGGTAGGATCGTTCGGCGGAAAGGCTGGCGACCGGATGGGCTTGCCCAGCAGCCGGTACTTATAGGCTAGCGAGAGGTCCGAGTAGTAGTAACTCGATGCCGTGGGCTTGAAACCGAACAACGTATTCGGCGTAGCCTCGAGCTTTAGGGCCACGGTGTGAATGTCTTCGTAAATCAGCTCCAGCTCGCCGCGGATGCTAGGAAAATTGAAGGCGCGCTGATTCTTGGTCACCAGCATCATGCTGTAGGCGCTGCCGTCGGAAAGCACGTAGAGCGAAATAGGCTTCTGACGCACGCGACGGGCATCGTCGTAAACGGTGCGCTTGCGCGTGCTGAAATAGTTCCACGCCGACGAAAGCGCTTTGCCGTCGCGTTTGAAGATGACAGCGCGAATCAGATACTTCGTGTTCGCCTCGATTGCTTTCTTGTCGGAGAAGCGTCCATCCCAGCGCGTGATCGAGCGCGGATCCTTGCCGAGATCAATCGTGGCGGCCACGGCCTTTTCCCGATCGGCGATCTCGATGATGGCGCGCTTGAAACCCACGTGGCGGGGATCGATGTTCAGGCGGAAGAAAAGATTTCTTTCCGATTCTTCACGCGGAATCGAGTAGATCCTGACCGCTTTGCCATCGTCGTTCACCAGCGACAGCTTGATGTCGTTGACCTCGGTCTCGCCGGGCACGTAGGCGGCGCCCACCCCGGTGTTGGCGACCACGCGTTTTTTCGCCGGGGCTTTGGCTTTCGCCCTTTCCGCGTGCGCAGGCCCGTAGATCGCGAGCAAGAAAAGGGCGGCGATGTGTAAGGGGAGAGGGCGCATGGACAGACTTATATTGTAGCATTTTCGCGCCGACTCACCGTTTCATAAAACGGTCGAGAAAGGGGGCCGCGGTCCGGTAAGCCACCATTCCCACGAGCATCGCCCCGATAAAGGCGAAGTTTTTGCTATCGAGCTGCGCAATATTGACCAGCGCGGGGCCGGGACAGATGCCGACGATTCCCCACCCGATACCGAAAACCGCACTACCTAAGACCAGATGGATGTCGATATGGCGCTTCATGGGTAGATACCACTTGGCCTCCCACATCGGCCGCGGCATGCGCTTCACGAGCGGCATGATGACGAGCCCCGCCAGCACCGCGCCCATCATCACCAGGGCCAGGCTTGGATCCCAGTGGCCCGTGATGTCTAGAAAGCCAATGACCCGCTGGGGCTCGACCATGCCGCTGCGAACCAGACCATACGCGAACACCAGTCCGGAAAAGGCCGCGATGAGGAGTCTCATTCGGCACCACCGGAACGGTGGAAGAAATAGACCGTTAGCATCGCCGTCGTCATGAAAGTGATCACCGCCACCAGGCTGCGCACGGAAAGCCGCGAGAGGCCGCAAACGCCATGACCGCTGGTACAGCCGCTTCCCCATTGGGTACCGAAGCCGACCAAAAAGCCGGCAATGACGTAATAGGTAATCGGCATGAAGAAGAATGGGGGCTGGGTGTACGGGTAGACCTGCCGAATGAGAAAGCCGCCGCCGATAAGTCCAAAGAGAAAGGCCAGCCGCCAGTCGAACTCGTGCCGAGGTTGCCGCTTGAGCAAACCGCCGACGATGCCGCTGACCCCGGCGATCCGGCCAATTCCCGAAAGTAAAATAAGTGCGGCGGTGCCGATGAGCACGCCGCCCACGAACGAGTGGTTGATGATCGGATGAGCCAGAAGCGAACTGACGACCGGATTTTCGTCCATGGCCGGAATAGTAACACTGTGCCCGCCGCTAAACACTGTGATAGGACGGCGACATGCAGATCGTGGCCGTTACGAAAGAGCTCATGCCGCGGCTAACGCCGCTCATCGACGACTACCAGCGATTCTACAAGTGCACGCCCGACACGGCTCGCAACCTGAAGTTTTTTTCCGACCTGATCGATAAACCCGAGCAGGGAAAACAGTTCGTTGCCCTCGGCGAAAGCGGACGGCCCGTCGGCTTCATAACCTTGTACTTTTTGCCGTCGTCGCTATCGGCAAAAACGTATTGTCTGCTGAACGACCTTTACTCATTGCCGGACGTTCGCGGGCAAGGGGTGGGACGTAAGCTCATCGAGCACTGCCGCAAATTTTGTTTAGCGCACGGCTACGACTCGATGGAATGGATGACCCAAAAAGAAAACGAGCGGGCGCAGAGGCTCTACGACTCTTTGCCCGCCGATAAAACCGAGTGGCTGCTTTACTCGCTGAAGGTGGAATCATGAAATACGACGTCATCGTTGCCGGAGTCGGCGCCATGGGATCGGCTTCCGTTTACTCGCTCGCCAAGCGCGGGCTCAACGTTTTGGGGCTAGAGCAGTTTGCGCTGGGCCACGATCGCGGCAGCAGCAATGGCCAGCGCCGGATCGTACGCCGGGCGTACTTTGAAAAGGATGACTACATCCCGCTTTTGAACGCGGCTTACCCGCTGTGGGACGATCTCGGCGATCAAATGGGTAAGGCGCTGTTCCATCGCGTGGGACTTTGTGTGTTCGGCGAGAAAGGGAACAGTAAGCTCGCCGACCGCATTCAGGCCGCCGGAAAAACCTATTCGATTCCTTTGGAAGTTCTCTCGGCCAAGGACGCGGCCAGCCGTTATCCGTTCGAAATCCCCGAATCATTTCACGGCGTGCTCGAACCTGAAGCCGGCTACGCCGACGTGGAGGCCACTTTAGCGGCGTTGCAGCACCTGGCGAAAATGGAGGGGGCCACGCTCAAGGGGCAAGAGGGGATGACCTCGTGGACCAACACTAAACACGGCATCGAGGTCACGACCGTGAATGGCCAGTACCTTTGCGATCAGCTCGTGCTTAGCACCGGCGGCTGGAGCTCCCGTTTCCTCCAAAGCGAAACGCCCACGTTAAAGCCCAAGCGCACGCCGCAGATGTGGTTCGACGCTCCGGAAAAATACGAGAAGGTGCCCTGCTTTGCCTTCGATCTGCCGGAAGACTTTTACTACGGCTTCCCCTCGCAAAAAGGGATGGGCGTAAAGCTCGCGGCCTATAAGCCAATCGACGACGTGTCCGACCCCTCCACGGTCGACCAGAAGATTCCGGAAAGATCCAAGAAAGAGATTGGCGGCATCATCGACCGCTTTCTGCCGGGAGTTTCGCGCCAGCACTCGCACGAGAAGATGTGCTTCTACACGCTGACCCCCGACGAGCATTTTTTGGTGGGCATTCACCCCAAGGAGAAGAACGTCATCGTGGCCGGTGGTTGCTCGGGGCACATGTTCAAGTTCACCCCCGTCATCGGCGAGATCGTGGCGGACTTAGCCCTGCACGGAAAGACGCCCCATCCGATCGGGTTCTTAGGCTTCGAGCGATTCGCGCGCTGAGTTGAGATAGGCCACTAGCTCCTCGAGGTGCCATTTTTCCGTCACCGCATTGGAGATTCCCGCGCGCAACACCGTACAGCCGTGGGCCGTGAGCTGCGTGGTGGTAACCCACGCCTTGCCGGTTTTGGCGACGGCCGCCGCAATCGCCGGCGCTTCGGCGCCCTTCGGATCGGAGAAACACACGACCGGTAGTGGCGAATGACTTTCCAACTTCCAGCCACCTCGTTCGAGCAGCGAACGCAGCTCGCGCCCCATGGCAATCTGGTGGCGTAGCACCGTCCGGTAACCGTCCACGCCCACCGAAGCGAGACTCAGGAAAAGTTTGAGACCGGTCAACCGCCGCGACCAAGCCATCGAACGGTGGTACGGCGGAATCACTCGATCGGCGTCGTCCGACTCAATCGGCATGTAAGGGCTCACCGTTACGCGAAACGCATTGTCGAGACTTTGCAGCCTGCGCGAAAAAAACATTCCGGCCGTCATCGGCACGTTGAGCCACTTGTGCGCGTCAAGCGTCAGCGAGTCGGCCTGCGCACAGGGGGCAAAGGATTCCTCGAGCTCGGGCAGTAAGCATGCGGCCCCACCCCACGCGGCGTCCACGTGAAACCAGCATTGGTATTCTTTGGCGGCGCCGGCGATTTCGGCGAGCGGCTCGATCATCCCGGCGCTGGTCGTGCCGAAAGTGCCTACGACGAGGAATGGCTTCATTCCGTTGGCGGCATCGGCCGCCAGACGCGCGCGCAACTGTGCCACGTCCATCACGTGGTCGGCCGTCACGGGAATTTCCACCACGGCGTCGAGGCCGAGTCCCACCATCTTCGCCGCCTTCAAAATCGAATGGTGCGTTTCGGTGGAAACGTAAATGCGGGGCAGGGAGGTCATCCCCATCAGCCCGCGCTTCTCGAAATCGGGAAATTTTTCCGTCAGCGCGCACAGTACGGCGGTGTAGTTGGCCTCGGTGCCGCCGCCCGTAAAAATACCGCCGGAACCGGGAACGGCGAAACCCAGGAACTGCGAGAAGTAAGCGATGAGGTGATCCTCGACCAATACGCCGAACGGACTACTCACCGCGGAGGCCAGCTGCGAGTTGAACGCACTGGCCAGAAAATCTCCCACCACCCCCATGGCGCTCGGGTTGGGATTGAAGACGCCGAAGTAATGCGGATCGGAAAGGTGCAGCTCCAGCTCCGCCATCTGGCGCGTGGTCCAGGTGAGCAACTCAGTCTTAGCCGTAGGTTTCGCGAAGTCGAACTGGGCCAGCCGCCGCTTTACGTCCGGCAGCGAAGCTTGCGACACGAGCGGCAAGTCCTTGGCTTCCGTAGAGATCTGGGTGAATAGGGCCGCCGCTTCGCGCACCAGCGCTTCGAGCCCCTCGGGCCCCGGAATCAGCGCCCGTACTAATCCGTTACCGTTTTCGCCGCCACTCATCGGGGTCACATTGACACAATTGGACGCGCGGCGCTACGGGTGAAGGGTGGAGCTGGCGGCGTCGCTACCGTCCGGCTATTTGGGAGTTTTCATGAAACGTTCTAGCTCGCTGTTTTTAGCGTTATTCTTCTTTGCCTTTACCGTCCTGGGGCAAGCCGCCTTAGGCCTGGATCAAAAGGAAATTCAAAACCGTTACGACGATCTGGAGCTACGTAGCCCCGAAACCAAAGTGGGTCTGACCCTGGAGGAGCGTAAAGTGCTGCTCGACCAGGTGACGAATCATCCGGTGGCGTCTCTCGCGCAGCTGAACAAGTACGATCCGCCTCCGGGGGAGATTGGGTTTTGCTTTGGCCGTTCGACCACGGCGCACTTACTGGCCCGCAAGATGGGCGTGGCCCGTGACGGCATCGTGAAGCTATTCGTGGCCGGCGACATGACCCCGGGGCCCAATCAGCGGTGGAGATTTCACGTCACGACCTTGGTCCGCGATGAAACCGGCCAGAACTGGTACTCCATCGACCCCGTAATCGCGGGGCTCGGCCACCCAGAACCGCTGCTGCCGAAAGACTGGATTCAGGCCGCCCGCAAGGCGTTCGACCCCAAGCTAACCACCAAGAACTACATCACGGCGTCCGACGCCATCATGGTGGACATGCGCGAGGTGCCGGCCACGGTGGCGGTCGAGAACAACGAGCGGATCATCGAAGTGAACTTCAACCCCGAGCGTCCGGGCTTCGAGCTCGAACGCGAAGTGGGAAGCTTGGGCGAATACAAGGTCTACCGCGTGGATAACGATGCGGCGGCCAAGTACTTCATCATGCGGCAAGAGGCGAAGGCGGAAGACGACTTCAACTTCCTAGGCCTCTCGATAAAGATCATTACGCCCACGCAGGTAATCCCGCGCGACTACCACTTCGCGGGCTACTTCAGCGACCTACTAACGTCGCTGACCAACTAGCTCGAACCAAAAGGTATCCGTTACATTTAGTCCGATGGACTAAATGTAACGGATACCTTTGGTCATTCTTTAACGAGGAACACTTCGCCGCGTTCTTCCATTTGGCGAACTGTTTGGTAGTCCTCTTCGAGGGCGGCTTTGCTCTCGTGCACGAGGGTGAAGAAGCCGGGGGCGGTGAAGTAGTCGACCGTCTTCTTGATCGGAGAGCCGGGCTTTACCCTTAGCCGCATCTGGAAGAACGAGCGGAGGTTTTTGATCGCCTCTTCGCCCGGAATCGCCTGCACTTCGCCGTTTTGGTACGAGGTCAGGTAAACCGTGTAAGCGTGTTTGCGTAGCTTGTAGGGTTTCTCCGATTTCTGCAGATAGCCGGGCTCGTTGCCGTACACGTCGGCGGTGAGGTCAAGCGGACCATAACCCACGCACGCCGTATTTACCGACGGTACCGACAAACCGTCCAAGCGCGTTCCGACTTCCACGAGGGCCGGGCCACTGGGCCCCATCATCACTTCGGTGTGGGACGGACCGTAGCGCACGTCGAGCGCGTTCAGCACGCCCACCACGTAGTCCTGCATCGCCAACTCTTCGTCCCCGAATGACGGCAGCAGCTCGTTGCGATCGTAAACGCAGTCGTGGCCATTGATCGACCGCTTCTTATACTTCCAGATATCGGTAAAGTGGTGGCGGCCGTCGTGGCTGACCGTATTCAAAAAATGCTCGGTGCCTTCTAGAAACTCTTGGATCAGCGCTTCGCTGTTCGTAAGCCCCAGCATGTTGGTTTGGCCGACGATCGCGTTTACCGCCTTCTCGACCTGCTCCGCGGTCGTGCACACGGCGACGTGATCGGTGCCGGCGCTATTCAACGGTTTCACCACTACTTTGGTAAGGCCTTCCTTTTTGAACCAGTCGATGAGTGCTTTGGGCGAAGAGCCCTTTAGCTGCTTGGCCGAGCGGAGCCCGGCCGCGCGAACCGTTTCCACCATCTCGAACTTGTTACGGCGGGCGGCACTCTTCTTCACGCCGTTGGACTTGATCGCTAGCCCCGCGCTCAACGTGTCGGCCAGCTCCACGCCGGTTTCCGTGCCGGGGATGATACCAATCGGCTGCAAGGGCTTGAGCGCGGCCAGAAGCGCTTCTACATTGCCGTCGAAAATGAGGTTTCGGTCGAAATCGTCCGGGCGAAACGTGGGCAGCAGCACTTTCCAGATCTCGGGGGTGCTTTGCACGTGAACCGTGTCGAAGCCGCGACTCCGAAACTCTGGCGCCAGCAGATTGCCCGCCGAGTACCCATCCACAATCACTACGGTCCGCTTCGTATCACCCACGTGTCTCGCTCCTGTTTGCGACGCCTCGCCACCTGAATATCAACAGCAGGCTCGACGACAAAAGGCCAAAAATCAATCCATTCCACAAGCCCACAAGGCCCCAATCGAACCGAAAGCCTAACACGGCCCCCAGGGGTAAACCCACTAGCCACAAGCCGATGAGGCTAGTTTGAAAAGCCGCCTTGGAATCGCCGAAGCCACGTAGAGCGCCAATGATGGTGGCCTGAAATCCATCGAATAGCTGCAGCAGTGCGACTAGCCCAAGCAGGACCGCCCCGGTTCGAATCACTTCGGCGTCGGGGGAAAAAGCCCCGATGAGCGGCGTGCGCACCAGGTAGAGCGTAAGCCCGACGAGCGCCATCATGCCGACCGTGATCACCACGGCATTGCGGCCGATGGCGATGGCGTGCCGGCGATCGTCTTTTCCCACCGCGCGGGCGACTAGAATGCAGGCCGCGGTGCCCATGCCCATGGGGAACATATAGAAAAAGCTGCCGAGGTTGAGCGAGATGGTGTGCGCCGCCATCGAAACCGCGCCTAATCGCGCAACGAGCAGACCGGCCACGGAAAACGCCAGCGCCCGCGCCAGCATTTGTCCGCCCGACGGCACGCCGAGTTTGGTCAGCGCCCTCACCGCCGGATAGTCGAGCGGCAGCCA
>JBGSST010000268.1:0-9461 GCA_041736915.1 Bdellovibrionota bacterium
CAGCCGAGCTGGGTCGTCCGTATTTTCCGCTCGGTGAATGGTGGCTAGAATGTACTGGCCGCGCTGCAGGCCCCAGTCTTCCAGAATGCGCGATCGTTTGATCGCCAGTTCGGTGAATTGCAGAGTGGCATCCTGCATGACGTCACCCACCAGCACCACCCGGTCGCCGGATATTCCTTCTTTGGCCAGATTCGCCACGGCATTCTCGGAGGGGGCAAAGAGCAGGTCCGAAAGGTGATCGGTCAAAACTCGATTCGTCTCTTCGGGCATTGCGCGGTTGAATGAACGGAGCCCGGCCTCGACGTGAGCCACTTTCAAACCAAGCTTTACCGCCGCTAGGCCTCCGGCGAGGGTGCTGTTGGTATCGCCCATTACGAGAACGACATCGGGCTGCTCGCGATCGAGAACTTCCTCGATGGCCTCCAGCATCTTTCCCGTCTGGGCCCCGTGGCTACCCGAGCCAACCGAAAGATTATAGTTGGGGGACGGAATGGCCAGGTCTTGGAAGAACACTTCGGACATGGCTTGATCGTAGTGCTGGCCGGTGTGCACGATGATCTCAGTCACCCCGGGGATGGCGCGGAGCGCTTGGGAAAGGGGAGCCGCCTTTATGAACTGAGGGCGTGCTCCGACTACGGTCACGACTTTCAAGCTTCACCCGCTCCGGGCTTTACGTCTTTCGAGGGGCCGTTCACGGCCGGTTGCCCCGGCATCGGATACAGAAACTTTCTTTTTGAACGGAAGGCGAAGGCCCTAATGAGTCTAAAGTAGCCCCAGATGGCGGGCGCCAAGCGTAGTTTTGATTTTCCGCGACGGCGGGACCAATCCACTCGGTACGGTATCTCCGAGATGGTCAAACCGCATTCCATGGCTTTGAACAAAACTTCAACGGCGCATTCGAAGCCGGGCAGCGTAACGATGGCATTCTTTCCGTAGTTTTCGCCGATAGCGATCAAAGCGTTGCCCCGGTAAATGCGGCAGAAGCAAGAGAACGTTGCAATTCCGCGCATGCGGAGAAGAACCTTCACGAAGAGGTTCGCCGCGTGGCTGAGAAATACGCGCAACGGTTTCACCTCCGAGAATCCCCCGCCGTACAGATAGACCGAAGCCAGGACGAGATCGTCCCCTTCCTCGGTGCGGGCTAACATCCGTTCAAACAAATCCGGAGTGCTCGTCGCATCCGCTTCCAGGGTGACCACGAGATCGTCGGGAGCAACCCCGTTCGACAGAAGGTGCGAGAATGCCGTTTGAAATGCGGCTCCCGGTCCCAGATTGCGCGGATGGGAAAGAACGTTGAGCCTGGGAAGGCTGGCTTGCCTCAGTAACTGAGCGCTATTGTCGGACGAGCCATCGTCCACGAACAGAAAATGCGCGACCCCGCCCGATTTCGTGACTACCTCGTTGAGGCGACGGGCGTCCGTCAGCACGCGCATCAAATTCTCGGACTCATTGTAGACGGGGAACACGAAGTGAACGCTGGTGCCGTTTAGTTTCGCCGTGCGCCGGATCACTTTGTCTCCCTACGCGGCAAATTCTGGTGGGGGGCCGTCGGCGTACCTTCGACCTTGGCTTTGCGTTCTCGTTGCCATTCTATGGTGGCGGGGAGCCCCTTATCGAGGGACCACGCGGGCTCGAAGCCAAGGACTTGGCGAGACTTGGTTAAGTCCGGCACGCGCCGGTACACGTCGCCATATTTTCCGAAGGTCGAGTACGGGACGAATTCAATGCGTGGGGAGTCCTGGCGTACCATTCTCCAGATCATCGAAGCTAAATCCCGTATCTGGATTTCTTGGGTCGCCCCAACGTTAAAAACTTCGCCAAGCGCCTCGCGGCGCCCGAGACATAGCTTCAGGCCTTGAACCAAGTCATCGACGTGAGTAAAGGTTCGGGTCTGTGTTCCGTCGCCATGCACCGGCATTGGCGTGCCTTCCAGTGCGTGATTGATAAAAACCGATTGCGGCCCGCCCCACCAGGTCAGTGCTTGATGGGGGCCGTACCCGCCGAAGAATCTAACGATGGAGAAACGTAAACCGCGTCGCTCCGCTTCGGCGAAAAGAAGGTGCTCATCAAATGCCTTGCTCACCGAGTAAGCCCAGCGCCTCACGTCCGGCGGGCCGAGCACCAGCTGGTGTTGTTCGGTGAACGGCACATCCGGGTTATTGCCGTAGACATCCGAGGTGGAGGAGAAAATGAGCTGGGCGTTCTCGGCGACCGCCGCATCAATGCAATGGCTCGTGCCGCGTACGTTGGTGTCTAACGTATCGAAGGCATTTCCGTAGCGGGGGATTTTATAGGCCGCCAGGTGAAAAATAGCGCTGACGCCGCTGGCGGCCGAGCGAATCTCGTCGGGGTTTCGGACGTCGGCCTCAAGAAAACGAAATTGGGGATGGGTCGCAATGGCCTCGAGATTCAGGCGAGTGCCCTGGGAGAGATTGTCGACGCCCACTACCTCGTGGCCGTCCTTGAGCAAAGAGGCGGCAAGGTTGGATCCAACGAAACCCGCCACCCCCGTTATGAGTATTTTATCGGCCATGGTTTTCCGTCGAGCGCTTGCGCGCCGCTCCGGTGCCGGTGCAAAGTTTTACGACCCTGTCGGTAGGCAGCCCGCGAGAGCCAATCGCATTTCGTGTGTCCAAGATCAATTTCGCCGTGTTTACGATCTCTTCGTAAGCGAATTTAGAGTGATCGGTCGTGATGATTACGAGATCCGCATCGCTAAGCAGGGCCTTCGAGTACGGAACCGTCTTTGTGCTTGGGCCATGCTTGTCGTAAGTGGGCGAATGCTCTTTGCGGTAGAACTCGGGAACGAACGGGTCGCACACGGTCACCTTCGCTCCGGCCGTGAGAAGTAGCTCGTAAACGCTCAGTGCCGGACTCTCCCGATAATCATCGATGTCCCTTTTGTAGGCCATGCCCAGCTGTAAAATCTTAGCGCCATTTAGGGCCTGGGACTTCTGGTTGAGCATTTCGGCAGCCTTCCGAACGACGTGTCGAGGCATGCTTTCATTGATCTCCCCCGCCAACTCGATGAAACGCAGATGGAGATCATACTCTTTGCTTTTCCAAGCAAGGTAGTAAGGGTCGAGCGGTATGCAGTGTCCGCCGACGCCCGGTCCCGGCCAAAACGCCTGAAAGCCGTACGGTTTGGTGTTGGCGGCCGAGATGACTTCGTAAACATCGATCTCCATGCGCTCGCACAAGAGCGCAATCTCGTTCACGAGGGCAATGTTCACCGAGCGAAACACATTCTCGAAAATCTTCGTCATCTCGGCAGCTCGGGGAGATGACATTTTTACGACGTTCTTGATGGTCTTAGCGTAAAAACGCTCGGCTAGATCAAGGCATTCGGCGGTAGCGCCACCGACTAGTTTTGTCGTCGTAGCCGTGTGGTAGACCCGATTGCCCGGATCGATCCTCTCCGGCGAGAAAGCGAGAAAAAAATCATGGCCAACGCGGTACCCAAGGCTCTCTAGCGCGGGCTGAATGAGCTCCTCGGTCGTGCCCGGATACGTGGTACTTTCCAGAACCACGAGTTTTCCGGGGCGGAAGTGGCTTTGAATCGCCCCTACCACCTTCTCAATATGGCTAAGGTCGGGCTCCCGGTTCTTACTTAGCGGAGTCGGCACGCAAATAATGATGATATCGGCTTCGGCGAACGGGGAAAAATCCGGCGAGGCTTTGATCCAACCGTCACGAACGAGTTGCTTGAAGCGTAAACCGTCGGCTTGCTCGATATCCTGAATGTAGTTCCGTCCTTCATTGACGCGCTGGCAACGGTCGCGATTGTTCTCTACCGCCGACACACGGTATCCGGCTTTAGCAATTTCGACCGCCAGTGGAAGGCCGACGTATCCCAGCCCCACGACCGAAATGAGCGCGGTCTTGTCCTCGATCTTTTCGCGTAAGGGCGCAGCAAATGACTCGGCCACGGGCAAAGACGGCGCCGCAGCACGCCTAACGGCGTTAGATTTCAAAGGGAGCTCCCAGCTGAAAAAGTGATGGATAGGTGAAGTTGAAGCAGGATAGGGACTCTAGAATTATAGCAAGGCGGCGAAAAAGGGCCAGCCGAATGCTACAATGAGATTACCTTTTCATTCCCCGTGACGCCTCTCGGCCCCGCTCACGAGTGGCCGTAGCGGTGGGTATCGAGCCGAGCGAAGTTCCAGGTTGTCAGTGGGCCGTGCTAGTCGTTAACTGAGTGGATGACGCGCGCGAAGGCTATCAAGCAACGGCCCAACGATCCTCTTTCGCCCCTCCGGCGAGACGTAAGTTTGCTTGGCGAGATTCTGGGCGACACCATAAAGGATCAGGCCGGGACCAGCGTATTTCATGCGGTGGAAAAGGTTCGGACTCTTTCAAAATCCATTCGCGAAGGGGCAACGCACAAAGCCGTAGTACTGCCAAAGCTATTGGGTGCTCTGCCCAAGAAAGATCTTCGCGAGTTGACCCGGGCCTTCGCCTTTTTTCTCAACCTCAGCACGATCGCCGAACAACACCATCGTATTCGGCGCCGTCACGACTATCGCAAGGCCGGAGCCGCCCCACAGAAGGGGTCGCTCGACGAGGTTTTGGCTCGGCTGCGCAAAAACGGAAAGTCATCGACGGCGATCATCAAAGCTCTTCTCGAGCAAAAGGTGGAGCTGGTTTTGACGGCCCATCCCACGGAAATTGTTCGCCGTACTATATTCGAGAAGTATCGGCGTATTGCCGACACCTTGTGGCAACTCGACCGGGTGGATCTCGATGCCTCGGAAGTGGAAGCGGCCCACGAGACTTTGCGGCGAGAGGTCCTGGCTTGTTGGCTGACGGATGAGATTCGCCGTACGCGGCCAACTCCCCTCGATGAGGTGCGTGCCGGGTTGACGGTGATCGAAAAATCGCTGTGGGATGCCGTGCCTAATTTACTGCGCGATTTGGAGGGCGCTTGGCGTCGGCACCTACGCTCCGAGATGCCCGCCGACTGGATGCCCTTTAGCTTCGGCTCCTGGATGGGCGGCGATCGCGACGGCAACCCAAACGTGACTCCCGAGATGACGGAGAAAACACTTTATCTGCACCGTTGGTACGGGGCAAAACTTTACGCGCACGAGGTGGAGGACTTGCTTGGCCGGCTTTCCATGAGCCACGCCAATCCCGCTTTGCGCGAGCGCGTTGGCGACGTCGCGGAACCTTACCGGGCAATCTTGCGTCCGCTACACCGGCGGCTGATAGCCACGATGGCTTATTACGACGCCGTCTTTTACGGGAAGACGATTCCCGAAACCGAGGAAAAGCTAATCACCGACGTAGAAGAGATCCGCGAGCCCCTGCGGTTTTGTTACGACTCTTTAGTTTCGATCGGCGCCAAACGGATGGCGGATGGGCGGCTGAAGGATCTTCTTCGGCGACTAGCGTGCTTCGGCGTGGGGTTGGCGAAGCTGGATTTGCGACAGGAGTCTACCAAGCACACTGAGGTGTGGGACGCTTGGACCAAGCGCAAGGGAGAGCCGCTTTTCTCCGAGCGATCGGAAGAAGACCGCATTGCGTATCTCGAAGCTCAGATCGAGGCGGGGGAGGCGTTCGATGCGGAGTTCTTGGCCGACGAAGATCTCTTTCCCGTGCTCGGTGTTTTTGGCGTGATCGCCAAGAATGGCCGCGAGCTTTTCGGGGCTTACCTTATTTCCATGGCCCGAAACGCTTCAGACGTGCTGGCGGTAGAAGCCCTGCAGGCCAAGTGTGGTGTGAAAGCCGCGCTGCGGGTGGTGCCACTGTTCGAAAAGATTTCCGATCTTCAGCAGGCGGGCCATACCCTCGACCGGTTACTTTCCTTAACGAGCTACCGTTCCCGTCTGCACGGGCGGCAGGAGGTGATGCTGGGGTACTCCGATTCCGCCAAGGATGGAGGACGGCTTACCGCCAACTGGGAACTTTATCGTGCGCAAGAAGCCTTGGTCGCCGTGGGAAAAAAGCACGGTGTGCGGCTCACGCTGTTTCACGGCCGTGGAGGAACGGTGAGCCGGGGCGGCGGGCCTACTTACCAGGCCTTGGCCGCGCAGCCCCCCGGATCCGTCGACGGCTCACTGCGCGTGACCGAGCAAGGCGAGATGATTCAGGCGAAGTTTGGCTTTACCGAGCTGGCGTTGCGCAGCCTCGAAGTTTATACCGGCGCCACTCTGTCGGCGACGCTGTGTCCTCCTCCCAAACCGACGGCCGCCTGGCGCAAGCGAATGGATGAGCTTTCCGGGAAGGCACTCGCGTCCTTTCGCGCCCGTGTGCAGGAAGATGAGGGCTTCGTCCGCTACTTCCAGCAGGCCACGCCGGTAAACGAGCTGGGTACCTTAAACATCGGCAGCCGTCCCGCCCGTCGCAAAGCGGGTGGCGGAATCGAGACCTTGCGCGCAATTCCCTGGATCTTTGGTTGGACGCAGACTCGCTTGCTGTTACCGCCCTGGCTCGGCTTTGCGGCGGCCCTCGAAGGCAGCAAGGAAGAGACGGCGGCACTGCGAGCCATGTATCGCGACTGGCCATTCTTCCGTTCGAAGGTGGATCTGTTAGAGATGGTGCTGGCCAAGGCCGACCTGCGTATTGCGCGCCATTACCACGATCGTTTGGTGGAACCGGCGCTCAAGCCGCTCGGCGAGAAGTTATTCGAAGAGCTGGAAACGGTTCGCCGTTCTGTTCTGCGGATTAGCGGTCATCGTACCCTGCTCGAAGACAATCCGGTTTTGCAGCGCTCGGTCCAGCTGCGGAATCCGTACGTGGATCCGTTGAACCACATTCAGGCGGAGATCCTGTGGCAGCTCCGGCAGAACGAGGACGACACGGAACTTTTAGATATCTTCCGCCTTAGCGTTAACGGCATCGCGGCGGGAATGCGCAATACGGGGTAAGCGTATTTGGTGATGGAAACGCACCCGCCAGAAATTAAAAAGGGCGATCCCTTTTGGGGATCGCCCTCTTTATTGGTGCGCCGGCCCGGACTTGAACCGGGGGCCCGCTGATTAAGAGTCAGCTGCTCTACCAACTGAGCTACCGGCGCACACTTCAGCAAACGGACTGCTTCAACTAAGGGCTCGGGTTTAATCCAACGCGTTGATTTTGTCTAGGAAAGGCTGGGGAACCGTGAAAAGAGACGGGTTATCATATAGGGAATGCGGACTCTCCTTGCCCTGTCGTTCTTACTTAGCTGGCCGGTTTATTCGCAGCTGAACCCCTGCTTTCTGGGCTTCGGCGCACTGACCGAGGCTACCGAGCCCGACCAGACGCTAATCGTAAATACTTACGGGGACCTACTGGAAGCGGTGGGGGGAGCGCGGCTGACCCTTCCCTTGCTGGAAAAGTTGGCCAGCTCCGATGATCCCTTCCGCCTCCCCGCCGAAGCGCATCTCTTAGACGGCTTGCAGAAGAATCTGACGCAGCTCGAGCGGCTTCTGGAGCTCAAGGGGTGGAACGTTCCGGCGGTTCGGGCGGGTTTATTGAATCACGTGGCTAAGCTGAAGGCGGGCCGCGAACTGGCTCAGCAACGTCAGGGTCGGGAGGTGTCACGAACTTGGCCGGATTACCGGATCGATAAGGCGCTGCAGGTGAATCTCAGGCCGACCCCTCACGGGAACATCATGGTGGGGGCCGAGGGTGGCTACAATCGGCCGGCGAAATGGACCTATTTCGATCCGGATACCCGAAACCTATGGAGCGTGGACCTGCCGGGTGAGTTCAATGGCTCGCCGCCCATGCCCCAGTTTTTGCCGGGTGGGAAAGAGGCGGTCGTGCAATTGAATAACCAGTTCTTACGACTGCCCATCACCAACGGGACGCCCGACTGGGCCGCCGGAAAGACCATCGCCCCGCCCCCCGGTACTAATCTGTGGGGCGAGCTACGTTTCGGGAAGTCACCGCACTACGCTTATTTCGAGTCGGGCCCGACCCCCACAAAAATTCTACGGTGGGATCTGCGAACCAATTCGTTTGTCTCCTTGCCTATCGAGCGCGTAGGGCGCGGGGATGCCATTTTTAGTTGGGGAGTCATTCCTGGTTCCAACAACCTCTACTTTACGACCCTCGCAAAGGACGACGTGCGTTTGTCGATCTACCAGGCGGAGAGAACCGGGAAGCTGAACAAAGTCGCCAGTGGGCCAACCTGGGTGAAAAAAGTGGGAGACACCGAGCAGCTTCCGAAAGACATCTCGTGGTCGGCAGATGGAAGAACCGGCTACGCGTCGAATTTTAGTAACGGGTCCCGCATTGAATCGTTCGCTTTCGGTAAGACCGTGGCCGCTCCGATCGAGGCCACCCAAATGCCGAAGGGGGTCAAGCACGGGCTCTTCCAGTACTTGGAGCTCGATAATCGCGGAGAGCTCGGCGCGTTTTTTAACTACATTCCCCTCTCCGATGTTGGCACCGTTGAGATCTTTGATCAAAAAACGGGGAAAGCCGTCCAATCGATCCCGGTTACCAACTCGATCAACGCCATTGGATTTTCGGCCGACGGCCGCCGGCTATACGTAGATACGCGCCGCCAGGGCATTCAGGTTCTCAATATGGAGAAGTTTTGGGAGTCCCCGTAACCGCGGCCACTACGCCGGGGAAATTACCCGGCCCGAAAACCAGTAGGCCGCCAGGGAAAGCAGAAGCCCCAACGCCAAGAGCACCACGATAATGATTTTTTTATGCGCCATGCCAACCGTTTACACGGGGTCATGGCTCCTGCCAAAGCGGATCTCGCCGGTAACGATCCAGCGGATCTTCTTCGGCCTGGTTGGAGAACAACTTCGTAATCGCCGAGATTCCCGTCTCGAGGAGGGGGATGACGTTTATTCCGACTCCACTTTGAAAACCTCCCGGCGGCCGTCCATCCAAAGTAGGCCGGTCCCGGCCGGTGGCCGAAATTTCAATGGGCAACCACCGGTAGTGAACGCGCTCGAAGTACAATACCGGCCCCGTGCCGAGGGAGCCGGTTCCCCTTCGCGCAATCTGCACCTGTTGCTCTCTTTGATTTACCGGCAGCCGCCGGGCCAGCTCGAAGTGAAACATCGTCTTTACGGTGTAACCTTGGGGCTGATTCGTGAGCAGGCTTTTAGCCAGGGCGCGCCGCAGAAGCCGGTGAACGTAAACGCGTAGAAACCGGTTGGACGACCGGATGCGGGAAGCGGCGTCGAGCCAGCGTCCATCGCCGGTGAAGGCTAGTTCGGCTTGGACGGACCCTTCGACGTCGCGATCGATGAACTCGGGCGGATAGGTCAGAGCGTACTCGATCGTTTCGTAAAGGCGGGACTGGGGGCCAATCAGCTTGGCGGATCGTTCGAACGCGCGGCCTCCGCCATTGCCTTCCCCAAAGCCTTCGGCCACGGCGGCGGCACCCATTTCGCCGGAGGAGAATCCGAATCGGTTGGGCTGTCCGGACAGGGCGGAAAACGGAAGGCCGGGCTTGCGGCCCGCAACGCGCGAACCGCCTCCCCCGCCACGGCGTGAACCATCACCGGCGC
>JBGSST010000282.1:0-1752 GCA_041736915.1 Bdellovibrionota bacterium
GAAGCGTAAGGCCGAGCACTCGTCGGAGCAGCGGCAGGGCGAGGTGTTGGAGCTGGAGTTCGAGTCGATGCTGCGGGCGCAGTTCCCGATGGATACGATCGAGCCCGTGGCCAAGGGCATTCGTGGCGCCGACGTCGTGCAACGGATCGTTCTGCCCACCGGCCAAATTGCGGGCACCATCGTGTGGGAGCTAAAGCGCACGCGTTCGTGGAGCGACGGCTGGATCGAAAAGCTGAAGGAAGACCAGCGTGCGATGCGCGCGGAGTTCTCGGTCATCGTCACGCAGACGATGCCGAAGGAAACCCGGTCGCTTTGCCACATCGAAGGGGTGTGGGTGTGCGAGTTCCCCTCCGCGTTTGGGCTGGGCCACGCGCTACGCAATCAGCTCATTCAGGTTTTCCACGCGCAGAGCGCCTCGACCGGCAAGGGCGAGAAGATGGAGTTCCTCTACAACTACCTCACGGGCATTTCTTTCCGTGGACGCGTGGAGGCGATCGTGGAAGCCTTCCGTTCCATGCAAAATGATCTCGATCGCGAGAAACGCGCTTACCAAAAGATGTGGGCGGCCCGCGAGCAGCAGCTGATGCGCGTGCTCAACAACACGGTGGGGATGTACGGCGACATTCAGGGGATCGTGGGGGCTTCGCTGCCGAAGATCGAAACGCTCGAGCTCGAAGCCGGGCTGCCCGGTGTCGACGAAAACAGCGTGACACGCCAGCTGGAGAATTAAGATGCGCTACGTACTAGTAGCCCTCGTGCTCTTGGTGGCGGGCTGCAATTTTTTGTGGCAGCAGGGGAACCGAACTGACCTATCGGGGGACGTAGAAAACCTCTTTCAGGAATATGGCGTGCGGATTCCCAAACCGGAGTGCCAAATGGTGGAGACCTCGCGCGCGGCGTTCTGCAAATTCAAAATGGACAATCTGGGGGCGCTGCTCATTGCGCTGGACCAGGCCGGCGCGCAGCCCAAAACGGCCAATCAGTGGGGCCAGCTGAACCGCACCACCGGTGGCAGCCCCGAGTGCGTGAAGACGCTGAAGAAGGCACTGGCGCCCCGAGTTCAGCGCGGGGGTGAACGGCTTCCCTACCTGATCGGTATTTACTACGACGAGCCAACGGGGCTGGTCTGCGCCGACGTCGAGTACGGCTACGGCTGAGCCGGCCGTGCCCGCCGCCAGCGGACTTGCCGCAACGTAATGCCGTAGTTTGATCCCTTGACTGCGCGAATAACCAACCGGAAAGGGATCCGAAGATGAAGCTCATTACGTTACTGTCTTTACTCACTGCCTTTAACCTTAGCGCCGTCGCCGACTCGGCCACGTTCAAAGAGACTATTCGGGGGGCCGACGCCCGTATTGTGGGGGAGGCCGGACTAGCCGAAGCCAAGCGCTTGCACGCGGAAGCCTGCCAGCAATGGCTGGCCAACTGGAAAACCGAGCCGGTCAACGCACAGGTGTCCGCTAACTGCGGCGTGCGGGCCGATTCGCCTATCGTCGACGGCGAAAACAAAACCATCGGGTACCGTTCCAAGTCTCAAGGAACGGTCCGTGTTTTTTCTCCGTACCGTTTGGCCCGCGAAATGGACGACGTGATTGGCGAATCCTCGCTCAGCAAAGAAACGGCCTGGCTGAACTACCAGGCTGCCTGCACGGCGTGGAAGAACGAAATGCGACGCCGGCTAGCCCACCGCTACGTCCTGTCGACCTGCACGGGCAAGTACGATGCGGTGGCCTACGGCAATGGCGACATCAA
>JBGSST010000324.1:0-34340 GCA_041736915.1 Bdellovibrionota bacterium
ACGGGACACTGGGACAAAACTCGGTGCAGCAGGCTAGAGAATTTGGAAAAACGCTGGAACTTACCGGAGTAGTCGTTACCAAGTTGGATGGAACCGCCAAGGGTGGAGCGGTCTTTTCCATCGTGAACGAGCTGAAGCTACCCATTCGATTCATCGGTCTTGGTGAAAAAGCGGAAGACCTCGTTCCGTTCGAAGCCAAACCTTTCGTCGACGCCATTCTGAACCCGAAGTCGGTCTAAAAACGTCCCGCTTTACCATCGGTCCCCTATGAATCCAGAAGCGCTGTCCATATTGGGCGGTTCCGCCTTGTTGGTTTTCGGGCTGCAGGAACTTTCCAAGAGCATCCAGTACGTGGCGGGCGGAAAGTTCCGCACGTGGATCAATCACTTTGGCCAGCGGCCCATCTACGGCTTGCTGCTGGGGGTGATTCTGGCGGTACTACTGAGCGGCAGCGGCGCCGTTACGGCCATGCTCGTGGGTCTCGCCAATGCCCGGTTGCTGACCCTGGAATCGGTGTTCGCGGTTACGCTGGGCTCGGCCGTGGGCAGCACGCTGATGGTTCACATTTTCGCGCTGAAGATCGCGGACTACGGCCTGCTCATCATGTTTGTCGGGATTGTGCTGAACGGGTTGATTCGGGACGACCGGATGGCGAAGCTCGCGCGTGGGCTCTTCTTCATCGGCATCATCTTTTTCTCCATATCACTTCTCGTGAACGCCGGGGCTGCGCTAGAGCACACGCCCTGGTTTAAATCGTTGTTCGAGTACTTTAGGGGCCGTCCGGTAGTGGCCTTCTTCTTCGCGGCGGTGCTTACCGCCATAATTCCTAGCAGCTCGGCCACCATCGTATTCGTGATGTCTATCTTCTCCCAGCCCGGCACCTCGTTGAACGAGGCGATCCCCTGGGTACTTGGCGCCAACGTCGGCACCACGGCCGACGGCTTCTACGCCAGTTACGGCACGGGTCAAATTGGCAAGCAGGCGGCACTTGGGCATCTGCTATTCAAGCTGATTGCCGTCGTTCTGCTGCTGCCGTTCATGGATTTCTTCATCGGCTTCGTCCAAGCCATCAGCATGGATGTTACCCACCAGATCGCCATGGCCCATACGATGTTCAACGTCGTCTTCGCCTGCGTACTGTTTCCCTTCATTCCGTACGGGGTTGAAATCGTTCGCCGAATCGTTCCCGACGAGCTCAAGCAGAGTCCCTTTCACTTTCTGTACCTCGATGCGCGTAGCCTGACGACGCCCGAGCTCGCGATTGCCCAGGCGCAGCGTGAGCTGATGCGAATGGCGGACCTCGTCGAAAACATGGTTTCTAAAAGCGTTCCCTTGTTTCGCAAGAAGTTGCTCTCCGAGATCGAAGAGATGAAGGAAGATGACTCATTGGTCGACTACCTGAATCGTGGCATAAAATTGTTTCTTACCAAGCTGTCGCAGAGCGAGATGACGCCAGAACAGGTGCATAAGGAGTTTGAGCTCGTAGTGCGCACCCACGACCTCGAAAACATCGGCGACATCGTCGACAAAAACATTCTGGAGCTAATCCGAAAAACGGTTCGCAAGGGCTACGTGTTCTCGGACGAAGGGTGGCAAGAGATTTTGGCCCTGCACGACAAGGTGCTCGAGCTGCTGAAGGTTTCGACGGCTTACTTCAATACGCGCGAGCGAACCCTGTTCGTGAAAATCATGGTGTTGAACCGCGAGGTTGAGGAGCTAACCATCGATCTCAGCGAGCGTCACGTGCAGCGGCTCCACCAGGGGAACAAGCAGTCGATGGACACCACGAGTGTGCATCTCGACATATTGAGCAGTCTACAACGTATCGCGCACCTGTCGGTAAACTTCACGCGGGTGGCAAGCGGCCGCAATACGGGCGAAACTTTGGCTTAGAGACGGGACAATTCGATGACCCAGTATAAAATTCGAAATACAAAAGGCCGCATCGACGGTCCTTATTTGGAAAAAGATATTCTGGTCAAAATTCAACGCGGCCGGATTTCCGTCGATGATGAGATCGCCGTTGAGCCATTCGTGAATTGGGAGAAAGTTTCGACTCGCCCTGAGTTCTACGACGCTTTTCTTCGCCGCCTCTTCTCGCTACCGCAGGAAGAGTTGCCGGATTCCGTTTCTTCCTCCAAGCCCCAACGATCCGTATCGTCGCCCCGGCAGAAGTTCACCCAGCAGGATGACTCGCCGAAGACCCGCGCGGTCGACAATGTCGAAGATGCATTTGGCGGCACGCGAAACATCATGCCCGAAGGGGGAACGGTTCATCAGTCGGAAATTGACGAGCTATTCTCCGAGGTGGGCGGCGAGGTCCCCCCTACGCCGACGGGTGCCATTCCCAAGAACGAGCCGGTCTTTGAAAATGAAGGCGGAGGCACCGGCACCGAGCTGATGCCCTTCGAACCACGCGGCAGCTCGGAGATTACGAACCCGAACGAAACCCAGGCCCTGATGAGCCGGGATATGCCTCCTCCTCAGGAAAGCCTGGTGGCGGAAGCGGAAATCGAAAAAGAAGAGTTCGCCAAGAAAACTCGGCGCAAAGTGTTTGGCGTGGGGGCCGCGGCGGCCATCGTCGCGTTGCTGGTCTTCGGTGGAGGCTCGGAAAGCAAGAACGGCGCACCACTCGTTACCGGAAAATCTTCGAAGCCCGACGCGACTCCGTTACTCGGCGTCGACGCTGGCGTGAAATCGACCGCCCTCGTTAAGGAAGCCGACCTGCTTAAGCAGTACGACTCGCCGTTGTTTTATAAAGGGGCCGTCGATGCCCTTAAAGAGGCGGTGGCACTTAAAGAAGGCAACGCTCCGGTGTATGCGCGGCTAGCCGAGGCGCTGGCGTATCTGTACTACGACGCAGAGGGGGCCGAAGCGGAGGCTTACAAAGCGGAGTACCAAACGTACTTGCAGCGCGGAAAACAAATTGATCCCCACTCCAGCGGACTCTATCGCGCGGAAGCGGTCGTTCTGATGAAGGACCAAAGCTACCCCGAGGCCCGTTCTAAAGCCGTGGCCGGTATCGAGTCTGACCCACATAATCCCGAAGGGGCCGTTTTGTTCGCGGAGATCTTGCAGAAGCTGGGAGAAGGCGATCGCACGAAGCTGGCTTTCGAAGAAGCACTGAAGATCAATCCTGGATTGATTCGCGCGCGCGTAGGGCTAGCCAATATCGCCCTGGCTACCGGTGACACCCAAGCCGCCAAGGCTCAGGCGGCGGAGGCCCTTAAGATTTCGCCCTTTTACGCCCCGGCGTTTCTCGCCCTAGGTAAGGCCTCGCGAGCCGAGAACGACATGGTGACCTCGAAGGGAATGTTCGAGATGGCCGGCCGTTACTACAAGCTTGCGTTCAAAGACGTACAGCAAGAAGTTAAAAAGGAACTGGGTACCGACGATCTGGAGTCGGGGGGCTACGGCGCGGAGCAGTTTCTGGAGATCGGCAGTGATTTGAAATCCAAGGGCCGCGCCTCGGAAGCCACGCGGTTCTACCTAGCGGCTAGCTTATTGGCGCCCGAAAGCGCAATTCCGCTCGTGCAGCTGGGAGAAGCCGCAGAGAAAGTAGCGCTGAGCTTCGAAGACTACCGGTACGTGATGAATATCTATGAACGCGCGATTCAGCGCGATCCTACCGAGGCGAAGTCGTACCTGCGCCTGGGGATTCTCGAGACGGAACAGTACAACTGGGATCGTGCGTACAAGCTGTTGTCGCAGGCCTCGGTGCTGGCCCCCGGAAAGGCCGAAACTTACGTAGCCCTGGGCCGCTTTTACTACAAAAAGCAGGACTACCTCGAGGCGTTGAAGCAGCTCTCGCTGGCGCACGAGATTAATCCCACCGACGGCGATGTACAGTATTACGCCGGCCTAATTCGTCTCGTCGTCAAAAAGGACGCTATCAAAGATGCGATGCCGTTCTTTTACCAAGCGTACAACACCAACCCGCAAAACTATGATGCGTTGGTCGAATACCTTAAGCTCAAGGTGCTCAACTACGAGAAGAACTTCGCCGTGAAGTTCGTAAAGTCGAGCCTCGAGCGTGAGCCGACGAATCACAAGTTCTATTGGGCGTTAGGTGAGGTGTACGCGGCCAACAACGAACATCACCGCGCCATCGAGGCGTACCACAAAGCATTGGACCTCGATAATCGCGACAGCAAGGTGCGAATGTCGTTGGGCACTTCTTTACAGGCGGTAGGCGACCTCAAGAATGCGATTGAGGAGTACCGCCTCGCCTCGGTGCTCGATCGAAAAAACAGCGAAGGGCTGTATAAGTCAGCCGATCTGCTCTTTCAGGCCCGCAACTATAACCAGGCCGAAGAGCTGTTACGGCATCTAATTTCGCTAACGCCGAACTACCCCGGCGCTCACCGGTATCTCGCCAAGATTTACGCCGTGAAACGCCAGAAAGACAAAGCCATCGAAGAGATGCAAAGAGAGGTAGCGAACAACCCCGAGAACTACCGCTTCGTAATCGAGCTGGCGGAGCTGTTCATGGAGTACGAGATGTACGACAAAGCCGTCATCGAGCTGTCGCGCGTATCGAACCTGCCTCCGGTTTCGAAGTCCCCCCAGTTTTTTGCCGACAAGGTTCGGGCGTTTTTGCTGCTTTCGCGTTGTTTTCGCGCCCAAAACCGCAACGAATCGGCGGAAGCCTCCATTCGGTTGGCCTTGGACCTAGACAACAACGATCCCGAGTTGCATCGGGAGCTCGGCTACGTTTACTATGCGCTCCAGCGCGATAAAGAAGGCGTCAAGGCGTTCAATTTCTACTTGAGCCGTAATCCCGCCGCCACCGATGCGGAAACCATTCGGGGCCTGATTCAGAAGATGATGATTGAGGAGTAAAGGCGAATGCTGGACCTGCGGTTCCTAGTTGAAAACAAAGCCAAAGTGGAAACGGCCCTAACTAAGAGGGCCGGAGGCAAAGCTTGGCTGAATATGGTCACGGAAGTGATCGAGCTGGATAAGCAGCGCCGCGAGGGGCTACAGAAGGTCGAAACGCTCAAAGCTCGCCGCAACGCCGCCTCGCAGGATATCGCCAAGCTCAAGAAGGAGAAAGGCGACGCCACCGCGATCATGGAGGAGATGAAAACCGTTTCCGGCCAGATCAAAGAGGGCGACGAAGGGGTCGAAAAGATACAGGCGAGCATTCAGGAGATTCTGTACTCCATCCCCAACATGCCGGACGATTCGGTTCCCGCGGGCAAAGACGCCGCCGAGAACAAGATCGTGAAAACGTGGGGAGAGCCCAAGAAGTTTTCGTTCACGCCCAAAACGCACGATGAGATCGGCGAAAAGCTTGGGCTGATGGATTTTAAGAAGGCCGGGGAAGTGACCGGTGCCCGCTTCGTATTCATGAAGGGGCGGGCGGCGAAGCTCGAGCGCGCCCTCATCAACTTCATGCTGGATACGCACACCAGCCGTGGCTATGAGGAAATGATTCCGCCCTTGATGGTGAATCGCAATGCCCTCATCGGCACCGGGCAGTTGCCAAAATTCGAAGAGGACGTGTTTCAGATAGAGAAGTTTGGCTACTTTCTCATTCCGACCGCGGAAGTTCCGCTCACGAATTACCACCGTGAAGAGATTTTGGACGAGAAGGTCCTTACGAAGAAGTACTGTGCTTACACGCCGTGCTTCCGTTCGGAAGCCGGCAGCTACGGTAAGGACACGAAGGGGCTAAAGCGCCAGCACCAGTTCAACAAGATTGAGCTCGTGAAGTTCGCAACACCGCAAAACTCATTTGCCGAGCACGAAGCGTTGCTTGCCGACTCCGCGCACATTTTGGAACTGCTGGGGATTCCTTATCGCGTGGCTTTGCTATGCGGTGGCGACATGGGCTTTGGTTCGGCCAAGACTTACGACATTGAAGTTTGGTGTCCCGGCGCGAACACCTACATGGAAATTTCTTCGTGCAGTAACTTCACGGATTACCAGGCTCGCCGGGCGTCGATTCGTTACCGCGATGCCCAGGGCAAGGTGCAGTTCGCGCACACGCTCAACTCTTCGGGCGTGGCCGTTGGCCGTGCGCTGCTCGCCATTCTGGAGAATTACCAGACAGCGGACGGCGATTTCGAAGTGCCGGAAGTGCTGAAGAAGTACCTTTAAGCCTTTAGTTCGTGGCTTTGTCTTCTTCGGGGTCCTTGGCCTGGGCTTTTTGCGTGGCCGGCGGATCGATCGTGGCCGGAGCCTTTTCCGCCTTTTCTTCTTTCGCGGCCGCGCTCTTCTTGCGCGAGTCGAGTTCTTTGGTAGCCAGCTGACAAGCCGTTTTGAGCGCCTGGGTGTTATTTTCCTTCAGGCACTTCTCCAAAAGCTCAGTGGTGCGCTCGCTGACTACGACTGCCTGACGGCCCAGCACGAGCACCGACGCGATACGAACCGAATCTTCGGTTTCCTTGTCATCGATGAGCTTCAATAGACCCGCGACGACCATCTCGGAGTGGTCCCCCGCGATGCCCAGAGCAAGTGTAGCTTTCTCCTGAATATCCGGATCTTCACTGTCCTTGATGATCTCGAGAAGCCGCGTCGAAATCGTGGCGCTCGTGTTCTCGGGCAAGGCATTGATGACGTCTAAGGTAGCGATTAGCACGTCGGGGTCGGTCGAGAGGATCGACTTTTCCACGGCGCCCCATACGCGATTGTCTTTCTTGGCCTGCGACTTCAAACCATCGAGGCAGGTCAACGCGAGCGGGGTATCTTTGGACTCAGAGCACTGGGCGAACAGGCCGATGACCGAGTCCTGTCCCTGGGCTTTAGCCGCTAAAACTTTGGCGACGGCGCGGCGTAGGCGGATGTTCTCTTCCTTGTGGTAGACCTCGGACAAGTGGTTCACCAGCTTGTCGTTACCGATGCCGAACTGCTCGAAGTAAGACAGCAGAACCATGCGGTGGTCCAACGACGTTCCAGTCTTGGTGAGCTCCTCGAAGAAAATGTCCTGCACGGCGGGAGAGATATCCTTACGCGCGATGAAGGTACGCACAACGGTGTCCTTTAAGGCAGGATCTTTCTTGTAACGATCAATGAGGACCTTGCGAACGGGTTCCGCGTTGGCCATGGGGCCGGAGTGGCCCAAAGCTTTGGTGCACAGCACCTTAATCTCGGTGTCGTCATCGGCGCTGCATCTCACGATGGCGTCCACCACCTGGGAGTGCACGATGTTGACCGAGTATTGACTCAACTTGTACGCGGCCACTCGTCGCTGTTCGCGGTCTTGGCTTTCGTTGAGCGTCTTGGCCCAGAGGACCATCGGGTGAGTTGGCGGCGGCCCCTTGGGGCGGCGGGCTTGGCGGTTTTTACGCCTCCTAGCCTCGGCGGTATCCGGGGCTAGGAGGCACAGAACAACAAGAAGAATAAGGGAGATTTTTTTAGTCATTGATCCGGCGCAAATCTAATCTCCCGCCGGTGGACACCTTGCCGTTTACGGAATCAGCAGGCACCACTTGCGAGAGAAGTTTTTGTTTAACTTCTTCCGCGGTTAGATGGCGATGTTGAGACCATAACACGGCCAAAGCACCCGACACAAACGGCGCCGCCATGCTGGTGCCGTCCCACGTTGCTTTCAGAGGGCCGAGGTCGATGATGGTGTCTTGGTACTTGTCGCCGGGTACCGTCGACAAAACCTTCACACCGGGCGCGCCGATGTGAACTTTCGTTTTGCCCCAGTTCGAGAACGCACCGAGTCCATCGTTCACGTCCATCGCCGCCACCGTAATGATGTTGGAGATGTTGTAGCTCGCGGGAATCATCGGCTTCTTATCCGTATCGTTGTCGAAGCCTTTGCCCATGCGTCCGTTACCGGCCGCCGCTACGAAAATGACGCCCTTGTCCCGTGCGCGCTCAATCGCCTCCACGAGGGGTTTGTCTTTTCCGTCGCCCGAGTCTTCACCGCCCCAGCTGGCGTTGATGATGTTCGCGCCGTTTTGGACCGCGTAGTCCACCGCCGCAATGGCATCGGCATCGGACCCTTGGCCTTTTTCGGAGATGAACCGCAACGCCATGATCTGCGCTTTGGGCGCAACGCCCGAAACGCCTTCCGAGTTGTACAACGAAGCCCCCACCACGCCCGCTACGTGCGTGCCGTGGCCGGGGTTACCGCCGCCCAACAAGATGGTCCACAGGCTGACCGTGATGTCGAAGGGCTTATTGTCTTTACCCACGAAGTCCCAGCCTACGATGTCGTCGACGAAGCCGTTCTTGTCGTCGTCGATGCCGTTGCCCGGGATCTCTTTCGTGTTGCGCCACATGTTGTTGACGAGGTCTTTGTGGTTGTAGTCCACGCCGGAATCGGTCACCGCAACGACAAGGCCTTCACCTTGCTTAGTGTTGTCATGCGCCCAGTCCGCGCCGGTTTTGAAGATGCCCCACGCGTTGGCCAGCAGCGGATCGGCTCCCGCAGTGTGAACGCCGGGGTTCTTGAAGTCCGGATCGTCCGCCCGAACGGCTTCTTGATACCGCTCCGGGTTCTGCAACATGGCCCGATGAAAAGCTTCCTTTTGCGATTCGATCGAGGGATTCGGCAACAAACTGATGCGACCGTTGTTTACGACGTAGGCCACGCTGTCGTCGGATTTCTCGATGGCCGCAGTATTCATGCGACCTTCGGTTTGCCAGCGATAAAGATTGCCGGCCTTGGAAACAAGCTCGATGTGGCCGCCATGGGCTTCAATGAAGCTTTGGCTTTGCCGAGAGCCATCGCCCGAGAACTTCACTAGATAGTCTCCGGCCATGGACGTTAACGAAAATACTAACGAGAATAGAGCAACTCGTAAGGCGTTATTCACGCGGTTCTCCTTTAGGAAGATTTATTTGGTAAAAACTGTAGGGAAAGGGAACGTGATGCGAACGAGATCTTGGAAGTTACCTGCTAATGACAGTATTCTTTGCCTGACACGTCAAGCCGCATTACATCCGACCCTTTAACCGGAGAGACTCCATGGCCTCCTCGCGACGTGAAACGCCGCCGCCTTCCAAGAAGAAAACCGTTCTCGTTTTCACGCGATCCCACTCCAAGGCGGCCGCGAAAACCCACCAGGAGCTGGTGAAGCTTCTGAAAAAGAAGGGCTACAACGTTTGGGACGTTTCGGTAGGGGATGGCCCGATCGTAACGAAGCCGGGGGACACGGTGGTGCTCGGCGTCGTAATTGGCGGCGATGGCACCTTTCTGCGACTGGTACGGCGTTTGGAGCAAAAAGATGAGTTCCCGATCTTAGGGGTCAATGAAGGCACGCTTGGCTTCATTACGCAGGTGAGCCCGGCCGAGATGAAGCACGCCGTCGAAGAGTCGCTAGAGGGCATCCTGTCGGAAGAACGGCGATTCCTGCTCAAAATCGATCTGATGCGCGGCAAGAAGGTGATCGACTCCGCCACCGTCTTTAACGACGCGACCCTTTCCAAAGATGCCCGCACGTCGATGCTCAAGTTCGACGTGACGATGGGCAGCGAACTTTTGTCGAACGTTCGCGCCGATGGCTACATCGTGGCCACGCCGACGGGCTCCACCGCGTACAACTTATCCGCCGGTGGCCCGCTGCTTCACCCTGATTTGCCGGGCATGGCGTTATTGCCGATCTGTGCACACTCTCTGTCCTCGCGCCCGATCGTGATACCCTCTCATGTACGACTCGAGCTTTTGCTCAAAGAGTTCGTGGGAAAGGTCTATCTGGTTTACGACGGACAGGTAACCATCGAAGTCGAGCCCGGCGATTCCATCGCCATTCGTGTCGCTGAACCCTGTTTACGTTTAGTCCGGTTGACCAAGAAGAGCTGGGTGGAAGCCATTCGCTCCAAGCTTTCGATGGACTAAAATCCCACTCACGTTTGGGGATTCAAATTTGATTCTTTCGGAAATCATCGAAGAGATTCGCCGTCAGCCAAAGCTCATCCTCGCGGATGACTACGAGATCAGCGTTTCGGATTTCGTCTCCGAAAAGAACTCCTTCCGGGATGGCCTGGCCACGGAAGTGGCACAGTCGCGCCAAACGATGCTTCGCCTGCGGCTATTGCACCGCCGGCAGCCTGGTCGAGCCAGCGTCGAGTTCAACGGCAAGGGCTCGCTCACCGAGCTCGTTGACTCCGCCCTCGAATGTGCCAACGGTTCTTCGCCCGATCCGTGGTTCAAGTTTCCATACTGGAAACGCCAGCTGGAAAGTTCGATACAGTACGGCGACTCCAACTTCGACGTGCAAAGCCAATACACGATGCTGCCCGAAGCCCCGGTGCTGTTCGATGAGGAATACTTAAAGGAAAGCCACCGTCTGCAGATTTTCCAGAAGAACGAGCGCAACTCGCTGTTTCGCGAGGGGCAGCGAATCGTAGCCCGCTACTCACTACTGAATCGTTCCAAGGCCGGCTTCTACTGGACCAAGGAAAGCCGGGCTCGCCGGCTCGGTACGGAAAACTGCGGGGCCTGGGTGCAATCGCTCGCGGCCCAAAGCCAAAGCCTGAAGGAAGCCGCCGAGTGGGATGGTGAAGCCACCAACTTCTATCTTTTCTCGCCGTCAGTGATGGCACAGCTTCTCAAGTCGCTTTCCAACTCGCTGCGCGCGGACTGGGCTCACGCGGGACGAAGCCGCAGTCTAGAGTGGCTAGGTACTCAGGTTTTCTCGCCGGTGTTGTCGATCTCCGACGAGGCGGACTTAGAGGGGGCGGCGTACTGTTCTCCCTTCGACGGTGAAGGCGTAGCGATTCAGCGAAACGATCTCGTACGCGATGGCGTTCTGCAGAGCTTGTTATTCGACACGTACTGGGGCGCGCACCACAATCGCGCCAGCACGGGAAGTTGTTTGGATCGCGGCCACGGCCCTTGGCCGCAAATTGAAGCCCGTTGCTTTACCGTTGAGCCGTCTTCTTACCGGCTCGATGACCTGCTAGGGACGATGGGGGAAGGGTTGTATTGGACCCAAGCTAGCCACTTCCAGGTTTCCGACCTGAGTACGGGAACTTTCACCTTGTCCGGCTCGGGCTGGCGCGTGGTGAACGGCAAACCGGATCACCCGGTGCACGGCTTGTACCTCACGGGCAGCCTTTACGATCTTTTCAAATCGGTCATCGCCGTGGGCGACGATCTTGATCTGTTCGGGCGATTTGCCTCGCCCTCCATGCTCGTCGAGTTTTCGGGCTGATCATTTTCTTTCGTACGTCTCGAGCACATGGGCTCCGACGGGTTTCTCGTCGACTTTTACGTAGTACTTGGCGATCTGCGTAAGCCACGCGGCCTCGGTGGCATTGGGCGGCAGTTTGCGTAGCAACATCCCGCGGCTGACGACCTGCCGGCTCAGATAACGTTCGAGCAGCTTTTCCTGACGCTCGTCACTCAGAATGATGAATAGCCCGTAGGGCTGCGTGGGCAGCCAGGGACGGAGCTTTGGATCCGCGTGCTCCAGAAAATTTTTGTCATCAACCCAGCTGACCAAGGGCACGATTCCGCCGCCGCCATCGGTGGTGACGGGAATCGTCTGCTCCATGCGGGCCGGTGTCTTAACCGAGGCCACGATGCGCGCAATGGTCGCTCCATCGCCCACTCCGATGGCGAAAATAGTCGCTGACAGTAAACAGAGCAGGGTGCGAAATAAAAAACGCCATTCCTTCGTCACGCCCAAGGCGACGGCGCCCAAAATGGGAAACCAGCTGGCGAAAAGATTACAAACGTTTTGTGGGTGGCTGCGGGAAACGAAGTAGCTCAACGTCATCGATAAACTTCCCCACGCGTACCACACGCCCAGAAAGGGTGACTGCGATCGTAGCGAGTCCGAAACCGCGAACGCACCGAGTAGCGCAAAGGAGACGAGGATAGGGTTGATGGCCCCCCATGGCTCCATAGGCAGCGCGCCGTATCCGCCGGCGTAGCTCAGCGCATACTCGACGAATCCGTACCAGTCGGGGGCAACACCGTAGTGGCTGCGGAACAAAACCTCGACCAACGCGACCACCGCCGCCAATACGCCGAACGGAATGGCGGCGCGAACGAATGCTGACGGAACCTCCCGCGCGATGAGTACTTCGAAGAACATTCCGGTAGCGACGGTGGCTACGCAGTAGAGCGCGCTCTCGAACGACCACAGGCAGCCCAATACGAACACCAGGCATTTCAGCGGTAGCTTGCCCTTACGATCGGTGACGTAAAGAAGCGTAAGCGCCAGCACCCAGAAGAACCGATAAGCCCCGGTGCTCGGACAGCTAAACGAACCAAAACCATGGCGCTCACCCGGCAGCAATAACACCAGCACCAGCGTTAACAGTCCCGCCCACAGCCGGAACATCCCCGGCGCTAGCCGGCGCAGCACGGAATAAGTGACCGCGGCCTGGAGAAAAAATATCAGCCCCATGGCCCGCTGCATTCCTATGACGGGAAATTCCGACAGCGAAGCGGGGAGCAGCACGCTTAGGAATCCGTATTGGCTCGGTACGGAGTAAAGGGGAATGGCCCCCTGCTGAATCAGCGAAATGGGCCCCAGATAGTACGAAAGATGAAGTAGGTCGGGAGGCGTGAGCAGCGGCAGGGGAACGAGGAGAACGCCGAGAAAAACAATCAGCCAAAAGACGTCCGCCACCTTTGCCTTGGACGTGTCCGAATCGGTTCGCCCGACCAGTGAGTACCAGGCCAGGGCGAAACCCAGCACCATCACTACGGCGTGGATGGCTTGGGGCCAGCCGAGAAAGTTGAGAAAGCGGTTGTTATCGCTGAGCTTGGTAGCGAGATAGACGAACGTGGCGACGATACCGAGCCCCGACTCCCATCCGCTCTTCTTGAGGATCAGCCGAGAGACCCCCCACAAAACGAGACCATCGATGGCCGCACCGATAACGCCGGTCACCACCGCGAGCGGCCAGGTGAGCGAGCGGCCCAGCTGATTGATCTGCAACGACGCGCTCACTAGCCAAAGCACGCCCAAAAAATAAGGCGGCAGCTTTTCTATCCGGTTCGAAAGTGAATTGGGCTGCCGGTGTTGCAGCCAAAGCAGGAGTGGAAACACGAGGGTGAGGAAGACGTAGAATAGGGTATCGCGGCCTTCTCCGTAGCGAATGAACGGAAACAGCAATGGCAGCCACGTCAGCAGCATTACAACGCCTAGCGTAAAAGGCAGGTGGGGCAAGGACTTGATGCGTTCGGTCAAGCAGGGCTCTCCGCTAGAGGGTAAGGCACAGGTTTCTTTCCAGAATCCTTAGGTTTTTTCCGATGAGTGTAAAGGGAGATCACATGGCACTCACCATAGAGTCGTTCGCGCAGACCGACATCGGCTTGAAGCGAAAAATCAATCAGGATGCCTACCTCAAGGATGATGGCCTGGGTCTGTACGTCGTGGCCGACGGCATGGGCGGTCACAAAGGTGGTGAGGTCGCAAGCCGGCTTTGTGTGGAAACGGTGAGGGACTATTTGCTCGACCATCCTACGGAGAATGCCCGCGGCGTTTTGGACCACGGCATCAATAAGAGCTGCGAAGCCATTTTCCGTACGTCGCGCGAGAGTGATGAGCTGGCGGGCATGGGCACCACGGTGGTCGCGATATATTTTCAGGACGGTCAGGTGCATATCGGCCAGGTTGGCGATAGCCGCGTTTATTTGATGAATACCGACGGTATCTGGCAGGTCACCGAGGACCATTCTCTTTTGAACGAAGAGATACGCGCGGGCAGAATCGCCGCTAACCAGGTAGCCGCTTACCAGTTTAAAAACGTAATCACGCGCAGCGTGGGATACGAAAGCCAAGTGAACGTGGACATCTATCACCGCCGGGTGAAGGTGGACGACACGTTTTTGCTCTGCACGGACGGCCTATCCGGCCTCGTGAACATCAAAGAGATGTGGGAGCACGTCTACCAAGACGGGATGGCCAACGGTTTACAGAACTTAGTGCGTCTCGCGAACTCGCGGGGCGGTGACGACAACATCACCGCCGTGGTTTGCCGAGTGACGGGGCTTTGAGCTAGAACTGGAAACTAAGCCCAAAAAAGACATGAGACCCACTACAGGGAGGTAGTTACGGCACGATTTGGATTAAAAAATAGGTGGCGAGACCGTTTCGTCACTCTGATGGTGATCCCCGAACGCACCAAGCAGGTTCATAGCCTGGTGCTTCCGTTTTTTATTCTCAAGCTCGGGTTCGTGGTCGCGTCATTGGCGTTGGTTTTTCTGGTCGTGGTCAGCCTCGACTACGTGCACATCCTCGGGCGTATGGCGGAGAATAAGCGGCTGAAGGGTGAAAATTTCAAGCTTCGTCAGGAGCTTCAGCTCGTAAAGAACAAGGTCGATTCGATGGAAGGCACCATCGAGCGCGTGCGCAACTATGCCAAGAAGCTGCAGCTACTGACCGGTCAAGGCGACAGGGGTGCCGGGCTGCCCGAGGGCGGGGTTGACGAAGAGGTCGAGCGTTCTCCGGCGGGCGGGGGCAGCAAAAAAAGCCGTCGTTCCTCCCTTGGCAATGAATTCGAAGCTCCGGTGGGCGAGGGTGCGGTCGTGCTTCCTCCCACGGGCTCTCTCGACGAAAAGGTAGATCGCTTGCAGACGGTCAGCATTACGGCCGAGCGCGAGCTTACTTACCTCGAAAGTTATTTGATGGCCCAATCGGCGGTGATGTCGGCGACACCGTCTTTGCTTCCTATCGCCGGCTGGATCACTTCCGCCTTTGGTTACCGAAGGCATCCTTACGACGGCGTGCTTCGTTTACACGCGGGCGTGGATATCGCGGCCGAACCGGGTACGCCGATTCGCGCGCCGGCCACCGGCACCGTGTACTATTCAGGCTTTCGCGAAGGTTACGGCAAGGCGATCGTAATCGATCACGGTTACGGCATCCGCACGCTGTTCGCTCACAATTCGAAACTGTTCGTGCACACCGGCGTTCGTGTCCGGCGCGGCGAGATCATCGCCGAGGTCGGCTCCACTGGCCACTCCACCGGCCCTCATCTTCACTACGAAATTCGTAAGAACGGTGTTCCCGTAAACCCCGTTACGTTCTTTTCTCGCGGCCGCTTTTAAAGCCGCTCTTCTGCAGGTCTTCCCACGTATCGATATCGCTCAACGTTTCCAGCTCGTGCACGCGCAGCCCCAGCGACTCGGCGATCTCTTTGGTTTGCGCGCAGACCGAGGAAGTGCTCCACGCGATTCCGCGAAACAGATCCGCGTGACACTCGCGTGCGCCGATGAGGTAGTAGCCCCCGTCCGTGGCTGGGCCTAGGACAATCGAGCTTTCACCAAGTGCGTCGGCGGCATGTTCGAAGTGGCGTGGCGTGAGGGCCATGCAGTCGGTGCCCGTGAGCAAGGTGGCGGGATAACCGGGAATCGTCGCGCCCGCTGGCGGATTGAGCGTGCGAAAGGTGTTGGCCATCCGCTCGCCCAGGTCGCGACCTTGCTGACGTAGCCACTGGGTTTTCATGAACGGAAAGGCGGCAAGGTACTCTTCCTTCGTCCCCATTGGGTCGCAGCACGCCACGAGCTCGAACCGCTGGGAGTCGAGAGGGGCGAGTGCGTTCTCCCAGAAATGGCGCACCATTTCCGAATAAAGCTCCGCCGCAGCGGTTTCGCCCACGGTAGCCGCCAGTCTTGTCTTTACCTTCCCCGGAACGGGAAGCTTGAAAAAAACGGCGACCGCTATTTTTGAGTGAATTTTTTCCAATCGTCGAGGAACGTCTTCAATCCGCTATCGGTCAGCGGGTGTTTCGCAAGCTGCTGGATAACCTTCAAGGGGATCGTACAAACGTGGGCGCCCATCTTTGCCGCCTGAAGAACGTGCACCGGATGCCGCACGCTGGCTACGAGGACTTCCGTCTTGAATCCGTAATTTTTGAAGATGGTCACGATGTCGCCCACCATGCCCATGCCGTCTTGGCCGATGTCGTCCAAACGGCCAACGAAGGGGCTGACGTACGTGGCTCCGGCTTTGGCCGCGAGCAGCGCCTGGATAGGCTGAAAAATCAGGGTGACGTTAATCTTGATCCCCTCGGAAGACAGCGCCTTCACGGCTTTCAGCCCCTCGGTGGTCAGCGGAATTTTAACCACGACGTTCTTGCCGTACTTGGTCAGCGCCTTGCCCTCGCTGATCATCTCTTCGGCGGTGGTTCCCACCACCTCGAGGCTGACCGGGCCGTCTACGAGCTTACAGATCTCGCTGGCGACCGTGTCGAACGCTTGTCCGGCTTTGGCGATGAGCGTCGGGTTCGTCGTGACGCCGTCGAGCAGGCCTAGCTTCTGGGCTTCTTTAATTTCGTCTAGATTCGCTGTGTCGATAAAGAACTTCATAGGGAGTCACACATTACTGACGCTCACGTCACCTTGACAATGAGAAAGCCAGATTTCTAGAATTCCTCGCGAATAGCGTGTAAGTTCAACGCATTCAGATCTTTATTCGCATACAGGGGACTAAAAAAACATGATCGAGGTTCGTGAGCTCACCAAGAAGTACGGCGACCGGGTCGCCGTAAACGGTATCTCTTTCAGCGTAAAGCGCGGCGAAGTCTTGGGTTTTCTCGGCCAAAACGGCGCGGGCAAAACCACGACGATGAAGATTTTGACGTGCTTCATGTCGGCAACTTCGGGCTCGGCCTCCGTGGCCGGCTTCGACGTTTTCGAGAATCCGATGGAAGTAAAAAAGCGGATTGGTTTCCTTCCGGAAACGCCGCCGATTTATCCGGAGCTACTCGTTTCGGAATACTTGAGTTTCGTGGCCGACCTGCGGGGCATCCCTTCCGCCGACAAAGCCAAGAAGATCTATGCCGCCGTCGACCGTTGTTACCTAGGCGACGTTCGCAATCGTTTGATCGGTAACCTCTCGAAAGGTTACCGCCAGCGTGTCGGTATCGCGCAGGCTTTGATTCACGATCCCGAAGTTTTGATTCTGGATGAGCCCACCGTGGGCTTGGATCCCAAACAGGTCAGCGAAGCGCGCAGCCTGATCAAGAGCTTCAGTCAGGAACGTACCGTCATTTACTCGACGCACATCCTTTCCGAAGTGGCCGCCACCTGCGACCGCATCATCATCATCAATAAAGGCAACATCGTGGCCCAGGAGGCGATTGGCTCTCTGGGAGCTGGCGGCGCCACCAAGACGGAGCTGATCATTCAGCGTCCGGTGGAGAGCTTACCGGCGGCGCTACGGAAAATTCCGGGCGTCACGGACGTGAAGGAATTCAGCAACGGGACCAACCGTCTCGTGGTGGAGTCCGAACAACGTGATGACTTGATGGCTCAGCTGTCTAAAACGGTGGTCGAGCAGGGCGCGGGTCTCATCCGCATGTCGCCGGTGCAGCTGGCGCTCGAAGAATATTACCTTGGCCTCATTGGTGGCCGGAGGAGTGAAGCATGAACGGGGCAATTGCGATCGCGAAAAAAGAGCTTCGCACGTATTTCTACTCGCCGGTGGCGTACGTCATAATCGGCATCTTCCTGCTGGTGATGGGAATCATCTTCGCCAAGTTCGTGGCGATTTATCACCAGGCAAACACCATGCAGCGGTTCGGGCAAGCGCAGGGAATCACCCTGGATAAGCTGGCCTCGTACCTCTACCAGAATATGGCATTCATCCTTTGCTTCGTAACGCCGTTTCTCACGATGCGGTTGTTTGCGGAGGAAAAACGCCAGAACACACTGGAGTTGCTCTTCACCGCTCCCATTACCGGACTAGAGCTGGTGCTGGGGAAGTTTCTCGCGGCGTACGCATTGATGACCATGATGATGGGCGTTTCGTTCATCTACGTGCTCTTCATGATCCTTTGGGGGAATCCCGAAGGGGCCATCATCGCGACTACTTACCTCGGTCTATTTCTAGCTCTAGCTTGCTACATTTCGCTCGGGGCTTTGATCTCGGCGATTTCGAGCAGCCAGGCGATTGCCGCGGTGTGGACGTTCATCGTACTGCTGCTGCTGTGGCTGCTACAGTCCATTGGCCAGGGTTTGACCACGAAGTGGGGCTTCATCGAGTGGGGACCGACGCTGGTTTATCTGTCTCCGCTGGGGCACTTCAGCAGCTTCATTGAGGGTCTGCTGAATCTGAAAGACTTCGTTTACTTCATCACCTTTACCTTTTTTACGCTCTTCTTGACCCACCGGGTGGTCGAAAGCAATCGCTGGAGATAATCGGATGAACAAGAATAAATTGATTCCATTGATTGCGGGCTTTGGGGCCCTTTTCTGTATCGTAGTTTCTGGCGTTACCGCTTACCTGCTACCGCACAATCAGTGGGTTTGGATGGTAATGGGGGCGTTGGCGGTTATCGGTATCGTGACTTACGTGATTACGGACCGCGCTTCGCTAGCGCAGATCTTTTCTCGCCGGACTACGCAGTACGGCCTGAACTCGATCTTCATGTCGATCGTGGTGCTGGTGATCGTGGTGGTGATTAACCTCATCGCCAACGAGCACGACATCAAGAAAGACCTTACGAAGAACAAGAACCACACGCTGTCCGAGCAGTCGGTGAAGATTCTGAAGGGAATGAAAACGGAAGTGCGTTTGCGCACCTTCGCCAATCCCGATCAGGTGCAGAACTTTCAAAAGATCTTCGACAAGTACACGTACCACACGAAGCTCATTAAGCCCGAGTTCGTGGACGTGGATAAAGAGCCGATGGCCGTGCAGAAGTACAAGGTAAAGCAAGCCGGCACCATCGTGGTGGAGTCGGAAGCCCGTACGGTGAACGTGGATAACGTGTTTGGCCCTGATGATCCGAAGGTGGAAGAAAAGATCACCAACGCGATCATTCAGGTGGCTAAAGGCGAAAAGAAAAAGATCTACTTTGTGTCCGGTCACGGCGAGAGGCTGCCGTCCGACTCCGGCAAGGAAGGCTACTCGGAGATCAAAGAGGCGCTGGAAAGCGGCCGCTATCGCACCGAGGATTTGGTGCTGCTGGACAAAGAAAAGGTTCCCGCCGACGCGGAGATCCTAATCGTTCCCGGACCCAAGTCGGAGTTCATGGATCACGAGATCAAGATGCTCGACGCTTACGTGCGCGCCGGCGGCAAGCTGCTGCTGATGCTGGAGCCGGACTCTTCTGCGTCGTTGAAGCCGTTTTTGGAAAAGTTCGGAGTGGACTGGAAGCGCGGCGACACCATTCTCGAAACCAATCCTCTGCAACGTTTGGCGGGCGGAAACCCGCTAACTCCGATCGTAATGCAATACGAGGCGGGCAACGAGATCACCGCGGATGCCAAGCAGCCGTCGATCTATCCCGTGGCCACGCCGGTGGAAAAGATGGGCACGTTGCCTCCGGATACCAAGGTGCAAACCTTGTTCGCTACGAGCAACAAGAGCTTTGAAGTGCCGATGAAGTCCATCGAAAGCATGAAGGGCGGACGCCTCGAGCTCGACGAGAAGAAGAACAAGCGGGGGCCTATCAACATCGCCGTGGCCATCACCGGCAAAGTGCCTTTGCCGAAGATCGACCCGAACGCGACGGCGAAAGAGAAGGAAAAGGCCGAAGAGAACAAGCCTGAGAAAGATCCGGAGTACCGCATGATTGTGGTCGGCGACTCGGACTTCGCAGGAAACGGGGCTCGCCGCTTCGGCATCAACGCCGACATGTTCCAAAACATGTTGAGCTGGCTAGCCCACGAAGAGGACCTCATTGCGATTCGTCCCAAGGCGGCCGATTCGAGCGAATTCAACATCACCGAAGAGCGCGCGCGTGTCATTACGCTGGCGTCGGTCTTCTTCGCTCCGTTCGGCATGTTCCTGGCGGGTATCGCCGTGTGGCTGTCGCGCCGTCGTAGATAACTATTTGTTTCCGAATCGGGTGTCGCCCCAGTATTCGGGTTGAAGCTTCATCCACTGGTCTGACGAGGCGTAGCTTCGTTTCGTGTGGCTTTTTTCGAGCGCTAGTCCCAGCTGACGGGCGCTCAGCGGAAAGACCTCGGCGTTTTCCCACGCGGCCTCGGCAGCGCCATCGAAGAGCACTTTGGTTTTCTCGGCGAGACTTTTCAGCGCGGTGGTATCCACCACGTCGGAAAACCACGCTCCGCGGTTGAAGCCGCCGATGGCGTACTGATCCTTACCCACGCGGTAAGTGAAAATGGCCGGATCACCAAAGGCCAGCGCGCGGGCTTCGAGCGAGTCGATCATCACGACTTCACCCGGCACGGCGGTTAGAAACCCCTTCACGGAGGCCACGCCAATGCGCAATCCAGTAAACGAGCCCGGCCCATTGGGCAGCAGCCACTTGGCTATTTGGTTCACCGAGACGTGGTGGGCCTTTAGCAAAATATCGAGCGCCGTGAGAAACCATTCGAGCCCACCCCGCGTTTCGGCGGTCGACTCGGCCACGACTTGGGGGCCGGCATCGGTCGATTGAAAAAGGCAAAGGCTCGGGGCCCGCGAACAAAGGTCGAGGGCCAGCCAATAAATGGGGGTCGCGGACATAGGGGGAGTTCTTATCGGATCGGGCGAAGAAAAAGTAGGGGCGGCAAACCAAAATTGGACTCGATTAGGCGAGGGGTAAGCCTAACCAATGGATTCCGGTTTCGGGGGTTCGTCCTTTAAAGGTTAACTGCCGCCCCCGCGCGTAGAAGACGCAAAATTTCGAGGGTTTAACCCAACTAAGCTAGCCAGCTAAGCTTGGATGACCTCTTCAATAAGTATAGGAGTGGGCCCAGCGCACCGCAATATACAGCCAGTATACAGCGAGCTAACACTATGAAACGTATGGAGAAAATCCAATATTGAAATTTGGGGGCCGCTCCGCGGGGCGGTGTGGTACCACCGTCGGCGATGGGCGAAGATTCTTCCTTAAGGCAGGTCAAAGTGAGGGTCACTAAGGCCGGGCAGACGACCGAGCTGACCGCCCCTTACGGCGTTATCTTGAGAAACGTGCTGCTCGAGCACGCCCTTTCTCCCTACCGTGAGGCGAACCGCTGGCTCAATTGTCGGGGAATGGGGATTTGCGGAACCTGTCAGGTCATCGTCACGCACGACGATTCGCGAGCGAGGGAACGCTCCTGCCAAATTCGTTGCTTCCGGGACCTCGAAATTGAATTAGAATGACCTCACGACATGTTCACCATCAAAGGCTACGCAAAAAGTGTCATTGGAGGACGTGAGGGCAACCAGGATTCTTTCCTGATGTGGCCCGAGCGCAATCTTTACGCCGTCGCTGACGGAGTGGGTGGCGGATTGCGCGGCGACGTCGCTTCGCAAATGTCCGTAGCGGGCTTGAAGGCGATGCCGGAAAACTCGGTAGAGCTGCGGCCAGTTTTCCAGGCGATTCAAAACTCGGTGCTCGAAGAGTCGATTCGAAGCCTGGGCGATGCTTTGATGGGCAGCACGCTCACCGCCGCGCTGATTGCGGGCGACAAGTTACACGTATGCCACGTGGGCGACTCGCGTTGCTACGTATGGCGCGCCGGTAACATGAGCTGCATGACCACCGACCACGAAATTTTCGACGACAATATCGGCGGACCGGTACTGGCCTCTTATATGGGCCTGCCGCCCGAAGTGCACGCCCTGACCATTCAGGAAGAGTCGGACACTCTGCAGGCGGGCGACCGTATCTTGCTTTGCTCCGACGGCCTCTACAAACAGATTACCGAAGACCGAATGATGGACCTCATCCATTCGCTGCGTATCGAACCAGAAAAGCTGGTGGATGTGCTGGTCGCCGAGGCATCACAGGTAAAGCACTCGGACAATGTGACGCTCATCTGGATTACCGTCGACTAGTCCGGGCCCGCTTCGGACCCCTTGCCTCTTCCCATAACGCGGCCTATCGTCAACGCCTAGTGGGCGACCTCATCGAAATCGATGGCAAAAAACTCTTCACGTTACCGGAAGCCCGGGCGTTGTTGCCGATCGTCCGCCGGATGACGATGCAGGCGGAAGAAAAGGTGCGTGAGCTAGGCAACCGCTACTCGTACCTGAAAGATCCGGAGAAAAAGACTGCCATCGAGACGGAAATTCGCGACTGCATCGGCGAATGGCAGGCCAAGCTGGTGCGCTTGGGGTTGCAGTCCAAAGGGCTGTGGCTCGTTGATTTCGATAATGGCGATGGCTTTTGGTGCTGGCAGTTTCCCGAACCGGATATCCAATTCACGCATGGCTACCACGAGGGGTTTCGCCAGCGGCGTGAGCTGCCCTCCGCCCCAACGGGGGACACGCCATGAACCGAAAAAAGGTGCTGGCCGAAGTCTCCAAGCGCAGCTTTGAAGAGGGGCAAGCTCGTTCGTTCGAGGCCCGCCGTGACGGGAAAAAAATCAAAGGGCTCGTCGTAAAAAAGGGCGGCAAGTTCTATGCGTACGAGAATCTCTGTCAGCATCTGCCAATCCCATTGGATCTGGAAGACGATCAGTTTTTCTCCTACGACCAAGCTTTTCTTCAGTGCCAAATGCATGGCGCGCTTTACGAGATCGAGACCGGCAAATGTGTCGGCGGCCCTTGTGTGGGCACGCAGCTGCGGGCGTTACCGTTGCACGAAGAGGCAAACCGTTTACTGATCGAGGTTACATGAAAGAGACGAATACGAAGTTCGGATTTCAAACCAACTCCATTCACGCGGGAGAAAAGCGACCCACGATCGAAGGGGCCGTGGGGATGCCGATCTTTCAAAACTCCACTTACGAAGTTTCGGGAGCCAAGAGTTACGATTCCGTTCGCTACACTCGCCTGAGCAACACGCCCAATCACGTGGCCCTTGCGGAAAAGCTTTCCGCGCTGGAGCGTTGCGAAGAGGCGCTGGTTACCTCATCGGGCATGTCCGCCATTACCACCGCGCTACTCGCCACGGTGCCCGCGGGTGGCCACCTCGTTGCGCAATCGACCCTGTACGGCGGGACCCATGCGTTTTTGACGGAAGATTTTGGCAACCTCGGCCGCACCTACTCGACCTTCGAAGTCGACGATATGACCGCGTTGGAGCGGGAGCTTACCCGCAAGCCGGCGGTGCTCTATGTGGAGGCCATCTCCAATCCGTTGCTGAAGATTCCCGATCTCGCGCGCATCGTGGAGCTGGGCAAGAAAGCCGGCGCGCTGCTTGTTATCGACAACACGTTTTGCTCGCCATACCTTTTTAACCCCTCACAGCTGGGTTTTGATCTCTCGCTTCATAGCGCAACCAAGTATTTGAACGGTCACTCCGACGTGATCGCCGGCGTGGTGGCCGGAAAAAAGGCGCTCGTGGATAAGACCCGGCTCTTGCTCAACCACTTGGGGGGCTCACTCGATCCCCATAGCTGTTTCTTGCTGAATCGCGGAATCAAAACCCTGGCCGCGCGCATGAAGATGCACGAAGAGAATGCCATGGCGTTGGCCGAAGCGCTGGCCGGTAGCCCAAAAGTGAAGAATGTACGTTACCCGGGGCTGAAGTCTCACCCCCATCACCAGCGCGCCCGCGAATATTTTCGTGGATTCGGCGGCATGATCGCGTTTGAGTACAACGGTACGGCGGAAGAGACGGACAAGTTCCTGGACCGGCTGCGTATCCCCTTCGTGGCCCCGTCGCTGGGAGGTGTAGAGTCGCTCGTTACCCGCCCGGTGACGACGTCGCACTCGGCCATCTTGCCGGAGCACCGGCTAAAGCTCGGGGTGCTCGATAACCTGGTAAGGGTTAGCGTTGGGCTAGAGGACAAGAACGATCTGATTGCCGATTTCCTGCAAGCCCTCTAGGCTAGCTGCTCATGAAGCCTTTCATCGCTAGATTTTCCACGACACTTTTCGTTTCTTTATCCCTGTTCCTCGTTTCCTGCACCTGCAGCAAACAGGACAATCAGACGGCGCCGCAAGAAAGCGCACCCATAGGAGGATCCATGTTAATCATCGAAACCGACCACGGAACTATTGAAGCCGACCTTTACTCCAACGACGCCCCGAAAACGGTGGCGCGGATTACGGAGCTGGTGGAGCAAGGTTTCTACAATGGATTGACCTTTCACCGCGTGGTTCCCGGCTTCGTCGTTCAGGGCGGCGATCCCAAGGGCAATGGCACGGGTGGTTCGGGTAAGAATTTAAAGGCCGAGTTCAACAGCAAGCAGCACGTGGAAGGCACGCTGGCGATGGCCCGGGCGCAGGACCCCGATTCCGCCGATAGCCAGTTCTACATCTCGCTTGGCCGTCACCCGCACCTCGATGGCAGCTACACCGTGTTCGGCCTGGTTACCAAAGGCATGGACGCCGTGAAGAAGATCAAGCAGGGCGACAAGATGACCAAGGTCACCGTTAAGAAGAAGTAACGTCGCGCTAGCTTACCGAATTTAAGGGCGACTGAGGCCCGGTGGAGTTAGAGATGGGCCAGATGCTCGGGCTTGTGGAGGTTGAACTTAGCCATGAGCTCGACCAGCCCCTTTTCGTTTTCGGCTACCAGCTCGATGGACGGGCATACCCACACCCAGCCGGTACCCGTTTTGCGGGTTAAAAACTGTAGCTGGAAGTAGCGCTTCTCGGAGAGAACCACCGGAATATCACAACGAAGGTCGGCGGCCGGGGTCCCCAGCTTTTCTTTGAGTCCCGAAACTTCGGACTCCAGCTCAGTGAGGTTTTCCGCCTTTTCGCGCCGAATGAGATATCGCATTGCCATATGGTCACTTTCTTACTTGTGAAGGGGGAAAAAGGCCAGAATGATCTCCGCGACAATCAGGATAACGATTAAGGTTTCCAGCAGATGGCTCTTTCGGGTGGCGATGAGATCGGCCAAAAGCTCAATGTTGTTTTGAATGAGCGAGAGCTTGCGGTCGAGGGTACGAAACCGCACCTCGATATCGAAGTTTTGCTGCAGCTCGCGGAAGAAGTTCTCGAACTCTTTGCTCTTCCAGGTCTCGTCCGGCGGGTCCAGGATGGCCAGATTGCTCACGATGCTCTGGCGTGTGCTGGCAGCTAAGCCAATGATGCTCATCAGCTTGCGGGTCTGCGGTGGAAGGGTTCCCTGCTTGGCCAGCCCGGTCATGTACTTGGCGGTGACCCCCAGCATACGGTCGGCTTCCACTTCGAAGTATTCGAGAGCGGCCGACTGGCCCACCGATACGGCAATGAGGCGAAGGTGATCCAGCGTGAGCTTCTTTAGCTCCACGTACTCGAACTCCACCCGCAGTGGAAATTCGCCAACATTGACCTGGTAGGTCTCCGTGGTGGGCTGGGGGAGGGCATTGCCCAACGTGGCCTTCAGCTTTTCCACCTCGCGCTCAATCTCGGCATTGGCCATGTTGAAAAACACGAGGCAACCGAAGCGGAAGACGAACAGGTAGCTATTCTCGCCATACTGAAGGCGAAGCTCTTGCGGGGAAGAGTCGATGACTTTCCCGGAGAGAACCGAACGAATTCCCTTGATGCTGATCGACTCGAAAAGGTTGATCGCTTGTACGGTGAATCCGGCGGCTGGCATAGCAGGCATCGTAACGAAAAACCGACGAAACGGCGAGCGTGCCGCGTCTTTAGGAGTGGCCAGCCCCGGACGGCGTGTCGCCCCGCTTGCCCTTGGCGGCCAGAAACTCTTGAAACCGTTTCTCTACCCCGATGGCTTTTGGCTCGTAGAACCGCGTGCCCTCGAGCCCTTCGGGTAGGTAGCTTGCCTGCACCCAACCGGTTTCGGCGCGGTGGGGATAGTCGTATCCTTTGCCGTAACCCCATTCTTTCATCGCCTGCGTGGGGGCGTTGCGAAGGTGCATCGGCACATTGAGGTGACCAGTAGACTTCGCCGCTTCGATGGCTTTGTCGATCGCCTCGTACGCGCGGTTACTCTTCTCCGAACACGCTAGATACGTCACCGCCTGTGAAAGTACGATGCGGGCTTCCGGCATGCCGAGCATGTGAACCGACTGCGCCGCCGCCTGCGCGAGCACCAGCCCCATTGGGTTCGCGTTGCCGATATCTTCCGCCGCGAGAATTACGACCCGGCGGGCAATGAACATCGGGTCTTCGCCACTCTCTAGCATGCGTGCGAGATAATAAAGGGCCGCATCGGGATCGCTGCCACGCACGCTCTTGATGAAAGCCGAAATCGTGTCGTAATGCCCTTCGCCTTTCTTGTCGTAGTAAAGGCTTTGCGACGAGGCGAGGTTTTGTAAGTCGTCTTCGGACAAAACCGTGGACGTGCTCGACAGCAGAAGATGATCCAACAGCGAAAGCGCCTTACGGGCATCCCCATTGGCAACCTGCGCCAGCTTCGCGAGCAGCGATTCCGATAGCACTCGGCCGTGAGGGATGGAACGCGAGAGCAGAGTCATGAGATCTTTCTGCTCAATTCCCTTGAAATGAAAAACCAGGCTTCGCGACAAGATAGCGTTGTTGATCTCGAACGAAGGGTTCTCGGTGGTCGCCCCGATAAATCGGATTGAACCTTCTTCCAAAAACGGCAACAGCACATCTTGCTGAGCTTTGTTCAACCGGTGAACTTCATCGATGAAAAGGATCCACGCCTTCTTGCCCGAATTTCGCTCGAACTTAGAACGCTCGAGCGTTTCCTTAATCTCTTTCACGCCGGTGTTCACGGCGGAGATCTTTTGGAACGGACGTTTTGAAGCGTTGGCGATGAGCTGCGCAAGCGAAGTCTTTCCCGTGCCCGGAGGGCCCCAAAATACGAGCCCCGACCACTTGTCGGAAGACACCATCGTCTTGAAACGCTCGTTCAGGAAATGGGTTTGCCCCACGAACTCTTCGAGCGTCTTGGGCCGCAGCCGTTCCGCTAACGGGGCATCATCGCTCGCATTGGCCCCCGCAAATAAGTCGTCTTGAAACTGGTCGCTCACCTATCCCGCTTAAACCCAAACCGCACCCAAGTCTAAGTTATTTACATTTTCTGGGGGGTAGACAGGGATACGGGGCGAATCCTGAGTGTTTTCGCGGGATAGGACTGGCCGTGGATTTGCTCCTTTTCTAGATAGGGGAAACGATTTCGGGGGGGGACTGAATTCATGAGACGCATCCTATTGGCTCTTCTATTGGTATCGGTGTTCGTGTCGGCGTGGGGCCTGTTTTTGAACACGGCGATTGCCGGCGATTTTTCTTCGGTTCCGCAGGTTCCGGCGGAAGAGCAGGTGCTTCCGGCTGGCTCCGGCTGGGGTCAACAACCGCGGGCCCTCGGGGTAGCGGCCCGTCCGGCTCCGACTGAGCAACGCTATCCCGCGCAGGCCGCCGAAGAGGAAGAGCGGGGCGATAACTCGTACTCGTCGTCTTCCAGCAGCGACGAGGACTAATCCTTTAGCTATAATCGGCCTCGATGAAAGGCCGTGTCATTTCAGGACTGGCCGCTTGGTGGAAATCCGTGCGGTCCACACCCGCCGCCTATTGGCGGTTTGGGCTCACGTCGCCCTATCTCTATAAGTTTTTTTGGGGCGAGACCGTTCCATCGTTTTTAGTCGGCACTTCGCTGTTTCTGCTCATTCTGCTGATGGCGCAGGCCATTCGGCTAAGCGAGTTTCTCGTCGCTAATCAGGTCAACGTTCCCGACATCCTGATGATGTGCTGGTACCTGCTGTGGTCGCTCGTGGGGTCGGTCATTCCGGTGGCTTACCTTTTTTCGGTGCTGATCGGGGTATCGCGCGCCCACTCCGAGGGAGAAACGCTCGCACTGCAAACCAGCGGCATCAGCTTGTTGCAAGCCTTTGGCCCGGTGGCGGTCCTGTCGCTACTGGTGAGCGCGATGTCGGTTTACTTCTCGATGTACCCCGTGCCGCAGGGTAACCGGAAGTTCGAGCTGATGATCTCCCGTTTCCAGCAGGAAAAGGTGATGGAGGCTTTGCGGCCGGGCGTGTTCATTGGCGGCTTTCACGGGCTTACCCTTTATGCGGAGCAGGTGATTCCCGCCAAAAACGAGATGCGTCGGGTGTTTCTTTTCGACGATCGGGATGAGTCCCATCCGCTGGCCATTACGGCAAAGAAGGCGGTGATCATCTCGGCGCCGTACGAAGGGGTGCTGCTGCTTAGGCTTTCGGACGGCTCGGTCTACGAGGACGAGAAAAAGGTCGATAACGATCTGCTGCGCATCGATTTCGACGTGCACGACATCAACCTGAGCCACGCGCCGCTGGGCGAAGCTTGGCGCGACTACAGCCCGCTGTCGTTCAACTACGATCAGCTGCGGCAGCGCATGTCGGAGATCAACCCGGTCGCCAACCCGGTAGGCTTACGCACGCTGCAGGTCGAGTTTCACCGCCGCATCTCGCTCGGGCTTTCTTGCTTCGTGTTCGGGGCGCTCGGGTTCTTCTTGTCGCTACTCAGCCAGAAAGGCGTTCGCGGCGGCGCCATCCTGCTATGTACCGTAGTCGGCATCAGCTACTACCTCTTTCTCGTGGCCGCCAACGCCTTGTCGGTGCGCGGCTGGGGAGCCCCCTGGGTGCTCGTCTGGGCGCCCAATATGCTCTTTGGTGCTTTGGCCTTTTGGGCCTACCGCCGGGTTAGCCGATAGTCCTCTAATCTACTGAATTTCCGTGCTAATTTACGTCACTGGATTCGCACGTGGCGCCTATGATACATAGCGTCAATCTCAATTTTTCCCATGGAAGACAAAGAACTCACCCAAGCGCTCTATAGCCAGTTCCTTAAGTTCAAACCGAACAAGGGGGACATGCGCCGGATTGCGATCTTGGAGAGCGCCATCGAGTGCATCGCCACCATCGGCGTGGAGGCGTCGTCGCTCGAAGCCATCGGTAAAAAGCACAAGATGACCAAGGCTCACGTGGCCTACTACTACCAAGACCGCAAAACGATCGTGGAAGCGGCGATTAAGTTCGTGGTGGCGACGGTGCAGAGTTTTACCGTGCGTTACGTGAAAGAGGCCGACGGAGATCGGGAGCGGCTTACCGCATTCATCAACGGCACCTTCGACTGGATCGCGACTTATCCGAAACATTCGGCCGTGGTTTGCTTGCTTTATTATTATGCGAGTTACGATCCGTTTTACCGCAAACTTCACACCGAAATTCGCACGTTGGGAGCCGACCGGTTGAAGGCCGTGGTGGAGCCTCTACTGCCGGCCGCCAAACGTAAGCAGGCCGCTAATTTGGCCAAGCTCATTCAAACCGTGCTAACCGGCCACCTCCTTGATCACTGTACAACCGCCTCGGCCTTGTCTCTCGAGCAGCTTCGCCGCAAAACGGTGAAGGAAGCCCTCGAACTCGTAGACTGCTTCAACGGCTAATAGATTTATACCAAGGTATAAATTAATTTGACTCGCGAATAACTCCTGAATAACGATGCCCACGTCCGAGTTACGTGAAAATTAACTGCGTTTAAAAATTAATTCAGGAGAATCAACATGGGGTTTTCTATGGGCACTCGTTTACTTTCGGTAATTTTTGCCACCGCCGTAATCAACGGCGCGGCATTCGCGGACACACGTTCGCACGGCACGTCGACGGAAACCGCGGCGCAGAGCAATCGCATGATGCGTAAGGCCGGCGTTTATCTCGGCATCCTCGGTGACCCGTTTCCGACGCTGGTGGGCGTGAACCTGGGCTACAACGCCTTCGACTTCATGCGCATTACCGGAGGCTTGGGCCGCGTGAGCGCCACGTTGGGCGCTTCCGAAGCCAGCGCCACTACGCTGGGCGCCGGAACGCGCTTCTTCGTACCGGGCTGGAACTTATCGCCGGTAGCGGGCCTTAGCTTCGCTTACGTATCCGTTTCGCAGACCGGGGGCGCGGCCGTGTCGGTGAGTAACTTCGGCTCGAGCGCGGCGCACATTTACGCCACGCTCGGTTTCGACTGGCAGGCGGCGAGCGGCTTCAATGTCGGCGCGGGATACAACCTCTCCTTCAAAGGCGGAGTGGGCGGCCTGCCGTACCTAAACTTGGGTTGGTATTTCGACCTCATCTAAATTCCCAAGGGCCAAGGAGCTCCTTATGCGTTACCAAGCGCTACTAGCCGCTGTTCCTCTCTTATTCCTTTCCGCCTGTGCGACGGTTACCGCCGATAAAACTCGGACGGCCGCCTTAAAGCGGGTGGCGATCGTAGGGTTCACGGTGCAGCAGCCGCGACACAAGGGGCTCGAGTCGCTGTTCTCGGGATCCTCGAATCAGGAGACCTGGACTGCCGGCATCGGCATGGCCAATCCACTTGCGGACGAAATGTACGCGGGCCTGGAAAAGCAGCTGGCGAAAGAGCTGAAGTGGAAAGTGATCGATCGCAAGACGGTTGCCGGCAACGCTTTCTACAAGCAGTTCCACGACGACAAGATGACGGGCATCCAAAGCCGTCCGCCCACACGCGGCGGTACGGTGCTGCTGGCCGCCAACGGAATCGTCGACGCGTGGCCGGTGGAAATTGCCGACGCCAGCCGCCGCAAAGAGATCCTGCGGAAGCTGAACGTAGATGCCATTGCGGTCGCCAATGTGCAGATCGAGCTCGAAAAGGGCGGCGGTCTCAAGATGCTGATTGGCGCGGGAGATTATTTCCCGAAGGACACGGTACGCTTCTCCGTTTACGACGCGAAGGTCGAGGATCCGGCGTGGCGCGATCTGGCGGCGGTGGGCGAACCGGTGAGCGAAGGGGTGGAACACGTTTTCGGTTTCGCCCCCAACATCAGCCAACTCGAAAAGAAAATGGCGGGGGCGGCGGAAAATTCTTACAAAACGCTCTTAACCCGCTACCGCGATATCTAATTTTCCCGAAAGGGGCCAACCCCCTTTCGGGAATCTTTCCTAAAAGGGGGTTGGCCCCTTTTGGGAAAGACTGCCCGTATACGGATTGAATTAGATTGGAGCGCCTGTCCAGAAGATAGGCGCTTTTCGCGTTGGGCTCACGCGTAAACTACTGTTTTAAATAGGTTTTTATGCCTGTTTAGGCTCAAAACCTGGCCTCGGGATTGCTCTTACTAGGGTTATCTAGCAGCACGTTTTCTTCCTAGTAACGCAACCTTGAGGCAACTTCGTGCGAACCGCGCAGCGAAAACCGATCATCGCTTGGATTCTTTCCATTGCGCTCGTTTGCCCGCCTTCGGCGTTTGCCGAAACCAACGCCCGCAAAGTCGCCTCGGTCGATCGCGGCGCGCGCAAACGCCTCATCAAAGATTTTACTCCCTCGTTCGTCATTCCCGGTGGCTCGGCTAATGGGCAGCTTGGTTTGGGCGGCGCGGGTGGATCGGGAACCGATTCGGACTCGCAGCTTGGCGGGAACGGCTCGTCGTCGTCAACCGGCGCGGCCGGCAAAGGGGGCGCGGGTGGTTTGGGCGGGCTCGGTGGTTTGAACGGTTTAGGCGGCGCCAATGGTAAGGGCGCGGCGAATACCGGTGGCGGAGGCAATCCTCCCGCGGCCACGCAAAAAACGGAATTCGATGATTCGGCTTCCAAGAATCGAAGTGGCCGTCCCATCAGTGGTGGTAACGGTCCGGGCGCGGGCAATCCCCAGGCGAAGGCGTACCCGCAGTGGTATCCGATGTGCCTGTTCATTGATCCTCAGGCGGCCAACCAGGCGCAGGCCAACGCGACCATCAAGGGCATGACGGCCGCAATGGCTAAATGCGAAGTGAACCTGGTTGTGTTTCCCGTCACCGTGGCTCCTGGCAGCTATCCTAACGTGGCCACTGCTTCGGACCAGGTCAACTCGATGCAGTCGAGTGCATGCAATATCGCGGGCAATGTGGATAACGCCGAGCGAGCTTCCACTTCTATATGCGTTAACAACACTCAGATGGCCGATCATATGTGCCAGATTTACAAGACTGACGCGAACGGCAATCGCGTGCTAGATACCGATACCGCAGGGTGCGCACAGCTGAACAGCAGCGGCGCAGAGAAGAAAAAGTATGACGAGGAAATCGCCAAGCTAGAAAAGAAAGCGAAAGGCTCGCCACCAGATGCGGCAGCGCAAAAACGTCTGGATGACATTAAAGCCCACAATCAAGGAAGTGGAGCCGGAGGTGGATCGTCTCCGATTGCACCATCCATTGAAGATCTCGGTGCTTGCACCAACAGTGTTGTAAGCCACGAAGCGATCGGCCACAGCATGTTTGGTCACCCCAACGGAAAAGGCGATGGTTTTGGGATCGGATTCGAAGAGGGGGGAGACGGAGATGGATGGACCGACGAGGGTTGTCTAGCGATTCGGCGCAATGCTTTCACAAACGACGGCAAATGGAAGTACGAACCCGCGCGAGAAACCTATTACGTGGAACCAAAGGACCCTTCGGCTTGGTGGCAGCTCGATAGCGGTCGTCAGCTCTTTAACAAGCCTAACAATCCACCCGGAAACATTCCGGCCATTCGTCCACCCCTCATCAGCGACGCGGGCAATACTATCGTAATGGATGACGGCGCGGCCAAAGGCTCCAACGACGCGGGGTCGGCAAAATCTTCAAAATCTTCCGGCAAAGGAACGGGCGGAGGACAGCTATCGAGCACGCCGCCGACCGCCGTTGATCCGCGCCACCGTTTGCGTCCACGCCCGGCCGGTGAAGAGGCCACCGGCGGAACGCGTAAGGCCGGCACCCCTATCGCCGGCGCAAGCGAAGAAGTGATTTTTCCGGAAAAACCAAGGTTGTCACCGCCGAACAATAAACCAGTGGGCACTAAGTCCGTCGGATTTGATGACGACGCCGCCAAGGGCGAATCGCGCGGCGGGGGCGGCTCGGCCGTTGGCAACGTCGGCAGTCTCAAGGTCGATAAGATGCCCGGTGGTTCGTTTGGCCGCGGCGGAGAGATCGGCGGCGGCGGTAGCGGCGGCTCTAGCGGATTTGCGTTCGATGACGACGCCGGCAAGGGCGAAGCCTCGGGAAGTACCCCTGGCCGTTCGGGTGGCGGAGCCGGCGCGGGCCCTGGTGAATCGCGTAGCGGTGGATTTGCGTTTGACGACGAGGCCTCAAAAGGCGCGCCGGGCGGTGTGGGAGCCGCGGTTGGCATGACGGGCTCGGCGGAACGCTCACCTTCCGGCGTGGGACCCGCCACGTTCGGGCAGGGCAAAGCGCTAGGCGGAAGTTCCGGATTTAGCGGCAACGAGTTTTTTGGCAACGTGGGAAGAGACGGCGAAGATTCTTCCGACGAAGAGAGTGACGAGAAGCTGCGACAACGGCGCCGCCGCCAAAAAGTGGGGGAACGCGTTCGGGGTATCGACGGGGAAGTCGCGCGTCGCGGACGTAACGGACGGACTCCGCGCTCGATTCCCGGTAACGGGGAGGCTCCATGAAGCTTCTCATGCTGACATTTTTGCTGCTTTCTTCGCTGGCCATGGCCCAGCGCACGAAATCCGTGGTGAAGTCCGCGGGTAAAAAAGCGGTACCGATTCCTACCGCACAGGCCAAGCCCAAGCCCAAGCCCAAGACCAAGTTGGGTGCCAAGTCCAAGATTGGTATTCCCGCGGCGTCGGCGCAGGCCACTCCCGCACCGACCCCCGCGGCGAGTTTTGGCGCCGAGGCCAACCCCTCAACGACTCCGGCGACGGAATCCGCAGAGAAACGGTCAGTCGGCGATATTTTGAAAGACATGGCTAAGGCGCGCGTCGAAGGAAAAGCTTCGCTTGGTACGGCCAGTGCGAGTGCTGGCGGAAGCTCAACGCCTTCCAAGATCGGTCCCGGCGGGGGTGGTGGTTCCAGCGGTGGCTCCGGGGGAAGTGGCGGCGACGGAACGCAAAGCACGACTTACGACGACAACGTAGCCAAGGGAGAAGGCTCGGGTCAGGCGCCCAACAACAGCGGTGGTCCTACAAGTGGGGGCGATGGCGGCAACCCGCCTCCCAAGATTGAAGCGTTCAAACGCTGGTTTCCCACTTGCGTGTTTCTCGATCCGTCGGTGCCCAACGGCAATTCGATGGTGAAGGGGCTCGTCGACATGGCGGCCGCGTGCAAGGTGAACCTCGTCGTGTTTCCGTTTTACATCAAGAACTCGCCCGGTAGCGCTGGTGAGATCAACTCGCAGGCCCGGCAGTCGTGTAACGCGATTCAGGGGATGAATTCGCAGGGCGTAAACCGCGTGGCGTCCGCCACCGTGGTACCGCGCCCCGATTTGGCGGCGCAGATGTGCGGGGCCTCCGCGAAAGACCGCGATACGTGCGAAGATCTTACGTTCAATCCCGGAGATACGTTCTTACAACGTTACAAAATGACCGGTCGTGGCGGCGACGTAAATCCTACCGGCTCCGGAATCGTTGCCCGCAACAACACGCAGGCGCTAGCTACCACGGTCTTTCGGCAGATTACGGGCTTACCGTACGGCTCCGGCGCGGGACTTTCGCTCGGCAACTGGAATGAAGGCGACGCCAGCGCCATCGGTCTCGAGAAGAAAGATGGACTGAACGATTTCGGATGCAACGAGCTTCGCAAAAGCTCGTATCCCAACGACGGACGTTGGCGTTACAACTCCGCGCAAGAAACCTACGTGGTCAAAGGCGATGCTCAGCGCATGTTCGACTTAGGTAAACCCATCTTCCAAAATCCAGCGGGCCCGGGCGGCGGCGGAAACGCCGACAAGAGCGGCGATGGTGGAGGCAGCGGTGGCGGTGGCGGTTCAG
>JBGSST010000365.1:0-20945 GCA_041736915.1 Bdellovibrionota bacterium
CCACCGCGCGTTTAAAATCGGCGTGGGCGTCGGTTACCTGGCCGAGCCGCAGACGGCCTTCGCCGCGCAGCACGTAGGCGTAGTAACCAAAATCATTTAGCGACTGGGGCAGGCGGGCGATTGCGGTCTTGAGCTCTTCCACCGAGGCGTCGCGGGCTAAGGCGACCTTAAGGCCTAATACCTTGGCCATCATTCCCCCGCTTACCGCTACCGCTTCAATCTTCGGCCCTTCCGTTCCCGCGCTGCCATGGTTGAGGTAGTTGAGGTAGAGCTTACCCAGCTCTTTCTCTTCGCCCATTCCGTCGCTCATCACCTTCGCAAAACCTTTTAGATAATCCTCGTAGTCCGTCTTTTCGCGGTAAAACCCCCAGGGGGCCGGGCTGTTTACTTCGAACAACGGATCGCGCGTCAGCATTTTCCGCAGCGTAATCTGGGCGAGCTCTTTCTCTCCGTGATCGGCCAGCACCACGCTGTAGTACAGGTAGCTCACCCAGCGATCGGGGGAGGCGAGAATGGCGCGCTGGAAAGAGGTCTTGGCCTCTTCGTACTGGCCTAGCTCGAGCTTTGCCCGCCCCTTGAAAAGATGGATCAGCCACAGCTCCGGCCGTTCCAGCTCGGCGAGCTGGAAGTAGTCGAGCGCCTGCGAGTACTTGCCCTGCAACAGGTACGAGCGGCCGAGCTCGAAGCGGGACGCTACGTCTTTCGTATTGAGTTGCAGAGAATCGAGAAAATGGCTTTCGCCCATGTCCCCTTCGCCGAGCGCCATCAGGAGGTAACCCATCCAATGGTGCGCCTGCGCCTTGATCGCCGGCGAGGCCGCGGGGTTGGCTAGAATCTGTTCGAGAAATTTACGCGCCCGTTGCGGTGATTCGGACTCCATGATGAGCAGCGCCGAATAAGGGATGAGGTACTCGAGGTCGCGCTTGTCGGAGTTTCGCTCGTGAAATCTCGTGAGCTCGGCCAAGGCGGACTTCGTTTCGCCGCGTTCGATCATGCCGTAAACGGTCTTGAGCAGCGGCGAGCTGTTACTACGGGCCGCGGGAACCAAAGTGTTTTCGCGCGCGGACGGCTTCAAACCGTTCACGCGCACCTGCGAAAGAACAATCCAGCCTACGGCGAACAGCACTAGTAAAGTGATGAGCGGCGCGACGCGGCTCGGGCTCTTTTGGCTAGGAGCGCGCTGGGGACGCGGGTGAGCCTGCGGGTGGGGGGACGAGTGCGGCGGCAGGTGTGGTTCGCGGCGCTCGAACTCCGGCGTGGGGGTGAGGTCTTCACCGCCTTGGCCATGCTTAGTGGTGAAGGTGTGCGACGAGGTGATGCCGTGGCCGTCGTCGCGCGAACCGCCCTCGGTAGAAGGGCCATTCCCCTTCGTGAACGTGGAACGGGTCTGCTGGTGGCTTCGCGTGCTCGTGCGCGTGAACTCGTCGCCGTCGCGGTAGCCGAGCGCCTGCGCCGAGATCCACTGTCCCTGTGAAGGGGCGATCTCGTCGTCTAGGGAAAAAGCTTTCTTCTGCAGCTCTTCCCACATCTCGCGCTGCGTGTAGGGGCCTAGGATCTCCCCGTCACGTGTGCGGACTAACCATTCTTTTGGCGAAGTCGACATAGGTTTACCAATATCTTTTCGGTCAAAACTCAACGAAAGCTGAGCCTTTAATGACTTGGCGAGTCGCGACTAAGCTGTGGCATATGTTTCATCCGAAAATAATTCGAGTAGAGGCGGCCACGGCGTGTCAGCTACGTTGCCCATTGTGCGAAACCACCCGCGGCAAAGTGCATCCGTTTCTCGGACGCGGTTTTCTCTCGGCGGCCGACTTTTCCGCACTGCTGGACGCCAATCCCTGGGTACGGCACGTGGAGCTGTCGAACTGGGGGGAGATCTTTTTGAATCCCGAGCTAGCGGCCATTGTAGAGGTGGCTCACCGGCGAGGCGTCACGCTTTCGGCCGACAACGGTACGAACTTCAACCGGGTAGCCCCGGGCGTGCTGGCGGCGCTGGTCGAGTTTAAGTTTCACTCGCTCAACATATCGCTCGATGGTGCCACCCAGGCCGTTTACGAAAAGTATCGCGTGGGCGGACAGCTTGATCGGGCGCTGGAAAACGTGCGGGAATTGAACCGGTTGAAGGCCAAGGCAAAAAGCGAGTTTCCGCGGCTTAACTGGCAATTCATAGTATTCGGCCACAATGAGCACGAGATCGATTCGGCGCGTGCGCTGGCAGCCGAGCTGGGCATGACCTTTCGGTTGAAGCTCGCTTCTGACGACAGTCAGACATTTTCTCCCGTAAAAAATCTCGAGGCGTTGCGCTCGCAGCTTCCTGGCGGAGTAGCGACCCGACAAGAGTATTACGAGAAGCACGGCGAACGGTATCTGGGGCACGCGATATGCCGCCAGCTGTGGGACTCACCGCAGTTAAACTACGATGGGAAAGTACTCGGCTGCTGTGTGAATTCGTGGGCTGATTTTGGCAACGCGTTTAGCGACGGGCTGGAGAACGTGCTGAACGGAAAAAAAATGAATTACGCTCGACGCATGCTTCAGGGAAAGGCCAGGCCGCGGCGCGGAATCCCGTGCACCGGTTGCAGTTACTATAAAACGATGCGCCGCGATCGCAACTGGATGAAAATGGATCGACCGCCGTTACTCCAGCGCGTATGGCGCAAGCTGAGAACGAAGCTGGCGCCTAATGCCGGAAGTGACGCTCGCCGGTAAAGATCATGGCGAGGTCCGCTTCGTCGGCGGCCGAAATCACTTCCTGATCGCGCTGGCTGCCGCCCGGCTGAACGATGGCGGAAAGCCCCAACCCCTTTAGGGCATCCACGTTGTCGCGGAACGGAAAGAAGGCGTCGCTCGCCACGACCGCGCCGGTGAGCGGGCCCTTGGCCTTGGCTTTCGCAATCGCCGACTCCATGGCGTCGACCCGGCTCGTCTGCCCGGAACCGATGCCGAGCGTGACGCCGTCTTTGGCGATCACGATGGCGTTGGATTTTGCGTGCTTTACTACCTTCCACGCGAACTCGAGATCCGCCCGCGCATTTCCCGAAAGGGCGTTGCCCGTCACCGTCTCGGCTTTGCCTAGCGATGAGGCGTTGTCCTCTTTTTGGAGCAGCCAGCCCCCTAGACTCGGCCGTACTTCGAACCCCTGGCCCTGGGGCTTGGCCCATTCGATGAGGCGCAGATTTTTCTTCGCGGCCAACACCGTCTTGGCTCCGTCCGAAAATGACGGGGCGATCACGACCTCCACGAACCCTCCGGCAATCGCGGTGGCCGTGGCCTCGTCTACCGGCGAGTTCGTCGCCACGATACCGCCAAAGGCGGACTTCGAATCGGCATTCCAGGCGCGATCGAAAACTTTCGCCAAGGGCTCTTTGTCGCGGCCTACCGCTACGCCACAAGGGGAGTTGTGCTTGATGATCGCGACTGCGCGGTTAGTGAACTCGTTAGCCAGCCGCTGCGCCGCCTCGGCGTCGAGCAGGTTGTTGTACGAAAGCTCTTTGCCCTGCAGCACATTCCAGCCCGCCTTTTCCGTACGAACGTAGACCGCCGTCTGATGCGGATTCTCGCCGTAGCGCAAAGGCTCTTGGGCCGCGAACGAAATCCACTGGGGTAGGGACGTGCCTTCGGTGACCTCTTCGGACCAGGCCTTTGCGATCATGCCGTCGTACTCCGACACCCGGGCAAAGGTTTTGGCGGCGCAGGCCTTGCGGAACGGCAAGGAAATGGTGCCGGTGTCGCGAAACTCGGCGAGAAAGCCTGAGTAATCTTTGGGGCTCGATAGCACGGCCACCGCCCGGTGGTTTTTTGCGGCGGCGCGGATGAGCGACGGACCACCAATGTCGACGAAGCTCGACTGCTCGTCGGTACTTTTACGTAAGTGATCCCAGAACGGATAGAGGTTCACCACGACCAGATCGAAGAGGGGCAGCTCGAAGCGCCGGCACTCTTCCATGTCCTTGGGCTCTTCCCGGCGGGCGAGAATGCCGCCAAAAATGCGAGGGTGTAGCGTCTTCACCCGGCCGCCCAGCATTTCGGGAAACTGGGTCACGGTTTCCACTTCGGTAATGGAAAGCCCGTGGGCGTCGAGGAAGGTCGCCGTGCCGCCGGTGGCGTAAAGGCTGACTCCCCGTTCGTCCAGGGCGCTGGCCAGCTCTTCCAGGCCGGTTTTTTCGGAAACACTCAGAAGGGCGCGTTTGATGGGTAGTTGCGTCATGTTGACACCTAAAAGGCTAGTGGTTACTTAAGTTTAGATATTCCGTCAAACAGTGAGTGGAAGAGAGTGGAGAGTCGAAAATGGATAGTGGAAAGTGGAAGTTCGAGACCAAGGTGGTTCACGCGGGCGTGACGCCGGATCCTTCGACCGGCGCCATCATGACCCCCATCTTTGCGACCAGCACTTACGTGCAAGAGTCGCCGGGAGTGCACAAGGGCTACGACTACTCGCGCGCGGGTAACCCGACCCGGGCCGCTTTGGAAGCTTCGCTGGCTTCGCTCGAAGGCGGTAAGTACGGCTTCTCCATGGCGAGCGGCTGCGCCGCCACGGATGCGGTTCTCCACCTGTTGAACACCGGCGACCACGTGGTTTCCATCGACGACGTTTATGGCGGGACGTCGCGCTTGTTCCGCACCGTGTGGGCGCGGCACGGCGTCGAGACGACGTTTGCCGACCTCACGAAGCAGAGCGTGGCGGATTTTGCCAAGCCGAATACAAGGCTTATCTGGGTGGAGACCCCCACCAATCCACTGCTGAAGGTGGTGGATATCGCGCGCATTTGTGAATGGGCGAAGAAGCAGAATCCTCGGCCCCTCGTGGTTGTCGATAATACTTTCGCGACCCCTTATTTTCAGAGCCCGTTGGAGCTGGGTGCCGATATCGTGCTGCACTCGACGACCAAGTACATCAATGGCCACAGCGACGTCATCGGTGGCGCGCTGATCATGAACGACAAAGAGTTGTCGGAGCGGATTTATCACATTCAAAAATCATCGGGCGGAACGCCCGGACCTTTCGACTGCTTCCTGCAGCTGCGCGGAATCAAAACGCTGGCGCTCAGAATGAAGCAGCATAATGAAACGGCCGCGGAGCTGGCGGGCTGGCTGGAGAAGCACCCTCGCGTGGAAAAGGTGCTGTATCCGTGGCTAAGCAGTCATCCGCAGTACGGCGTGGCGCGCAAGCAGATGCGCGGCGGGGGCGGCATGATTACCTTCTTCGTGAACGGCGGCCTCGATAATTCGCGTCGGCTGCTCGAAAACGTAAAGCTGTTCGCCTGCGCGGAAAGCTTGGGCGGCGTCGAGTCGCTGATCGACCATCCGGCGATCATGACCCACGCGTCGCTGCCGGCGGAGACCCGTGCTTCGCTCGGTATCTCGGACACGTTGGTGCGGTTGAGCGTTGGCATCGAGGCCATCGACGACTTGCGCGCCGATTTGGATTACGCTTTGAACAAATCGGCGTAGCAATCTCGACGGGATTGCTTCGGGCTTTGCCCTCGCAATGACTGTCGGAGGAGAACCGTGAAGGATAAGAGCTCAGTACTTTGGGTGTTCGCCATCCTTTGCCTGTTTCCTTTCGTAAGCTCCGCCACCGCGCTGGTGGCGGGACTGTTTTTGAGCTTGGGGCTTGGCCTTACGTTGAACCCCACGCAGAAAAAAACCGCGAAGCTCGCCATGCAGGTCTCCATCGTGCTGATGGGGTTTGGGATGGACCCATCGGCGGTGGTGCGCGCCGGTAGCCACGGGATTGGGGTGACGGCCTTCAGTATCTTCTTCACCATCGTGGCGGGTCTTTGCCTGGCGAAACTGTTTGGCGTGGCCGAGAAGATCTCGCTGCTCATCACGATGGGCACGGCCATCTGCGGAGCCAGCGCGATTGCCGCGGTCTCTCCGGTCATCAAGGCCGAGAATGAAGAGATCGCCGTGGGGCTGGCGGTGGTGTTCACCTTGAATTCCGTGGCGCTGCTGTTTTTTCCGGAGCTAGGACAGGCCTTGGGCATGTCGGTGACCGACTTCGGCTACTTCGCGGCGATTGCGATTCACGACACCAGTTCGGTAGTCGGCGCGGCGGCCCGATTTTCTGAGCAGAGTTTAAGCACCGCCACTACCATCAAGCTGACCCGCGCGTTGTGGATTTTGCCCATCACGGTGGTGCTGGGGCTTTGGATGGGCCGGCGATCGCAGGGCAAGAAGCCGTCGTTTCTCACCGCGGTAAAGGCTGGATTGCCGTGGTTCATTCCGGCGTTCGTGGCGGTGGTGGCGTTCAAAGCGGCCGTGCCGACGGACAACGTGACGCTCAAGGAGCTTTTCGCCGTGCTGAACCGGGTGGGACGCGCGGGCATGACCATGGCGATCTTTTTGATTGGCGCCCAGATGAGCCGCGCGGCTTTAAAGAAGGCCGGCGCGCGTCCGCTGTGGATGGGGGTCATCCTGTGGCTCATGGTAATCGGGATGACGGCGGCGCTGATCCGCACGGGGCAGTTCACTTGAGGCACAAAGTAGCGGGAGGCCCGGTTAGCGACCTCCCGCGAGTTCGAAGCTTAGGACTCAGCGTGGGCGGGGGGCACCTTGATGTGCCGGGTGCGACGATCCGCTACGTCGCCCGAGAACTGGTCGCGCGTAGAGTTCGCCGCGTTGAGCGTGGCACCGGCAAAGGGCGCTTCGCCTTCGGGAAAGAAGCCGCCCCGATCGGGCACGCGTAGCTTGACGACTTTCCCCTTGGGTTTCATTGCGGCCCGCTTGGCCGGCTTTTTTCGCGTCAGCCCTTTAACCGACTTCGCGGATAGCGCGGTGCGTTTTGTTGCCCTTTTAGCTTTCGATGTCGGCTTCGCCTTCGCTTTGGTGGCGGTTTTTCGTTTGGTGGTTTTCGCCGCTGTCTTTTTCATCACGAGTCACCCCTTTCGGTGGATTCATGTGAAAAGGCAAAGCAAACGGCGGGCCAGCTAGGGGTTGAAGATCGCGCTGGCCTTGTCGGCGGGGGACATCCCCTTCAACGGATCTTCTTTCTTCAGGTCAGTTTTGGCCTTGGCGGCTTCGTCCGTTTTCAGGGTTACCTGACAGGACTCCGATAGGTCGGTCTTGTGCGAACCGAGGCATTTCGCGAGCGCCGTTCCCGTCATGCCTTTGCAAAACTTCACCTCTTCGGACTTACAAGTCGTATCGGCCGCGCGAACCATCGTGACAGAAACCAAAATGGCGGTAAGTAGGGGTAAGCGATACACTGGATACTCCTTTGTAGAACCAGGGCAGTTTTTCTCACGAAAAAATGCAAAAAACAAACCCGGGGCTAGCTCGGGAGACGACGGGGAGAGCGGCATGAAGTGGATGGTGGCATTGGCGGTAGGACTGGGGCTGGCCACGGGGACGGGCCATGCGGTGAACCCGCGGTACGATGCCCGCGGCGTTAAGCTGGTGGAGGCCACTCTCGAAGAGCTGGTTTTCGAGACCGACACCGAAGACGAGAAAAGTTGGGAGGCTGAGATTCGCGACCAGCTACACTACCTCGTATCCCAGCTGCGTCCCATCAACGCCACGCCGGGGCTATGGCACTCGCTGACTATGGAGGTGAAAACCGTTTCGAAAGGCGCTTACGGTAAAAACCGTATCGTGTACGGCGCTACCTTCTTGGCTAGCTGGCCACGTGGAGGAGCGAAGACCTCGCTCCCGATCGTGTTCCCCGTGCGCGGCGACGCGGAAGGCATGGAAGCGTTCGAGGCCAAGTACGGAGGCCAGTGCGGGAAAGGGCCGATGTGGTATTACCTCAACCTCAAAAATCCCCAATGCCCGTTGGGCCAGCCGGAGCTTCCCGAAGACGCTCAGCGCGTGTCGCTTAAGGTAGTGGACTCGCCACTCAACACGTCGAACAAGGCGCCCGAGTACGGCAAGATGTGGGAAGACGGCAAGCTCGTCATCACGCACGTGATGGGCAATGTGATCTCGCTTGCGCGGCAAGAGCAGTCTCTGCACGAGAGTTTTTGCCAACAGCATCCCGGCGCCACGACCCAAGTGCTGACCGATAATTTTTTCCACGAAACGCAAGTAAGCCGGTGGCAAACGCCGGCGGGAATCGTCGAGCTGCGCACTATGCGCATCAAGACCGGCAACGTGCAGGAAGCCACCGAAGAGTTCACGGAAGAGTTTCGGGAGTCACTGAAGGACACGGACGTGATCAGCTACAACGGCCACGCGGGTTTGGGTAAGAACATCCGGGCGTTCTCAAAGCTCATCAAGCTCGAGCCGAATCGTTACTACCTCATGTGGATTAATGCCTGCGTGCCGTTTGCGTATTTCGACGAGGCTTTCTTCGAAGCCTCGAAAGAGGCCAACCCCGACCATCCCTGGACGAAGCACTTGGACATTATGATTGCGACGGGCATCGGGTTTTTCGCCGAAACGAGCGACATCCGCGAGCTGGTTCTGGGGCTCGCCACGAAGTCGGCTACCTTCCGACAGCTTGTGCCAAAGTTCGAATTCTTTTCGCCCATGGTCTTGGGCGAAGAAGACAACAACTGGCCCAAACCGTTCTAGGGAACGGCTAGCGTTTTGCTTTCTTCTTTTTCTGCGTTTTCGCCGTGCGGGCTTGGTTTCTCGAATAGAGAAACAGGCCCGTGCAGGCGAAGGGAATGAGGACGAGGGAAATCATCTGTCCGTAGCTGATCGCCCCGCCAAAGACGAAGCCGCGGTAGGCATCGCCGCGAAAGAACTCTACCGTGAAGCGCAGGATGGAATACAGAATGATCCCGTGGAAGAAGACTTCACCGAAGAACTGACGGCGTTTGATGCGGTAACTGCAGTAGGCAAAAATCAGTAGGGCGCCGATCGCTTCGTATAGCTGCACCGGATGCAGCGGAATGTTGCGCGCGCTCGTGAAAGACTCGGGGTGGGTAAAGGTGACGGCCCACGGTAGATCGCACGGGCGGCCCCAGCAGCAGCCGGCCAAGAAGCAGCCGACGCGGCCGATACCGATACCCAGCGCGGTGGCCGGCGTGGCGAAGTCGATGAAGTTCAAAAACTTGATTCGCTTGGCCTGCGTGTAAAGGTAGATGGCCAAAATCGACGCGAGAATGGCGCCGTAAAGGGTATAGCCGCCCTCCCACACCGCGAAGATCCGCGCGGGGTTTTTCATGTAGTAAGGCAGCTCTTCGAACAAAACGTGGAACATGCGGGCGCCAATCACCGACGCCAAGACGACCCATAGAAAAATGTTTTCGATGTGCTTTGGATCCTCGTCCGCGCGCATCGCATTTTTTAGGGCGTCGAAGTAGGCGGCGGTAAAGGCCACCGCGAGGAGAAATCCGTAGGTCGGCACCCGGATAGCGTGCGAGCCCGAATGAAAATCAAGCAGGTAAGGGAACACGAGTTTTTCTCCTCAAGAGTAGGACCGACAGCAGAAGTATAGCCGCGCATACGCCTACGAACCAGTCACCCCACCGGAGATAAAAGGTGAGGGGGGGCACCAGCAGTGGCACCTCTACGTCCTTCACGAGAAACGCTTTTTCGTACACGCCGGTCTGCTCGCTCATTCGGCCATAGCGGTCGACGAAGAACGAGATGCCCGTGTTGGTCACGCGGAAGAGCGGCAGTCGGCTCTCGACTGAACGGAAGGTGGCCAGCGCGCCGTGGTGGCGTGGCTCGGTAGTGGGGCCGAACCAGCTGTCGTTGGTGAGGTTCACTACCGCGTTTATTCCGGGCCGCACCGTCTTGCGGAAAAACTCGGGCACGATGGCCTCGTAGCATATCGTCATGCCTAGCCGCACGCCGTTGTCCAAAGTGAAGAAATTTTGGCTGCGGCCGCGGCCGAAGTTGGCCACCTGCGGAAACCAGCGGTAGAGGCTGGGAAACTGCTCACCGCCCGGGAAGTACTCACCGAAGGCGAGCAGGATATTCTTTTTGTAGACCTCCGTCCGCGGGGCGCCGAGGTCGGGGGGCACGATTAGGAAAGCGGCGTTGTACTCCCCGAGGGAATCCTGGTCTTGTGAAGCATAGCCGCCGGTGAGCAACGAGATCTTGTGCTCCTTGGCAAAACTATAAATCTCACTCGTGAACGGGCTTGGCTGGTCGAGCTGAATCGGCATGGCCGTTTCGGGCCAAAGTACCAGGTCAGGTTTTTTGCCGGAGTTAACGGCTTCCACCGTAAGCGCTTTGTAGGTATCGATCACGTGGCGCACCTTCGGGTAATACCCCTTGTGGGCCTCCACCTTTTCGAGCGAGCCGATGTTCGCCTGAATCAAAGCCACACGCAGCGGTCGCGACTCGGGCGGCCGTTCGGCGATGCGGACGGTACCGAAAGAAAGCGAGCCCAGCAGTAAAAACCACGGCAGCGCCACGTAGCCCCACGCGACCGGCAGCTGCCGCCTTTTCCACAAAAACACGAGCAGGGCCGAGCCGCCGAGGCTCATGGCCAGAAACGACAAGAAAATAGCGCCGGTCAGTTCGCTAATCTGGGTAAGGATCGTAAGCCAGTACCACGCGTGGCCGATGTAGACGGGGAAAAGCTTCGGAATCATCCACTCGATGACGACGTAGGCCGCGGGCAGGGCGACCGTGAGCCAGAAGCCTCGCCAGTTTGCGGACAGCTCATCCCAGCGGTACCGCTTACTGAAATAATGGGTGAAGCAGGTGAACAGCGGGAAATTCAGAGCGCCAAAGCCGCAGAAGATGAGAAAAATAAGTCCGGCGACGGGGTAAGGCATGTCGCCAAAAACTTTGATGGTGTAGACCATCCAAAAAAAGCCGAGCGAGTTCATCAGGAACGATACGGTGAAGCCAGTCCAGAAGGCGGTGCGGGTATCGCGGGCCTGCAGCCCCGCCCAGAGCAGACAAAACGTGTGGGCGAGCAACAGCGGGGCAATATGGAACGGCGTAAACGCCAGTACCATGCAGATGCCCGAGAAGAAGGCCCACAACAGTTCAGGTTTTAAATTTCTGAATGACACTCGCGCTGTATCTCTCGAAAAGTTTGGTGATCTCTTTCGTGGCGACTCCGGTCACCATCCCCTTCAAGAGTCCCGGCACGGGAAGCTCGACGACGAGCTTTGCGCGATATTCCACCTGCGTGCCGTGAGTTTCGGTAAACGTCCAAGTGCAGTTGAGTTTGCCGAGCCCACCACCGGCGGGCACGGCTTGGATAGTCTCGTCCGGCTTTACCTGGATCTGGGTGTTGAAACGGAAATCGAGCTTGTAGCCCGAGTACTCGAGCGGTTCGAACTCCCACACGTAAGTGTCTCCGACCTGTTTCACGCGGTCGAGCCCGGGAAAGTGCGCGGTGAGCGCTTTTTCGAGGTCCGCGAAATAGGCGAACACCTCAGAGCGTTTTTGGGGAAAGTTCCAAATGGTGTGGTACGGAATTTCAACTTGGACGGCCATGATGGGACGTATGGTAACGAACGGCCCCACGCTACGGCAACTCACTAATTGGGTGGTGCGGCGTGCTAACGGGAACGAAGGGTGAACCTTGCGCCGGCGGCCATTGCTGTTAGCTTAAGCAGGTCGCTATACATTTCGGGGGACTCAACTAATGAAACGATTGGCTGGTATCGGTTTCGGTCTGGTGGCGCTAGGCGCGCTCTTTGTCGGCATGGGGCAGAACACCCTCGAGATATCCGAGGAGGCGGAGCGGATTCACGAAGAGGCGCTCGTCATCGACGGGCACAACGATTTGCCGTGGCAGCTACGTGAAATCAATGACCTGTCGCTGACGAAGACCGATCTGCTCAAGCACCAGTCCAAATTCCACACGGACATCCCCCGTCTAAAAAAGGGGGGAGTTGGCGCGCAGTTCTGGTCGGCTTACGTGCCGGTCGAGCTGGCGGGCAACGTCGCCGTGAAGACCACCTACGAGCAGATCTCGACCATTCACCGCATGGTGGAAAAGTACCCCGACCATTTCGAACTGGCGCTGACCGCCGCCGATATTCGCCGTATCCGCGGGCAGGGCAAGATCGCCTCGCTGATCGGCGTGGAAGGTGGCCATTCCATCAACAACTCGTTAGACACGCTTCGCGACTTTGCGGCCAAAGGGGTTCGCTACATGACGTTGACCCACTCGGCGAACACGCCGTGGGCCGATGCCTGCACCGACAAGGAAAAAAACGGTGGGTTGAGCCAGTTCGGCGAAGAGGTCGTGCGGGAGATGAATCAGCTCGGCATGTTCGTGGACATCTCCCACGTCAGCGCCAAAACGATGCGTCACGTGCTACGCGTGACCAAGGCGCCGGTGATGGCGTCGCACTCTTCGGCCTACGCGGTGAAAAAACACGTGCGTAACGTTCCCGACGACGTGTTGAAGCTCGTCGCTGAGAACGGGGGCGTCATCATGGTCAATTTTTTTCCGGCGTTCATTGGGCGTGACGAGCGCAAACTCGAGCTTGCCCACGGGCGAAGTGCCGAGCTGATGAGCCTTCCCGGGTTCGTCGGTATGGTCCACGATCACGATCAAGAGATGTGGAACGGCTTTCTCGATCAAGGCAGCTTTCCGCGGGCCGACGTGGGCACCGTGGTGGACCACCTCGACCATATCGTGCAGGTGGCCGGAATCGACCATGCGGGACTCGGCTCGGACTTCGATGGCGTTCCGTACATGCCCGAAGGATTGGAAGACGTGTCGAAGTATCCGCACATCACGGAAGAGCTGCTTCGCCGGGGCTACTCCGCGACGGATATCAAAAAGATTCTCGGCGAAAACCTGTTACGCGCGTTCGAGCGGGTGACCGCCATCGCCGAATCGCTGAACTAGGCTCGCGGAAAAAGAAAAGGGGGAAGCGGCTAGCGAGCCGATTCCCCCGGTCAGACTTTGGGGTGGGACAGTGGGGTGGGTTACTCGATCACTTCGCAAGTGACGCGAGTTTCATAAGACAATCCATCTTTCACGTAGCGTACGGTGCCCCCGACTTGGGAAAAACGCGGGTGGTAATCGTCGGCATTGGTCATGGCCTGGCCAGCGGTGAAGTAAGTTTTTCCCGTCGTGCGGCCCTTGTAGATGTAGGTCGCGGGGAAGGACTCCTGAATCGTCATCGTGGTGCGCACGCGATCGTTGAGAACGCGGCGGCCATCCTGAATCGTGGTGGCCTCGAAGTACGCGCCGAAATCTTCTTCACCGGAAACTCCTTAATAAATCTTCCAAACCGATACCGACCCCTAGTGCATCGGTCGTGCCAAATCTAGAACGTCGCGTTGAGCCTAAAGTGGGGGGCGGTGGGCGGTAAATCCGGGGCCAAACTGGAACTGCGCCCGGAATGGGGTGGGACTGTTTCAAAAGGAAGCGGCTACCTGCGGGGTTTTACGTGGGTTCGCCTAGTAGCCAGAGGCAGTCGTCTACCTTCAGCTCGGTCTCGGGATCGGGGTTGGTGCTGCGGACCGTGCCGCGCTCTAGCCCCACGACGAGCCCCTTGAGGTGATGGCGAATCTGGGCGCTCGCCAGCGTTTTTCCCAGAAGCGGAGAGCCGTCCGTGATGACCAGCCGTTTGAGGGCGTAGTCGGAAAGGTTTCGCGCCGTTTTGAAATTTTGGCTGCCGGCGTCTAGCGCTTTTTGAAACGTGTCGACCTTGTCTTCCGTCGCGAGAATCAGCAGCTCGTCACCCGGAAACAGACGATCGTCGGGGGAGGGCGGCGTGATGATCTGGCTGCCGCGTTGAATGATCACTACATTGAGTCCAAACTGCCGTCGTACCTGGGCTTCCTTCAGCGAGAGCCCCACGAGGTTGGAGTTGGCCGGTACTTTCAAACGTGACAGCTGCAGATCCCACGGGGCTAACGAATGCACGTTGCCGGTCGCGTCGGCTTCACCACTCAGGTTAGAAAGAAACTTTCCCTCGAACCAGCGGTAAGAGTTCTCGAGCCGCCGGTAGAACAACAAGAATGCGGTGGTTGCCATGATCACCGTCAGCAGCGCGCTAATGCGCGTGGGGAAGAAGCGATCGCTGAGTACGCCAAGCAGCATGATCGTGCCGAGATTGCCGACGAGGATAGCCAAGGGATCGCCGCCGGCCGCTTTCGTTCCCGTAGTGCGTACGCGAAACGCAGTGAACATGCCCCAAATGAAAGGGGCGCTGATTAGAATCGACGCTAGCCACGTGAGCACGTTGAGGAGATTGGCGTTGGCGATCCAGTTTTCGGCCTGCGGCCGGCCATACTCGGCAACGGAAAGGAACAGGGCCGACACGAGAATACCGTTCATCACGAACCGCATTAGCCCATCACGCAGAACCGATTTCTCGCCCGCCCCTGGAACCGGGGCCACCGTGGCGCTGTAACGGGCCTGCTTGTCGACCCAGGCCTTTGGAAGATGATTCTCCACCCAGGTCGCCACCGGATCGGACCAGCGGACGAGGTACGGTGAGGTAAAGGCGGTAAACAACGAGACCGAAACGGCCGTGGGGTACAGGAAGTCACTCGTGGCTTTCAAAGAAACGCCGAGCGCCGCCAGAATGAAAGAAAACTCGCCAATCTGGGCCAGGCTCATCCCCACCTGTACCGACTTGCGAATGGATTGGCCGGCGAGCAAGGCGCCCGCGGTGCAGATCACGATGTTACCTACGATGACCACCAAGGTCAGCACGACCACGGGCCCGGCGTGCAGGTGCAGCGTGCGGAAATCCATCAGCATGCCTACCGATACGAAAAATACCGCGGCGAACAGGTCGCGCAAGGGCGTCACCAGCTCTTCAATCCGGTGCGACAGACGAGACTCCGCGAGGATCGAGCCCATGATAAAGGCGCCGAGCGCGGGCGAGTAGCCGAAGTGCACCGATAGGTAGACGAGCATCAGGCACAAGCCAACCGCGAATACGGTCAGCGTCTCATCATCGAAGAAGTCCGACATTCGGCGGAAGAAAAGCGGAATGAAAAAGTAACCGATGATGATCCACGAGCCCACGATCATCACGAGCTTCAGCACCGCAAACAGCAGCTCACCGCCCGACAGGCCGCCCGAGCCTATTAGGGTGGTGAAACCCACCAGCATCAATATGGCGAAAAGATCCTCCACGATGAGGACGCCCAGTACCAGCTGGGCAAAGCCACGGTTCTTCAGGTTAGCGGCCTCGAAGGCTTTCAAAATGATGGTGGTGGACGAGATCGAAATGATGCCGCCTAGGAAAAGACAGTCGTTATGTCCCCAGCCCAGTAGCTTTCCCGTAAGAAAACCCACGAGAAACATCCCGCCCGTACCCGCCGTAGCGGTGATGAGCGCGGCGCGGCCGATATGGGCAAGCTTACGAAACGTGAACTCTAGCCCCAACGAGAACATCAGGAAAATCACCCCGAGCTCGGCCCAGGTTTGAATGTTCGGCAGATCGGTTACCAAAGGAAAAGGCGGTGTGTGCGGACCAACGATGGCGCCGGCCACGAGATAACCCAACACGATGGGTTGGCGGATCCGCTTGAAGATCAAAGTAACGATACCGGCCACGCCAAGAATGATGGCCAGGTCGTGGATGAGCGGAGGTAAATGCATCAAAGGTGAGAGTACCCTTTAAGGGGGTCTCGGAAAATGAGATACTTACGGCAGCTTACGAAGCCATGAGACTTTTTTTTACATTCCTGATTTTCAACGTCGGCGCGGCATACGCGGCGCCTCTCTCGTGGGACGGCTGCGTCTCCGAGGTCAGAAAAAGCAATCCCGAGCTCGAAGCAGCCACGCAAACGTTGCGGTCGGTGGAGTTTCAGTATCGTGGATCGTATGGCGGCTTTTTCCCGCAAGTTTCGGGCTCGCTGGGTTACGACTACGGTGACACCGCCACCGGCAGCACCCAGGGCACCTATTCGGCTTCCATCACCGCCCGGCAAAATTTGTTTTCGGGATTTGCCGATGCCGCGGCCGTACGCCGGGCTAGTGCGCTATTGGACGTGGCCAAAGCCAACTACTCGGCCGTACAGGCCCGTATAAGCTTCGATCTCAAGTCGGCTTTCGCGACGGTTAATTTTGCCGACGAGGCGATTCACCTTTTCACCGATATCGTGAGTCGCCGTGAAGCCAACCTGAAGCTCGTCGAGCTGCGCTACCAAAGTGGGCGCGAGAACAAAGGCTCGTTGCTACTTTCACGCGCGTACCTCGAGCAAGCGAAGCTCGAACTCATGCAAGCGGGCAACTCGCGCCAGACCCAGAAAGCGGTGCTGGGCCGCGTATTGGGATCGCCGAACCTCGAGATTGATGGCCTTACGGGTGATCCGCCGCTTGCCGAGCCTCCGGACCCGTCGCGGATCGAAGCGCTCATCCCCTCCACCCCCGAATATCGCCGGATCGTGGCCCAGGAGCAGGCGGCGGAGGCCGGCGCCACGTCGGCGTTGGCGGGATTTTTTCCAAGCCTGAATCTCAGCGGGACGACTGGGAACGGCGATACGAGATTTTTCCCCGGCAACAACCGCTGGTCCATCGGGGTGGCCCTCGTGATTCCTTTATTCGCGGGCGGTCGTGATTATTACGCCACCAAGAGTGCCTACGCCGATTTGAAAGCGGCGACGCTCGCGAAGGAGAATGCCTTTAGGCAGGGGCGGGCCAATCTTTTCGATTCTCTCGCCAATTACCGGGAAGCCGTGCAGAGATGGAAGGTGGACAAAACGTTCGCCGAGGCGGTTTTGGCGCGTGCGAAGATTGCCCGCGAAAAGTACAACAACGGCCTTCTGTCGTTCGAGGACTGGGACGTCATCGAAAACGATCTGATTGCCCGTCAACGAAACCTTTTGCAGAGCCAGCGTGACCGCATCGTCGCCGAGGCCGCGTGGGAACAGTTATTGGGAAGAGGAGTTTTTTAAGGTGAAGCTCAGTGGCCGAAAAAAGGTGATCTTGGCCGTGGTGCTGGCCGCCCTGTGCGTCGTCTCGCTCTACTTCGGGCTTAAGAAAGGGGTGGAAGGCGGAATCACGAAAGAGGTCGAGGTCATCAAGGGAGACATCGACGTTACCGTGCTGGCCACCGGTGTGGTGCAGCCCGAAAACCGGGTGGACATCAAGCCTCCGATCAACGGCCGCGTGGAGACCATTTTGGTGCAGGAAGGGGCTCGCGTGACGCGCGGGCAAACGCTGGCGCTGATGAGCTCGACCGAGCGGGCGGCGCTCATGGATGCGGCCCGGTCCAAGGGGGAAGCCGAGGTAAAGATTTGGGAAGAGATGTACAAGCCCACTCCGATCTTGGCCCCGATTACGGGGACCATCATTCAGCGAAATCTCGAATCGGGGCAAAGCTTCACCTCTTCCGATGCCGTTCTGGTGATGTCCGACCGGCTGATCGTGAAGGCGTCGGTCGACGAAACGGATATCGCTACGGTGAAGGTAAATCAGCCGGCGCGAGTCGTACTGGACGCTTATTCGGATAAACCCATGCAGGCGAAGGTGATCCGAATCGCCTACGACGCCAAGACGGTGAATAACGTGACGACTTACGAGGTAGAGGTACTGCCCGAGCAGGTGCCACCGTTCATGCGGAGCGGAATGACCGCGAACGTGACCTTCGAGATTCGGTCCAAAAAGGACGTCATCATCATCCCGCGCAGTGCGGTCCACGGGCGGGAAACGACCCAAGTTTGGGTAAAGGATAAAGACGGCGAGAAGACGGAACGCCGTATCGAGCTGGGCGAGAACGACAACCGCATGGTCGAGGTGGTATCGGGCCTTGCCGAGAAAGAGATTTTGCTCGTGCCGGAGTATCGGCCGGGAGAAGGACGCCGAGGTGGTGGCCCCTTCAGTCCGCAGGCCCCCCGGGGCGGCGGCCGCCGTAACGCACATTAGATGATCGAGCTTCGCGACATTAAGAAGATTTACCGCATGGGCGATACCGAGGTCCACGCGCTGGCCGGCGTCTCCTTGACGATCGAAGATGGCGACTTCGTAGCCATCATGGGCCCCTCCGGCTCCGGCAAATCTACACTAATGCACGTACTGGGGTTGCTCGACGTTCCCACCACTGGCCAATACCTGATCGATGGGAAAGAGATTTCGCAGATCGGCGAGGATGATCTGGCCGTGCTCCGTCGCAATACGATCGGCTTCATCTTCCAGCAGTTCAACTTGCTGGCCCGGATGACCGCCGTCGAAAACGTATCGTTGCCGCAGCTGTACTCGCGCCAGAAGATGGACCTGAAGTGGGGCGGGGAGCTGCTCGAACGCGTGGGGCTCGGAACGAGACTCGACCACCGGCCCAATCAGCTTTCCGGCGGCCAACAGCAGCGCGTGGCGATCGCGCGTAGCCTGGTTAACAAGCCGCTCATGGTTCTTGCCGACGAACCTACCGGAAACCTCGACTCGGTGAGCGAGGTCGAGATCCTGCGCATTCTAAAGGAGCTGAACGACGACGGTATTACGATCGTCGTGGTGACCCACGAAGAAGAGGTGGGGCAACAAGCCAAACGCCTGGTTCGCATGCGCGATGGCAAAGTGCAGTCCGACGAGCGGCGGGCGCCAAAATCGGTGCCCACCTCGCGCAGCCTGGCCGACGAGGCCGTGAGGAAAAATCCGTACCGCGAGGTGCTCGAGTATTTTTATCAGGGGTTCCGCACTTTATTGGCCAACAAGGTGCGAACCGCGCTGTCGATGCTGGGCATTTTAATCGGCGTGGCCGCGGTGGTCGCCATGCTGGCCATTGGCCGGGGGGCTCAGAAGGACATCGAAGCCAGCTTGTCGTCGCTCGGGAGCAACCTGCTCGTTCTGCGATCGGGCGCCATTCGGCGCGGCGGGGTCGCGCAGGAAAGCGGCTCCACGACCCGGCTGACGTTGGAGGATGCCGAAAAGATTGAGGAGCAGGTAGCCAACATCAAGGGGTTGGCCCCCGCGGTGCAGGGCCGTGCGCAGGTGGCCTTCGGCAATAAAAACTGGAGCACGCAGGTGATCGGCACGACGGGCGCGTACGAGAAGATTCGTGCCTACACTCCAGTCGTTGGGCGTTTTTTCTCGGACGAGGACAACCAGCGGCGCAATCGCGTGGTTTTGGTCGGAGCCACGATCGTGAGGGAGATCTTCGGCGGGCAGGACCCCGTGGGCGAGATGATGAAGATCAACAAGGTGAGCTTTCAGGTCGTGGGCGTACTGCCGGAGAAAGGCTCGGGCGGCTTTCGGGATCAGGACGACACCGTGGTGATTCCGCTTCTAACCGCCATGTACCGGGTGCTCGGCAAAACGTACGTCGACTCGATCGATATCGAGATCGAAACGCCCGAAGCGATGGAGCAGGCCCAGGAAGAGATTCTCGAGCTAATCAATGCGCGACATCGCGTGCCGCCGTCGCAGCAGCAGCAAGCGTTCGAAGTGCGCAACATGGCCGACATTCAAGCCGCCCTCACCGACACGAGCAAAACCTTAGCGCTTTTGCTGGCCGCCATTGCGGCCATCTCGCTCGTCGTGGGTGGCATCGGCATCATGAACATCATGTTGGTTTCGGTGACGGAGCGGACCAAGGAAATTGGACTGCGCAAAGCCATCGGCGCGCGCAAACGCGACATCCTGCTACAGTTTCTGGCCGAGTCCGTAGTAGTGAGCGTGATTGGTGGGATCGCCGGAATTTTACTCGGCTGGGGTGTGACGGTAGCCGTTTCGCTTATCGCGGGGTGGGCCACCTCCATCTCGGCGGGATCGGTATTTCTCGCCTTTTTCTTCTCGGCCACGATCGGCGTGGTCTTCGGCATCTATCCCGCGAAGAAAGCGTCGGAGCTACATCCGATTCAGGCCTTGCGCTACGAGTAAATCCGCGAGGGGGGTTATGGAAGCACCGCGATACTATCGATCTCGTGGGCCCCGAAGGGGCTGCCGGAGGCGTCACTTCTGAAGCCCACACGGGTTCCCAGTAACGCGGGCGAAGCGGTTTCGAAGCTGATGGAGATTCCACTGTAGGAGAAGCTGACGTCCGGCCCGCGTAAATCGAGCGTTGCGCTAACTGGCTGGGCGACCGCACACTCAAAGGGGGCACTCATGGAGCGTTCGTGGTATGAACCGGCCACTCGTTCAATGATGCGGATGGTGCAAAAGCTCAAGTTACGGTCGATATAGCCGCCGACGTAGTTGTTAGCGTCGCTATACCGGCCAAGGATCGTCAGGTCGGAAAAGGACAGGCCATAAGTACCGAGGATCAAATTAACGGCGATCGTTCCGTCTCGGTCACCGGCGTCCGAATAAAACAAAGCGGTAAACCCGGAATTTGCCGTTACGTTTGCGCGGCCATTTTCCATTGAAGGGCTATTCGCCGACCCCTCCACCACCCAGGGCGACCCGCCAACGTCGGGTATGTGGCCGGAGATCAACGTGCTAATCAACGTGGTAAAGGTGTCGCAGAACATCGCACCGGTACACGGCTCACTGAGCCGCGGGCAGCCGGGCGTCAAATTGGTTTCGGTATAAGACGCCGGGGTAATGGAGATGGCGGTCGTGCTAGTTCCCACGACGACGTCCCCTGAGCTGCCCACTGCGTAGGCGTTGGCGGTGAGTCCGGCCGACGGAAAGAAGTGACTCAGCGGTTTTCCCTCGCAATCGGGTCCCGCTTGGTCGAGCGCCAGCAAGATGAAATTGTGGGTGCCGAGGGAAAGGCTAACTTGGGCCGCTCCACCGGTGATTGCGGAGTAAGAGTAGGCGCCAAAATACTTTCCCTGTAGGCCAAAGCACGAGGGCAGGCGATTGCCCATTTCGGTGCTCGTGGTGTTGCCACCCTCATTCGTGACGAAAAGAGCGAAGCATTGGCGATCTTCAAGGGCCCGGGCAGTGCCGGGTGAAGGGCGCACGGTCACGAGGGCGCGCGGGGGCTGGGTGTTGAGTGAACAGGTGGTCAAAGCTCCCAACGCGACGGCGCATAGCACCGCGAGTCCCCATTTTGGCATTCGCCTATTCTCTCTCATTTTGCGCGGCTCACCAACTGGCTAGGAATGGGCCTGACGGCGGGAGGGGACACCGATCTCCCGCGAGCGAATCCAATCGGAAACACCCCCGGTGAACTGGCCCGGTCCGCGGGGTGGTACGACTCCTGCAAATGGGCGGCCCATGACCC
>JBGSST010000423.1:0-2756 GCA_041736915.1 Bdellovibrionota bacterium
CGACGGAATCAATGTTCTCGCCGTCGAGCTTCATCAGCAAAGCCTGAACACCACCGACGCCGGTTTCGATTTAGAGCTTAAGGCCGTCCGCTGATAGAATAAACGGCATGCCGGAACGTCTCGTCTCCTACCAGGTCGTAAACCATCAGCAGGACTCGGGCGTATCCCTTACCGCGCCGTCCCTCGAACGGCTGTTTATCGATGGGGCGTTGGCCCTTACCGACTTTCTCGTGCAGCTCGACCGCGTGCAGGCCGTGGAAACCCACCAGGTGAAGGTGGCCGGGGCCAACCGCGATGAGCTGATGGCGAAGTGGATAGGGGAAATTCTCACCCTTTTCGAGAAGGACAAGTTTCTGTCCAGGCGCATCGTTTTTACGAAGTTCGATGGCCGCCTGATCGAGGCCACGCTCTACGGGGAAAAGTTCGACGCCATCCGCCACGGCGGCTCCCCCCGGTTGCGATCACTCGTCCCCCGCTCGTTCGTCATTTCCGACAGTGGGCAGGACGTCCCCGAGTTTTCCGTACGGATGCTCTTCGGTGAGTCTAAAGTTGCCTGATCCGGATAAACGGATTCCCTACCTACGCTACGCTTTCGCGTTGGCCGTGGCTTACGCCGCTATCTTTATCGCCGCGCAGTCCTTCGTGCTGAGCGGACAGCGGTACTTTTGTCTTTTCGACGACGCGATGGTTTCGCTGCGGTACGCGGAAAACCTCGCGAAGGGCTGGGGCCTGGTGTGGAATCCCGACGAGCGGCTCGAAGGATATACCAATCTTTTGCAGGTGCTGATCTTTGCCGCCATCCGTTTGGTATTCGGCAAAGTTTACTCGATTCTGGTCATTCAGATCTTGGGCGTGGCCCTAGTGCTGGGAATCGCCTTCGTGACGGCCCGGCTTTTCGCCGAGACCTCGTCGACAAAAGAAGGCCGGTGGCGGCTCGCCGCGCTGGTGGGGCCGCTGGCCTACTTTCCCCTGCTCTTTTGGTCGATGATGGGTATGGAGACCGGACTGCTCACCCTTCTGCTTGCCTCCACGATGCTTTGTCTCGTGCGGTACCGGACGTCCGGCGAGCGAAAGCAGGCCTGGATCGCAGCAGCGCTAGGGGCGTTGGCTTACCTTTGTCGGCCCGACGCCCTTCTGGCGGTGCTTTGGGGCATACCCTGGCTCTACGCGGCCTCGCGGCGACGCGGAAAGGTCGACGTTGTGGCCGTCGCGGGCTTCGCCGCCATCGTATTCCTAATGGTGGGCGGCCAGCTCGCGTTCCGAGTCGCCTACTACGGCGAATGGGTACCCAACACTTACCTTCTCAAAATGACCGGCTTTCCGTGGCCAATCCGCGTGGAGAATGGCCTCCGCTTCGTGCTTCCGTTCATGGCGGAAATGGCGCTGGTCGCTACATTGGCCATTTGGGCAATCCGCCGGAGCGCCGATCGGCAGTTCGGCGGAATGGTGCTGGGGATTGCGGGCACCTTGCTCGCGTACCAGATTTACGTGGGGGGCGATGCCTGGAATTACTGGCGAATGCTAACCCCCGCGTTTCCCTTGCTGTGGCTTCTGGCGGTGGAAGGGGCGTCCGAGTTTCGCCCAGCCAAGATGGCGTGGCCCGCGCTGGCGGCGGCCCTGGGGATGGTCAATTTTCACATGCTACCGACGATGGCTATGGTGCACGTGCCCGGTTCGATTCGCATGAACGCCGCCAACGTACAAATCGGACTCACCCTAAAGGAAATTACCGACGAGCAGGCCAGCCTCGGTGTCTTCACCGCCGGGGCCATCGGATATTATTCCGAAAGGCGGGTCGTCGATTTTCTAGGAAAGATGGACCGAGTGATCGCTTCCGGCCAAGCCGATGTAAGCGGACGGGCCGGGTTCGGTCGCCTAATCACTCTCCCCGGCCACAATAAGTACAATTTGGAATATTCGATAAAGCAGCTGCAGCCCGATTTTATTGAGCGAGCTCATTGGGGTGGGCAGGACCTTTCCGAGTGGGTGAACGAACACTACACCGCGTACGGTCGCCCCTTTCTAGGCGGCACCGAACTGACTTTCCGGCTGAAGAAGGGTTCGGCCAGGTTCCACCCGGAACGACTACAGGCCGCAGGCCTTACCAAACCACCGCCAGCCCATTGAGCCCCTTATCACGTCGAAAGACGCCTTCGAGCTCGTCATCGTCTTGGGGCTCGACCGGTGAACGGTCAAACGCGCTGTCACTTACGAACTCACAGCGGCAAGCTTCGCATTCCGCTATGACCTCGTTCGACTCATTGAGGAAGAGGCAGACGTGACAGAGCCGGAAATGAACGGCTTCGGTTAATGGACTGGGTTGTGACTTGTGAGACTTGAGCTGCCTTTGCATAAGGACACCTCCAGACGCGGACATCTAACTCACTAAGTATACCTATTTTTGACGCTTATAGTCAAAGAACCAAGCTAGGCTTGGGTTTCGGGGGATCGAAGGGGGTATCTACTGGAACTCATTAAAAAATCCAGGGCAGAGAAACTTAAGGTCTTCCACTCTCAACTACTGCTACCGCTACAACTTTGAACTACCGCTAAGTGAAAACCGCAACTTCCGCTTCAACCACTACAACCGCGAGGATTTAAAGCTTCTCTGCCCTGTGATTTGCCGGCGTCCTAGTTCCGCCGCCGGCCAGATTACGTACCGCATTTTAAAGAATATCGGACACCCGAGTTGGACCCGGGAGAGAGACGAGGCTTACAGCGCGCTTTTGCTAGAGAGCGAACCGCGCATCGCATCA
>JBGSST010000474.1:0-2097 GCA_041736915.1 Bdellovibrionota bacterium
CGCAGATCTGCTACGAGACGCCGCTACAGTGCCCGGCCGCGGTGGCCAAGCTGCGCGGCATGCCTGGCGATCTCAAGCCCGTGAACCGCGACGTGTTCAACATCTTCCCGGAAAGCTTCAGCCAGTTCTGCGATCTGGCGAGGATGCCCGAGCCCGATCCGGATATCAAAACGGTAGTCGACGCGGTGATCGCCGAAGCTCGTCGCATCGATGCCCCGGCCTTCAAGGCTTCGGGGGATGGGGTGGACGAGTGCTCCATGACCGAAGACGTCGTGATGCGCGCCAAGCGCCTGTCGCTTGCTAACAAAGGAATCAAGGACGTGCGGCCACTGCGCCACTTCACGCACCTGACCGGCCTCGACCTTCGAGAGAATCAGATCACCGATCTGTCTCCGCTAAGCGAAATGACGGAGCTCGTGGAGCTGAACTTGAGTAAGAACAAGATCCGCGACATCGCCCCGCTGACCAAACTACCTTCGCTTAAGTCGCTCGATCTCTCGGACAACCGGCTTACCGACGCCATGGTGCTGGTCTCTTTGAAGCAGATGGAACGGTTGGACCTGCGCAACAACGATCCGCGCATTCAGTGTCCCTACCAGGAGTCCGAGCGGTGCCTCACCGGCGACTTCAAAGCGACCAACTCGTTCGTGGCGATTCAGGCCGGTGCCTCGCCGCGCACGCAACACGCGGCTACCCAGCTGCTCAATGGCCGCATTCTCGTCACGGGGGGCTGGGCCGAGAAGGGGCCATTCTCCGAAGTCTACGACGAGCACAAGCGCTTTACCGCGACCAAAGGGCAGATGAAAGTCATGCGCGCTGGCCACACCTCCACGTTGCTTAAAGATGGCCGGGTGCTCATCACGGGTGGCTGGCTTGGAAGCGGCAGTACCGAGCTGTACGATCCCGCGACCGATTCCTTCACCGACGGTCCGGCCATGCGGGCCAGCCGCACGGGCCACACGGCCACCCGGTTGCAGGATGGCACGGTGCTGATCGCCGGTGGCTGGAATGGCAAACGCTGGACGGGCGCCGAACGCGACTCGCTAGCTTCGGTCGAGGTCTTCGATCCGATGACGAACACGCTCACGGCGGTAGGCAGCATGAAGTTCCGCCGTTCCGAGCACACGGCCACGCTGCTCGGCGATGGCAAAGTTCTGCTGACGGGTGGCTTTACCCAAGGCGGCGGCCTGCCGACGGCGGAGCTTTACGATCCGGCGACCAAAACGTTCAGCCACGCCAAATGGCGTATGAGCGTGGGCCGCGGATCGCACACGGCAACGCTACTTCCTGACGGCAACGTGTTGATTGCGGGTGGCTGGTGGGGTGAGCGGAGCGAGGCCTGGAACACGGCCGAGATCTACGAAACCACGTCGGGTCTCTTTCGCAAGATCAAGGGCGAGAGCCTACGCACCGGCCGTGCCTGGCACTCGGCTAATTTGCTGAGTGACGGGAGAGTGCTCCTCGCCGGTGGCATGACCGAGTGGGACATCGAGATGAAGAGCTGCGTGAAGTGCCTCGACACGGCGGAGATCTTCGATCCCGCGGGCGAGATGTTCACGCCGATCCCCAAAACGATGAGTGCGCCGCGCGTATTTCACACGGCGACCCCCATCGACGACACGATGGTGCTGTTGCTCGGAGGATCGGCCGATGGCTCCTCCCGCACCGGCGACATCTACGAATACAAACGCTGATTACCAAAAGGAAACGACGATGAAATTACTACTGCTGACCTTGATGTTGCTAACCACGACGCTAGCCCGTGGCGAGGGCGACGAACCTCGCCCGGGCAACCCCTTCTACCCGGTCTGGACACCACGCGAGTGCCTCTTCTGGCGCGATAGCCTGGTGCTCCCCGAAGGCGGCGGCCGCACCCGGTGGGCGCGGCGCTGTGCGCCCGAGTACGAGGGGTACTACCGCTACGGCGAGAAACAGGGAACTCCCGACGGCATGAAGATGCCGCTCTACCCGGTGTTCGGCATGAACGACGAGAAGGGGGACCCCATCAACCCACGACGGTACTTCGCCCCGGTGGTGCCGCCGGATCACGACGAAGACTGTGACCTGCCGATGGACTACACGCTCGTGGGGCTGTGC
>JBGSST010000442.1:0-3951 GCA_041736915.1 Bdellovibrionota bacterium
AGGCTCCGCCGATCCGGTCGGCAAGAGCGGTGTTTCCAACATGCTGAGCGACCTGGTCTTTCGTGGCACCAAGAAGCGTAGCCGATCCAAGTTTCAGGCCGACATCGAGCGTATGGGCGCCAACATCGGTGGCCGCGTCACGCACGACTCGCTGATCTTCGGCGGCCGGGTGATCAAAGAGAACACCATGGCGTTCATGGAGCTGCTCACCGAAGCGCTACTGCAGCCCAAGTTCGACAAGAAAGAGCTGGAAGACCTCAAGACGGAAACGCTCAACGACATCGCCAACACCAAGAACAGCAACACGCGGCTGTCGGGCCTGGCGATTCGTAAGGCTTTGTTCGCCGGCACGATTTTAGAGCAGCCGCTGGTGGGCACATTGACCACCATCAAGTCGATCACCGTGGCCGATATCCAGCGCATTTATAACGATCGCTTCAACCGTGGAAACCTGGTGTTTGCGATTGCGTCCCCGCTCAAAGAAGCGGAGATGAAGAAGGCCTGCCAGAAACTTTGGGAAGGGATGCCCGACGGTTTACGCCGTACGCCCGGCAACCTGCCGCTCAAATCGCCGACCCAGCCTACGTTGGTGGTGGTGCACAAGCCGCATACCTCGACGGGCGCGGTCACGTTGGGGCAGGCCGGCATCGTAGCTTCGGACCCTTACCGGTATCCGCTGTTGACGGGTAACTACTCTTTCGGCGGCGAGCCGCTGGTGTCGCGTTTGTTCCGCGTTATCCGCTCGGACCTGGGTTGGACGTACGCGATTGGTTCGACCTACTCGGGTACGGGCCCGCTCAGCAATCAGCAGGGCTTTTACATGATCTCTTCGACGCCCGCCGTTGAGTACACCGGCAAAACGATTTTGAAATTGATGTCGATGTGGAGCGAGTACGTAGGCTCGGGATTGAAGGACAACGAGATCCGCCTGGCGAAGGAAAGCCTGGTGAACTCGTATCCGTTCGACTTCGAGAGCGCGGAAAAGCGGTTGTGGCAGCGGCTATATAGCTACCTCTACAACGTGCCCACTCTCTCGCAAGAAGAGTTCGCGAAAACGATTGGCGACATCACCAATTCCAAACTGCTCGAGGCGCTGAAAGCGCGTCAGTCGAGCCAGGGCTGGGTCGTGGCGGTCGTCGCGGACAAAGCGATCGTGGAGAAGCAGCTGGACGAGGAGCAGAAAGAGCTCCCGGCCGAGAAGCGTTTGAAAATTTCGCGAGTGCTCACGCCCGAAGAGATCATCAACTAAAATCGCACGCGCTTTCGCGCGGCGACTTTATCCTGAGCCTTAAGCGAGGGATCTCATCGAACAGGCAGAGCCGTATAGGAGCTTAGTATGCGTCTTGCCTTACTGTGCCTTGTGAGTGTCGTCGCCCACGCCAATCCGTATCCGGACCCGAGCGCGGTTCCGCAGGATGGCGTTTATAGGCCGTCGGCGATTCCCGTTCGCGCGATTGACGCTCGCGCGCTGAGGGATGGGGACAGCGAGGTACTGCGCATCTCGGTCGTTTGGTCGGAAGCCGGCGAGAAGTACGAAATCGCCGATACCGTCGTGGAGATGTCGGGAACTCCGTCGCTCGCCATTCGCGCGCTGAAGCGCGACGAACTGGGCAGCTACCGTGGGCAGCTGACGACCTCGGACGGCACCGTGCTGGAAGACTCGATTGGCACCGGCGCGAACTACCGCAAGCTGGTACGCGAGATGACCTTCCGTTTCCCCAAGCCTGACCGGCCGGTGAAGTTCACCTTCTTCGCCGAGAATCCGGTGACCGGTAAAGAGGAGGCCGTCCTCACTAAATCTTTCACCCACGCCGACTTCCCCAATCTGATGAACGCCACCGAAGTGGAAGTTCGCGAGATTGGCGAGCCGTTGGCGCCGGGCAAGCTGGCTTTCAACTTCTACGCCGATGGTTATCTGGATGACCGACGAGAGGCATTTTTTACCGCCGCCAAGAAAGCGGTCGATGCGCTCAAGAAGACGAAGTTTCCCGGTGAAGAGTACTTCGCTTACCGCGCGGTATTCGCCCCTTCGCAGGAGAAGCTGGGCAAGGCGAAAGACTTGGGCATGCCCATCCCCGAGAAGAATACCTTCCTCGGTTTGTTCTTCCCGTACTGGAATAACTTCGGCCGTTGGTACAACGTGGTGTACCCCACGCGCGAGTCGCGTTACCGCTCGGCGTTGGCGTCCGTTCCCTACGACTACGCGTTGGCTATTCTCGACGACGGCGCTTACTGGGGCGTGGGTAACTACCGCGAGCTCACCGCGATTCCGGCCAACAGTTTTCAGTTCACCTACCTGCTCACGCACGAGCTGGGGCACTTCTTCGGCCTGAACGAGGAGTACGAGGGCGGTGGCCCGACGGAGCTTGAGTTTGCGCCGAACGTGGATGAGCCCTGGTCGCAGAACATTACTTTCCTGCGCGATCCGAAGGCGTTGAAGTGGCAAAAGCACGTCCAGGCCGAAACCCCCATTCCGACGCCGTCGTCGAAGTGGTCGAGCGGCAAGTACGGCGCCTACAAGGGCGGCTACGCCGATTCGCTGCCCAAAGGTCACAGCCACAAGCCCGGCTTCAGCTGCACGATGGCCAGCGGCAGCAAGTTCTGCCCGATCTGCCACGAGGCAATCGTAGACCGCATCCAGTTCGACAGCGCCAATTAACCAAAAAGGGAGGGACTCCTTTTTTGCTTATTCTTGGGAGGCCAGTAGGGCGAGGAAGCGGGCTCGGCAAGCCTGCGGATCGAAGTCCGTCACTACGTTGACGTCGCGGCCACCAGTTCCGTAGCTGGCCCGGCCCCAACGGTGTAACCGCAACGTCGTGCGCTTTACGGTGAAGTCCTGCGGTGCGATGGCGTACAGGGCCGGCACGACGTCCCAGCCCGGGATCGTCGCGCTGGCTTTCAGCCAGCGGGCGCGGCGAAACCACCGAGCGCTATGCTGACGAAGGTAGCGGCCGATGTCGTCGTTGCCGGGGAGCTCGGAAAAGCGCAGACGCAAACGGCGTGCGACATTCAGCGGAACTATCGTTAGCGGCACTGGCGAGTCCACCACGGTACGCATGGCCGCCGAGTCGCAGGCGTGATTGAAATCAAAAAATCGGCTGGCCGGCGTGGCGAGCCGGTAGTTTGTCACTAGCCCAATGACCTCCGACGGAATCGCACCACGGCGAATGGCGTGGGCTACGTTGGTAAGTGGTCCCAAGGCCAGCACGCGCAGCCCGGGGTTCGCGGCGAGAAAGGCGGACGCCTCGCTTTCCTGAGTCGGCGTGGCCGCTCCGCGGAGGATGGGGCCCGTGTAGCCCGCCAACGCCGCTAGTTGAACGTGATTGGAGAATGCCTCGGACTCACTCGTGTTACCGAAACAAGTGGCGATCGCCGAAAGGGGCGCCCGCGAGCGGATGAGGGCCGCTAACGCGAGTCCATCATCGATGTCCCCACTCCGCGAACCCAGCGCATTGTCGCTATCGACGAAAAGCATCAGATCAGGCGACTAAGCACGGCGAAACACAAAAGACCGAGCAGCCCCGCAATTGGAAGGGTGGTGACCCAAGCCGTGAGGATGCTGAGGATCGTTTTGACCTGTCCGGTACGGTTAACCATTCCGATGCCGAAGAGAGCTCCGCAAGAAACGTGGGTGGTCGAAACCGGCATGCCAAAGCGAGACGCCCCGATCACGACCGCGGCGGTAACTAGGTTGGCCGAGAATCCCTGCCCCGGATTCATCGACGTTACCTTCTTGGACATGATTTCGGCGACCTTGGCGCCGTTGATCCAGCCGCCCACGGCCATCGCCACGGCGACTGCGGTGATCCCCCAGCCCGGCGCGAACGCCGAAGTGGCAATGAGAAGTGCCGTGATCTTGGGCGCGTCGTTGAGGCCGCGCGCAAAGCCGACCGCGCCGGCACTTAGGTAATGAAGGGAATCGAGTACGCGGCCAGCCGGAACGCCCATCAC
>JBGSST010000446.1:0-8831 GCA_041736915.1 Bdellovibrionota bacterium
GGGCACCGCAACTGGGGGCCAAGCTGCTGCACTCTTATGTGCGCTCCACCGGCCGGCAGCAGCTGGCCTCGAGCGCCGAAAAGGCGGAGTACGCAGCCTGCCTCGTGCGCATCGGCTCCGAAGCGGAGGCGCTGGAGATTCTCGAGGGTATCGACGGCCGTGAGTTTCCGCAGGTGCTCTTGTTTCGCGCATTCGCCCTCGTACCTCAATGGAACTACCGCGCCAGCATTCCGCTGCTCGAATCTTTCATCGACCACGCGCGCGTGCCCGACGAGATTCGGCTCGTGGGGGTAGCGAACCTTGCCGCGGCCCTCATCGCCGACAAACGTTTGCCCGAGGCCGAGGTGCAGATCAAAAGTTTGCTCTCGCGCGCGAAAGAGAATCATCTCAAGCTGCCCTACGGTATCGGGCTCGAACTTTCTGCCCGCAGTGCGGTAGCCGGCCACGACTGGGCGCGCGCGGAGAAAAGAATCGATGAGGTCGAACGGCATTTCGGCGATAGCGACGATATTCACCTGTTTTTCGCCCGCAAGTGGCGTTGCTTTTTGCAGATGGAGAAAGATCCGAAAGTGCCGGCGACGGCGCTGGCCTTGGAAGCGCTCCGCAAAGAGGCCGTGGGCCGCGAAGAGTGGGAGACCGTTCGCGAGTGCGATCGTTACGAAGCCGCGGCGAAGGACGACCGGCGCTTTTTCGACCGGGTGTACGTCGGCACCCCTCACCCCATTTACCGAGAGTTTCTCGCCACCGATTTCCAGGGAAGGTTCGCGCCGCCGCAGTTTTATGATTGGCGACCGGGTGAGGTGGCAAGCCTTCCGGCCGACGTAAAGGCCGTGCACCGAATCGATCTAAAGACCGGCGATTCCGACGGCGGTCTTAGGCTGAAACCGGGCCAGCACTGCCACCGGCTGCTCACGGTATTTTCGCTCGATTTCTATCGTCCGCTCCGCATGGCCTCTCTGCACTCGCGCTTGTTTCCGAGCGAATACTTCAATCCGGTTTCTTCCCCAAACCGCGTGCACAACGCCCTGTTTCGCTTTCGGGAGTGGGCGCGATCGCAAAAGCTTTCGATCGGGGTCCACGAGATCGATGGCTACTACCGGTTACTCGCTAAACCGGGCATCGTGCTCCGGTGTTCGCTGGCCCCCCCGCAGGGAAATGCGCTGCTCGAAAAATTACGCCGCCGCTTTGGGGCCGCGGCCTTTACTACCCGCGACGCCGCCGACACGCTGGCCCTTTCCCGTAGCTCCACCCAGCGGGTGCTCGACGAAGGCTTAAAGGTCAAAACCCTCGCCAAAGAGGGGAATGGGCGCGCCACTCGACTAAAATTTGCCGCATAAAAACGATGGCTTAGGCGTGTGTAATGGCAAGCCTTTTGCGTCCTGCTCAAGTCAGGCGCAATGCGTTAAGATCTAACTTCCGGTCCGCAACAAAATTCCGAAACGAAAATCCAGATGCCTAAGCCGAACGTGAAATCCGTCGTTTTCTTCGTGCTGCTCGCTCTCGCCCTTTTCACCGGCGCGGGCTGCGTAGATGCGAAGTACAAGTCGAACAGCGGTGGCAGCACCGGGACGGTAATCGACTTCGCCGCCCCCATGCTTCTGGCCGTCGCCGTGGATCCAACCGGGGCCGCTCCGCACGTGCTGGAAGGCGCGCATTACCTGTACAGTTTGTGGCGTCAGACGAAGAAGGATGGATCGTTGAGCCGCTACTTCGTGACTGACCAGGCGCCCGGCGCCAATTTTCATCTGGCGGTCGAGGTGAGCGTAGGCGCGGCAAACGCCTTCGGCATTCGCGGCGCCCGCGGCAACGATGAATCGCTGGGCTTGTTCGATAGCGGCGTAGCGGGCGGCCCTCAAGCCTTCACGGCCCCCCTATTCACTACTTCGGGACTCGCGCTGAATTTGCTATTCACTCCGGTCGCGGCCGTCGCCGCGGTGGCCGCTCCCGGGGCGGCTCCGTCGAATGCGTGCTTTGCCGGTACGACCAACGCCTTCATCAATGGTGCCGCGAACAACCTCGTGCAGGTCTTTTCGCCGAGTTACCAAACCGAATCGCCGTTCGAGGCATTGGTAAGTGAGATGAACGGACTGCGGATCTACAACTTCCACAACCTCACGCTGGAGAACAGTGTAACCGGTTCCGTCGAGTTTTCTCTCAGCGCCTTTACCTGCGCGGTTCGGCTCAACGTGGGCGAGGGCGACACCGTCGTCATCGGTCGTTCCGTCACGCCCGACCTCGGAGTGGGCGGCCTCGCCGGCGCGCGCAGCTCGGGAGCCCGGGAATAAAAAAAAGGGCCGCCGAAGCGGCAGCCCTTTTCAAGAGAAGATCGTTCAGCGCTTACGGATTGCGGCGCTTGCGAGGACCATCGACCAGCTCCACGCATTTGTAGCGGGCGATGTCGTTCTTTAACTGCCGGCCTTCGGCGTACGTGAGGCGGCGTTTTGCTTCGCACTCCATGATGTAACCGCTAGTGCCGAGCCAAGGCTGACATTGAAACAGCCCCTTCACTTCCGACAGGTCCTGAATGCAATCCTTCATCTGGTGGCCAGAGGCCAGGTACGGGTAGAACCAGAAGTCCTCCAACTTGCCCGTATCGCCGTCGCCGCCGCCGAACTTCTTGCCCTGGCCGAAGCACGCGTTGATGAATGGGTAGTAAATGCCCATGCCGTCGAAGCCGGGACCGAAGATGGCCAACCGAAAACCGCGTGCGCCGGCGATGGCCGAGCAGTCGGCCAAGTTCAGCGCGCCGCCCAGGTAAACCGCTCCGGGATTCGCTTGCGCGAAGACCGAAAACAACAGAAACAGTCCGATGATTTTAGCTTTCATAATGAGTCTCCCCCCTTAAGGATCCTAGGGAGTTAGCACGTGGGGGATCCGCTGACATGCTACTTAGCGTTACGGAGCAAGCCGTGTTATGGTGCGGCCACTTTTTTAAGAGGTACGTAATTAATGTCGATCCCCAACTTGGAAGAAATTCGCCGCGACTCCGTCGACCTGGATCAAAGGTTGGCCCAACTTCGGGGGCGTCTTTGACGTCGATCGAAAGAAATCCCGCTTAGAAGAGATTGGGGCCCTGGAGGCCCAGGAGAGTTTTTGGAGCGACGCCCAGAAAGCTCGTGGCATTACCAAAGAGAAATCCTCCCTGATTGCGATCGTCGAGCGTATGGCGAAGGCCGAGCGGCTCAACGACGACGTCGGTGTCATTCGTGAAATGCTCGCCGAAGATCCTAGCGATGAGAATCGGACCGAGGCCGGTACGATTTTGACCGAGCTGCGTGCGGAAGTGCGGGCGATGGAAATTGCGGAGATGCTCGGCGGCCAGAACGACAATGCCGCCGCCATCGTCCACATCAATGCCGGCGCCGGCGGTACCGAGGCGCAAGACTGGGCGCACATGCTGCTGCGCATGTACCTGCGCTACTGCGAAGACAAAGGTTTTAAAGTGTCGGTGCTCGATTCTCTCGACGGAGAAGAAGCGGGCATCAAGTCGGCCACGTTCTTGGCCCAGGGCCCGTTCGCGTACGGATTGCTTGCCGCCGAAATCGGCGTGCACCGCCTGGTGCGCATTTCGCCGTACGACTCGAACGCGCGACGCCACACCTCTTTCTCGTCGGTATTCGTCTATCCCGACATCGAAGAAGAAATCGAAATCGACGTGCAGGAAAAAGATCTACGCGTGGACACCTACCGCGCCGGCGGCGCCGGCGGGCAGAAGGTCAACAAGACCGACTCCGCCGTACGGTTGACCCACATCCCCACGGGAATCGTAGTGGCCTGTCAGAACGAGCGTTCGCAGCACCAGAACAAAGCGATGGCCATGAAGATTTTGAAGGCCCGCCTGTACGAGCGCGAAATGGACTTACGCAAAGCGGAATCGAAAAAGATCGAGGATTCGAAAATGGATATCGCGTGGGGCAGCCAAATTCGCTCCTACGTGCTGGCCCCTTACCGGATGGTAAAGGATCACCGCACGGACGTGGAAAGCGGCGATCCGCTATCGATTCTCGACGGCAAGATTCAACCGTTCATCGAAGCGTACCTCATGTCGAAAACGAAATCGTCGACCGGCGCGGGAGCATAAAGTGAAGATTCTGATTAGCAACGACGACGGCCTGCACTCGGTGGGCATCCAGGCGCTAGGGCGCGCGTTTGCCAAGCGGGGCGAGGTCACCATCGTGGCCCCCGAACGCGAACGCAGTACCGTGAGCCACAGCCTGACCCTGCATAAACCATTGCGTATCTATTCGCGCGGGGCGGGGCAGTACGCCGTCAGCGGTAGCCCGGCCGACTGCGTGTACATGGGGGTCCGCGAGATCTTGAAGGGCAAGCCCGACCTGCTGCTCTCCGGAATCAACTATGGCGCGAACCTGGGGAACGACATTTTCTATTCGGGCACCGTAGCGGCCGCGCGCGAAGGGGCCCAGCTCGGGATCCCCAGCTACGCCTTTTCGCTCGTGTACGATAACGGTGGCCGGCCCACCGAAGCGGATTTCGAGGACGCGGCGAAGATCGCCGCCGAGGTGGTCGAGCGTTGCACCCAAGCCGCGTTTCCCCCTCAGACTTTGCTGAACATAAACATTCCCAAGATTGCCGCCTCGGAACGCAAAGGGATTCGCGTGGCCCGCCAGGGAATTCGCCATTACGCCAATAGCGTGCTCAAGCGGGAAGACCCGCGCGGGAACTCATACTACTGGCTGGGCGGGGCGTACGAGCGGTTCGAGCCCATCGACGAAAGTGACTGTGCGTTACTGGCCGAAGGCTGGACCACGGTGGTGCCACTCAATCTCGATACGACCCACAATGATTTTTACGCAACGCTCAAAGGGCGGATTGACGACTAGCTGCTTGATAACGAGCCACGCCTCCTTTAACTCTTAAGTATGGGCCAGACTTTGCGGGGAACCGAGATCTTGATTGTCGAAGACAATCCCGCGGATGCTTGGCTTCTGCGCGAGCTGCTCAGCTCGAGCCGCGTGCCCACCTCCATCCAGGTAGTCACCGACGGCGAAGCCGCCACCGACTATCTTTTTCGGCGCGGCGAACACGCATCGGCCGTGCGTCCGCAGATCGTTTTGCTCGATCTCAATCTGCCGAAGAAGGAAGGCATCGAAGTGCTGCGCGAGATAAAAGCCGACGCCACTTTGAGTTCGATTCCCGTAATCGTGTTGTCGACCTCCGCGCGTAGCGAAGACGTTCAGCGCAGTCTCGATCATCGTGCGGACTCCTACTTCACCAAGCCCGGCAACTTGCCGGAGTTCGAGGCGTTCATCGAGAGGCTCACCCAGGTGGAGTTCCCGCGGCTCATTAAGCCGAACCCATGAAGTGGGCGTTACCATTTTCGACTTTGCTCGTACTCTACGGGCGTTTGGCCGCCGCCTGCGCCGCCTGCGCGGAGGCCGCCCAAGAAGCCGCCGTTAAGGTGCCCTCCAGCGGCACGTCGAGCGAGGGTGTGTTCGACATCAACCAAAGCGAGTCCGTCGGCAATTTCACGAAGCGGCTAATGAGCGCCGACTTCATGCCGCACGGGCACTGTTACTGGTGGCGGCCCGACATCTTGGCGCTGCAGGTACTGTCGAATGCGGCCATTGCCGTGGCGTACTTCTCGATACCGGTGATGGTCGTGTACTTCATTCGCAAGCGACGAGACCTACCGTTTCATTGGATGTTCCACATGTTTGGGGCATTCATCCTGTGGTGCGGATTTACGCACGTGTTGGACATCGTTCTGATCTGGCACCCGATTTACCGGTTCGACGGCATCGTGCGCGCCATCACCGCCGCCATCTCCGTGGCTACGGCGATCTGTCTGTTCCCCGTCATTCCCAAGGCGCTCATGCTGAAATCTCCACGCGAGCTCGAAGAGAAAAACCGCGAGCTGGAGTCGGTTGTACAAAAGCTGCGGCAAGAGCAGGGGCTGCGGCAAGAGCAGGGGCTGCGGCAGGCCGAACGCGCGCGGCGCGAGGAGATGGAAGAGTTCTCTCACCTAGCGTCGCACGATCTGAAAGAGCCGCTCCGCACGGTAACGACCTACGCGCAGCTCATCCGCAAGCGTTACCGCGGACAGCTCGACGACGAAGGGAATCGTTCGCTCGATTTCGTCGTCGATAACTCTCTGCGGATGCAGGAGCTGGTCGACGATCTCATTAGCTATTCGAAGGTCGGGCACGAGGCAGTGGCGCGCGAGCTGGTGAGTACCGAAGAGGCTCTCTCCATGGCGGTGAAGAACTTGCACGCCGCCATCACCGAGTCGAAGGCCGAAATCACCGCCGCGCCGTTGCCCCAGGTTCGGGGTGATCTACGGCAGCTAACCAGTCTATTTCAAAATCTGCTCGGCAACGCGCTCAAGTACCGCGGCGCTGAACCACCGCGGATTCATGTCACGGCCAAGCGAAACAACGGCGAGTGGATCTTTGCCGTGAGCGACAACGGAATTGGCTTCGAAGCCAAATACTCGGACTACGTCTTTCTCATCTTCAAACGGCTGCACCCCCGTACCCACTCGGCCGGTACGGGCATGGGGCTGGCGATCTGCCGCAAGATCGTCGAGCGCCACCGGGGGCGAATCTGGGCGGAAGCCGAACTGGGCAAAGGGGCCACCTTTTCCTTCACCCTTCCGGCCGCGGACACCTAAGCTAAAGCAAAAGTAAAAAGCTGCCGATGACACTACGTGGCAGCGCGAAAGCCCTTTCAGCGTCTTACGTCGATTCGGACGAAGATCTTTTTCATTCTTTTGGGCACCGGTGTGCTCGGGCTCGCCGTTTTGGCCGCCCCGCATTTCTTTCTCGACAAGCCGGAGTGGGGCCCGGGAATTCTCTTCCAGCTGGAGGCGCTGGCGCGCGGCCCGGCTTCGCTCGAAGACGGCGCCTTCATTCTGGCCGGTATTCAGCTCTGCACGATCGCCACCGTGCTTTTTCTCGCCCACTGGCTCATATCGCTCGTGCTGCGGCCGATTGCCGTACTTCACGAGGGGGTCGAGCAGATTGGTGAGGGGCATTGGGACTACCGTATGAAGCTGCACCGCTGGGACGAGCTCGGGGCGCTGGCGGCCGGATTCAACTCGCTGGCCGGCAAGGTGAAATCCACGGTCGAGGCGAAAGAGCACGTATTGGTAGAGGTGAGCCACGAGCTAGCCAAGCCGCTCGAAGCGGCGAAGGGTATCGTGCGCAGCATTCCCGCCGACGACGCCATGGCGGAACTCGCCGAACGGCTCGCCGAAATGGAAGTCATGGTCGAACGGCTCATCGAAGCGGCCAAACTTCACACGCTAAACGGCGGTATCGTGCGCACCACGTCCGACCTCGTCGAGATCACCAAAGACGTCGTGGCGGGCTTTCAGTCGCGGGGGCTGATGCTGGCCATCGTCGAGAATCCGCCCAAGGTAATGGCCCGGGTAGACGTCACCCGCTACCGGATTTTAGTCACCAACCTCCTCGAAAATGCCCTTCGCCATTCGCCCAAGGACAAAGGGGTCACCGTGGCACTTTCGCTCCAGCCCCAGCGGGTAAGGCTCGAGGTGCGCGACGAAGGAGAGGGAATTCCCCCCGAAGAGCTCACGAAAGTCTTCGAAGCGTTCTACCGATCGCCGTCGGCCCGTAAGGAGCGCGAAGACGGGTTCGCCGAGGTTCGTCAGGGGTTCGGGCTTGGATTGAGCCTTTGCCGGCAGGTAGTGCTGGCCCACGGCGGAACGATTAGTCTAGAAAGTACGGTCGGGCGGGGCACCTCGGCGATCGTTTTACTGCCCCTATAAATTTTTTCGGCCTTTTTCGTCACCTTCGAATACCTAGTTGAATTTCCGTCGATTTACGCGCTGCGCTTTGTTTTTCTGCCGTCCGTAGTCCAAGGTATTAAGGTCTGCCACCAGACCCCAACAATTGATCTTTTTGACCGGATGCGTTAGGAGAAGACTTGTCCTTAAATCAACGCGTGAAAACTATTGCCATCATTTCAATCGCTTGCCTGCTTACGTCGTGCGCCGGAGTGCGCTCGCGGTACCATGAGGTCGCCCAGGGCGAAACTCTGCAGGGCATCGCCAAGCGTTTTGATGTGCCCCTGACCGGTCTGGTCGCTTCCAACCCGGAAGCCGCCAAGGGCAAGGTCACGGCCGGTGACAAGCTTTACATTCCGTTTGAAGAGCGGGCCGACTGGGACGCCGAAGGTGGTATCAGCCACGCGGTCGATCGCCGCGTGACCTCGACCTTGAACAAAGATAATGGCGAGACGCAGCCGGCTTTTCTATGGCCCGTCCGTGGAAACCTGAGCTCGTTCTACGGCCTCCGTTACCGCCACCACAAAGAGACTTCGCACGAAGGCATCGACGTAGCTGCGCCTACGGGAACTCCCGTAAAAGCCGCGCGCTCGGGCCACGTGATTTATGCCGGAAGCCGCATCAAGGGCTACGGCAACATGGTCATCATCCGCCACGCGGATAAGTACTCGACCGTGTACGCGCACCTTTCGAAATTCAAAGTGAAGAAGGGCCAGTTCATCGGACGTGGTCAACTACTGGGACTCGTCGGCCGCACCGGCCGCGCCCGTGGCGCGCATCTGCATTTTGAAATCCGCGACGGCCAAACGCCGGTCGACCCGATGCAGTTCCTGCCGAACGGCGCTTACGCCGTTTCCGGCTTCGGTAAGTAACCTTTAGTTCCCGATCGGCGTGAACAACGGCTTTTCCGCCGACACGTTCAGGTCCGCCGGATCGGCGAATAGGATGTCCGCGGGCAGCACGCCGTCTTCGGGCGCGACGTCGCAGGCTTCTACCGCGTTAGCATCCGTGGCTAGGTCGGCCGCTAAACGGCCACCCAGGCCGCCGCCGCCGCCCGCTCCGGAGA
>JBGSST010000449.1:0-16033 GCA_041736915.1 Bdellovibrionota bacterium
CCGTTGTTTCCTTCGCGGGTGAGGTCTATAATTAGGGAGTTCCAACATTACCTTTGGCGACACTCGTAGTCAGACGCCACCACTCGGAAACTTCATGGACAGAAAAAAATCGAAGGATAAGTCGGGTCAGAAGATCGTCGACCTGATCGACTATCGGAAGAACAAGAGCGAAGAACGCCGCCGCGAGTACGAGCGAGTTCTGTTCAACCGCATCTTAGGCGTTTACAGCTTTGCCGAGAAAACTGGGCTGCATCACGTCGAAGTGATGGACATCAGCTTCTCCGGCATCAAGTTCCGTGAAGAGCGCCCGGCGCATCCGCTGCGCCCGGAAGATAAAGTGGCCCTGCGTTTTTACTTCACCCCGGCCTCGTATCTCCGTTTGGTCGTGGATGTAAAACGCGCCATTCCGTTCAAGGACGACGATCGCGAGGGGCTGGAATACGGCTGCGAGCTCGATCGCAACACGAAGTCTTACGAAGTGATCCAGCAGCTGATCAATTTCATGGAGAAATATTCCGAGATCGCATGCCAGGACGACAATCCGCCGATGATCTGGTTCTAACGTCCGCGGATACCTCGATCCGATCTGTAATGGGTCGCCGGGCGGTAGGGAGAGATCCCGACCCAACCGCTCGCTAATGCCTCGGCTTGGGATCTAGTTAGGCACTCGTCCGTGCGCCTGCGGAGGCTTCGCGGTCGGGTCGGGATCTCTCCCTACCGCCCTCGGATGGCGCTCCGTTACGGATCGGATTGAGGGCTAAGACGACCACGGGGCCAGATCCTCGGCGGACTTCTGTCTTTACTATCTTTTGCGAAGTCCGAGTTCACTCGGTCACTCAGTCATTGCGAGGCCCTCAAGGGCCGAAGCAATCTCGTGCGGCGGAGCCATGACGGGTGGTAGCGTTTTTTGTCCCTCCGTCACTTTCCGTACACTTTTCTGGCTCCGTTTGGGCTCAAAGCCCTTCGGTACGCCTACTGCACAGGAAGTCTCCGGGCTTAATTTTGGAGATTTTACACGATGAATAAAATTCTTGGACTGGTAGTGGGCGTAGCGTTTTTGACCGCAGGTTTTTCCGCCAAAGCGGAAACGGTGGAGCGCGAAATCGTGCTCCGGACGATGGGTGGCGTCGCGTTCGGCTCGAACCTAGGCGGCAGCACGGCCCCCGCTTTGGAGGTCGACGTTGAAGCGGAGGTGGCGGACTCGTTCGCCATTGGTGCTCTCTTTTCCTTCGCCAGTTTTGAGGCATCTTCTCCCTTGCCTGATTCCAAGCTCATTCATTTCGCGCTGAACCCAAAGTACGTCGTGCGTAAGGGGGCGGCCCGCTTTAGCTTCGGCGCCATCCTCGGAGCGCAGATCCTTAGCCAGGAAACGAGCGTAGCGTCGTCGACGATCACCGCGTCGCAAACGTCCGGTGCCTTGGGCGTGAACGCCAACATCGATATCCCCATCTGGGGCGTGTGGAATTTGAGCTTTTCGCCGAGCTTCATTTACGGAACGGCCAGCAAAGCCGGCCAGGTTTCGCTCATGGGCGGCTTCGGTTTCCGTTTCTAAGCATTTCGTGATTTAAGGACGGGCATGAAGTTGCCCGTCCTTTTTCTTTGTCTCGTGCTGGCGCTAGCGATCCCTTCGGGAATGGCCCACGCGGACCCTATTTCGGACCTATTCGAGACTCACTTCCGCGAACAATACCGGCCGCGCTATTGCGGACTGAACGCGCTTAATTTCGTGAAAGCGATCGCCAAGCTCCGTGGGTCGGCCGAAGGGTTCCACATCGTGCACGTCGAGAATAAAGGCTTCAGCGTATTTGGCATGGTCAACGCCGAACACACCCGCGGCTCTCGCTTCAACAAGCCCGCGGTGGATGAGGCCAACTGGTACCACCACGCCTTCGTGCTCGACGACCAGGGCAACGTCTACGACTTCGACTTCGGCATCGAACCCCGCATCGTGCCTATCGGCCAATATTTAGAGGAAATGTTTCTAAAGGAAGCCACCCGGGAGCAAGGGGGAAGCTTCTACGTCGGCCGCCAAGACAAACTCAACGACTACCTCTTCGAAGCCGTCCCGGCCGACGCCGCCCTAAACGAAGAAAAACCCCCACCACGCAAAGCCAAGATGGGCCAAGTCCAAAAAAACTGGCGCCTCCTCATCGAAGATTTCACCCAAGCCTTCGCAGCCTGCCCCGATTTCCTAGGCGCCAAGTACCTAATCGCCTCCGACATCGAACAATTCCTTCACTAGGAACGCGGCAAAAGATAGGTCGAAAAAAAAGGTCCCTGTGCCGTTTTGCCAATATTGGGACGAATTTTTCGCTCTTCCTTTCCGAGACCCGTTTCGAAGCCAATCACGAGGGGGCGAGGGGGGCAAGCCAACCCGAAAGCCTCCGCAGGCCCCGGTGCGAATCCCAAGCAAGTGCCCCCGCCGAGGCATTAGCCGAGGGTTGGCTTGCCCCCCTCGCCCCCGGACAATCTACTACCAACCGGTTCAAACCCTCAGGTAGGCCAGCGAAGTTGATCGGTATCCAGGTCCTGGCAGTACGGATACAAGAACATCCCCAAACGGTTTAGTTCCTTCTGCGTAATGCCTTCCGTCGGCAGAAAAATGTCGATGTTGAAATCGGGACGAATCGGAAACGACACGCGCCGCACGGTAGCGTTCGGGATGTGCACCGGTACGTTTTCCGTTTCGGCGACCGTCGACTCCGGCGCCACGGCCGAAGCCACGACTACCGATTCTTTTTTGGCCGACGCCTTTTTCTGGGCCCGCTTTTCTTTGCGGTTTTCCAACGCCATGGCTTTCGCTTTGTCCGTTACCGTGCGTTCCCACGCAAACGGATCGGCGCTCCACGCGCGAAAATCTTCAATCGAGCTTTTGACGCGCGACTTATAGACCTTCAGCGTCGATGCCTGAACGTTCGGATTCTTATTCCGAAAGCGATTCACGAGCACGTCGAGGTTCTGCAAAATGAAATCGAGGCTGTCTTCGTCCTCGTTAAGCATCGCAAAAAGATTGTGGGCCGCGGTGAGACGGTGCTGAATGCCGGTCTCGTTCAAAATGCCTTTACGCGCGGCGAACTCCAAAAACTTCAGTACTTCCTCAGTGTCCCTAATGAGGGACATCTGGTTACCGCCAGTGATTACCTTAATCTCACTACGCCTAGTTGCCATTCCGGATCGACCCCGTTGCCGTAGACTGCTTAGTTGTTGTTACTGGTGAAGCTTCTTAATGAAGATGAGGTCATATCAAATTCCTAACCACCCGAAAATATAAAATATTTGGCGTGGCGCGAGAAAAATTAGGATTTTATTTCTATCGTCGACAAATCAAGCGCGTGAGTTCGGCAAAACCTTCTCCGCCTTCACCCTCAAGGATCCACGCGGGTGGTGTTTTCATAGCTTGGAGATGCTTTCTCACGTTGGCTACCCCGGCACTCATTTTAAATTCCGCGAAAAGCGGCTCATCGTTCAGCGAGTCGCCAACGTAGATCGCGCGGTCGCGAGAAATATTTTTCGTGCGGGCCCATTTTTCCAGCGTCGACGCTTTGGAAAAAGTGCCTTTCCAAAAATTGATATGGATGGAACTGGGTCGAGCCTGAATGCCGGGAAGCGCGCGCAGCCGTTCCAGCACCGCCTGCACCGTTTTTGGATCCACCGTGCGCTCTTGCCCGATATCGATCGCGCAATCGAAGCGACGCAGATAGTCGTCCTGCGCCAAGTGAAGCTCCGGAAATTCCCGAGCGAGCTTCGCGAAATCGGCGAGTAGCTCCGAGCGCGTCTCCGCATGACCCAGGTGAGTCACGTGGATAGGCGAGTTTTTTTGCGACGGGTCTTTCGTGAAGTAGGCCGCGCCATTCTCGACGATGAATAAGTCCACCGGCAGCAGGCGAATTAACGTGGCGCCCCAGCCGTAAGAACAGCCCGACACGATACCCACTGGTTTGCCGGCCTTTTTCAAATCCTCGAGCGCCGCGAGTGCCACCGAGGGGAGCTGCCCGTGCAGCGTCAGCGTGTCATCGAGGTCGGTGAAGACCGCGTCAATCATGCGCGGGTCAAAAGGGAACGCCGGTTTAATGGCGCGACTCCGCGGATTCCGGGCTACGAAGTTTTGGCTTCACCTTAGTGGCTTTGGCCGAAGCGGGTTCTTTACCGATGCCGCGGAAGATCTGGTGGATCATGTCGCGGATAAACTCCGGCTGGCCGAAGGCAAATAGATGGCCGCGGCCGCTGCTGTCGAAAAGTTTCTGCAGGCCGAGTAGCAAACCCCACAACAGAAACGTAGCGCGCAGCGCCTCGTCCTCGTCCTTGGCTTTGAACTCCGGCGACGCCTGGACGAACTCCTTCAGCTGATCGAGGCTGCCGAGGGTGACGCTCATCAGCTTGGTCACCGTGGTGCCCTGAACCTTCACCTTCTTGTTCAAACCCTTGTACGAGTAGAGCAGCATGTCGAAGTAGTCGCCGTAGGGATAGTAGAAGACGAAGAACCGTTCGGCGATCTCCGTCAGCACGTCGGCCGACGACCGGCGCTTACGCCCCGGAGCCCCCGCCTTTTTGAAAATCTCTTTCAGCTCCGTGTCGAATTGTTCGGCCCCTTTAAGGGCTAACGCGGCAAAGATATCTTCTTTGGACTCGAAATACCGGTAGATCAGCCCCACGGAGATCTCCGCGGACTTGGCCACGTCCTGCAGGGTGCTGTTGAGTACGCCCTGGCTTTCAAAGACCGCCTGCGCGGCTTCAAGGATATCCGTCGTACGCCGTTGTTTTTCCCGCTCTTTTCGTTCTTTTATTCCCATAGGTCTAAAGCAAAAAATTGGATCTGGTTAACGGCTTTATGTTAGAAGCGTCCGTTATCCGTGAGCGAACTTTAAATGCCAATTCAAAAAGTGAATGGCGTTCATAAAAAGAACGACATTCACTAAGCACTTGAATTGACTGTGTTTTTCCCGGATTCATGCTAGCGTGGAAGATATACTTCAAGCCCTGAGAGGACTGGTTAGAGAATGAAAGACGGTCACAAAGACGTTTTTACGAAATGCGCCGAATTCACGGAAGCCCAGAACGTGAAAGACATGGGGCTGTATCCCTATTTCCGCAGCATTGAAGGCATTTACGAGAACCAGGTCGTGGTCGGCGGACGCCGCAAGATCATGATCGGCTCGAACAACTACCTGGGGCTTGCCCACGATGAGCGCGTTTTGGAAGCCTCCCAGGCGGCCATCCGCAAGTACGGCGCCGGCTGCACCGGATCCCGCTTTTTGAACGGCACGATGAAGATCCACGAGCAACTCGAAGAAGAGATTGCCACCTTCACCCAAAAAGAAGCCGTCATCGTTTTCTCCACCGGTTTCTTCGTGAACCAGGGCGTGCTCGCCACGTTGCTGGAAGGCGACGACTACATCCTTTGCGATCGCGAGAACCACGCCAGCATTCTGGACGGCTGCCGTTTCTCGGCCGCCAAGACGGTTCCGTTCGCGCACAACAGCCCGGACGCTCTGCGCCGCCGTTTGTCGCGGCTCCCCGCCGAAGGTGGCAAGCTCGTGATCCTGGACGGCGTGTTCAGCATGTCGGGTGACCTGGTCGATCTTCCCGCGATGAATGCCGTCGCGAAAGAGTTCGGTGCGCGGATTTACGTGGACGAAGCCCACAGCTTGGGTGTCTTCGGGCCCCGTGGTGAAGGTGTGGTCCACCACTTTGGTTTGAACAACGAGATCGATCTCGTGATGGGGACTTTCTCCAAGTCGTTGGGTTCCATGGGCGGCTACATTGCCGGTCCCAAGTACGTCATCGAGTACTTAAAGCACAAAGCGCGTTGCTTCATGTTCACCGCGGCCCTGGCGCCGGGGGTAGCGGGCGGCGTGCTGGCGGCTCTGCAGATTTTGCAGCAGGAGCCGGAACGCATGGCGGATCTGTGGAAGAACGCCAAGAAGATGCAGGAAGGTTTCAAATCGCTCGGCTTCAAGATCGGCACCACCGCGAGCCCGATCATCCCGCTGCTCATCGGCAGTGAGATGAAGGCCTTCGTGTTCAGCCAGAAGTTGTTCGAAGCGGGAATTTTCACGACCCCGGCGGTTTTCCCGGCGGTTCGTTACGGCGAAGCGATCGTCCGTACGAGCTACATGGCGACCCACACGGACGAAGAGCTCGACTACGTGCTCGAGACGTGCGGCCGCATCGGCAAAGAGCTGGGCATTTTCGACGACACTGCTTACACGGGCGAAAAAAGGAAGGGTTCCAGTGGTTACGATTTCACCGTGCCGAACGAAGGCCGAGATGCGGCTGTTCGAGAGGACTCCGGAGTTCTTGCACAGTAAAGACCCGAACTTCGTCCCTCCCTTTCCGGGAAGTATCACCAAGATGTTCTCGCCTCAGTCGCCTTACCAGCGGCACGGCAAGCTCATGCCGTTCATCGCGTACCGCGATGGCAAACCGGTAGGGCGCATCTGTGCGGTAGTGAACCACGCCCACAACGAGCATTACAAAGATAAGCTCGGCTTTTTCGGCTTCTTCGATTTCATTAACGAGACCGACGTAGCGGCGGAGCTTTTGAAGACGGCGCAGAAGGCGCTGGTCGCCGAAGGCCTCACCCAAATGCGCGGCCCCTACAACCCCACCGTCAACGACGAGTGCGGATTGCTGGTCGACGGCTTCGACAAAATACCGATGGTGATGATGCCGTACAACCCTCGCTACTACGAGACGGTGTACGAGAAGATTGGCCTCAATCCCGCCCGCAACCTCTTTGCCTTCTACATCCGGCGCGACGTCACGCCGGCCGCGCGGATCATGAAGGTTTGCGAGCGCGTAAAGCGCACCACGGGCGTCACGATGCGCCAGATCAATAAGGCAAAGCTCGACGAAGAGATCAAGATCATCCACGTGCTCTACAATCGGACGCTGGATCGTAACTGGGGGTTCGTGCCCATTACTCTCGAAGATTTGCAGTACGCGGCCAAAGACCTAAAGGCCATTCTCGACCCGTCGCTCGTACTGATCGCGGAAAAAGACGGTCTTCCCGTCGCATTTTGCATGTGCATTCCCAACATCAACGAGTTCATGTGGAACGCCCGCAAATGGCCCAATGCTCTGCGGCCCGTGAAGTTTCTATGGCAGCTACTCACCGGACGGCCGAGCGAGGCGCGTTTAGCGGTGCTGGGCGTGGCACCCGAGTTCCGGGGCAAGGGAGTGTCGGCTCTATTCTACGCGGAGACGCTGCTCACCGGCGGCAAACGCTACAAGGGCGGCGAGCTGTCGTGGGTCGAAGAGAATAACGAAGAGATCATTAAGGGCATCACCGTGATGGGCGCCGAAAAATACAAGACCTACCGCCTGTACGAAAAGCCCACCGCCATGCAATAACGGACGCCGGGAGTACGCTCATGAACTTACTGCTTACCGGGGTTACCGGATTCGTCGGACGAAATTTACTGCTGAAGCTTCTCGAAGAGGCCAGCTACGACGCCATCTACGTGCCGGTGCGCAGTGCCGACAAGTTTCGGGCTCAGCTGCAGGGGGACGGTTTCGAAGAGATCCCTTCACGCGTGAAGCCGGTGGAGTTGTCCGCGCCGAACTGGGATTTTTCCCAGCTTCCCGCGATCGATCACGTCGTGCATTCCGCGGGCACCATCTTCGCCTCCACCAAAGACGAGTATTACAAAACGAACGTCGATGGTACGTTAACGCTGTTGCGGACGATTCCACTTTCGCCAAATTCCCGCACCGTCATCTTGTCGTCGCAGGCCGCGGCCGGTCCGTGCGCCGACGGCAGCTGCCGCAACGAAGACCACACCGAAGCGCCGGTCACGTGGTATGGCGAGAGCAAGCTCGAGATGGAACGAAAGGTAAAGGCCGAGTTTGGTGCGCGCTTGGCCGAGCGTCCGTATCTTTTCCTGCGTCCGCCGATGATCTTTGGCCCGCGCGATCAGGCGACCTTGCCGTTGTTCAAGATGGCGCGGCTTCCCCTTCGCGTGAAGCCCGGCAACGCCCCTAAGTTTTTTAGCTACCTCGCGGTAAGCGATCTGGTGGACGCCATCCTCACCGCGCTAAAGGCGCCGTCGTGGGATGGGCTGGCGGGCAAGGCGTTCTTCGTGGCGTCGGACGAGCCGGTGAGCGACGTGAATCTCATCACGTTGTGTGGAGAAGCCCAAAAGCGTCGTGGCTTCATGCTCAAGATTCCGCACGTGGTACTGCGCGGAGTTTCCGAGGTGGTCGAACGCGTCCCCAAGTGGCGCAACGAGATCCCAAACCTCACCGCCGATCGTGTACGCGAGATCTGGCCCGAGCGCTGGGTAGTCTCCGCTGATAACTTCGCCAAGGGGTTCCGCTGGAAGCCCCGTGAAGAGCTCACCAAAACGCTGCAGCTCACGCGCGACTGGTACGTAAAAACGGGCAAACTCCCCGCTTAGTTGACCTCTTCGCGTCCGACGGCGGCCATGAGCCGGTAGCGGGCGATCTCGGTTTGGTAGTGGAGGCGGTAGCGGTTGCGGCGCACGTCCTGCAGCGTGTTCAGCGCCGTGAGCACCTCGAGGTTATTCACCAGGCCGTTGCGGAAGTCTTTCGTTTGCTCTTGGTAGTTGGCCTCGGAAAGCTTCAAGGCTTCGTCGAAGGCTTTGAGCTGCGCGATGTTTTGTACGTAAGTGGCGTGCCAGGTGGTGATCTGACGTCGAGCCTCTTCACGCAGCTGCGAAAGCGCCAGCGTCGTGGCTTTGCTGCGTTCGGCGGCTTCGCGCGTCTGCGCCACGATACCGCCACCGCGGAAGAGGGGAATCGACAGGTTGAGCCCAATGTCCCACTTGCTCGTCTCCAAAATGCCGGTGCGCTTTAAGTAGTAGTTCGCCCCGAGATCGAGTGACGGAAAATGCTGCGACGACACCACCGGAATAGATTCTTCGGCCGACGTCACTCGCTCGCGCGCCGCGATCACGTCGGGCCGGCTCTCAATAGCGTCGTTGATCCCCTTGTCGTCGAGCTGGCTGGCCGCAGCGTGATCGCCAGTGGCGATGTCGGTCAACGGGGTCTCCGCCGCGAGGCGGGTCAGATTCGAAAAGGTTTGCCGCGCGGAGGTGATGGCTAGCCGCGCTTGCTCGCGCTGGGCGAGCACCGAAGCTTTTTGCGCCTCGGCCGAAAGCAGCTCGCCCCGGCGCGATCGGCCGATCTTCACGCGGCCCTTCAGCTCGTCCACCCGCTTGTCGGTGAGGGCCAGCTGATCGTCGAGTACCTTGGCGTCGGCCTCGGCCAGCAGCACGTTGTAGTAAGCGTCGGCCACCCCCGCCATCAAGTCGAGCCGCGACTGACGTTCCGTTTGCTCCTGCGCGCGAATCTGGGCCCGGCGTGACTTGAGCTCCCACCAGTCGCCAAAGCCACGAAAAAGTGGCTGGGTCAGGTTGAAACGGGCCGTTCCCTGGTCTTCTCGGGTAAACGCCGAAACCGCGCCCGAGCCCCGATCCTGCCTCAAGTAGTTGGCCAGAAAGTTCACCTGCGGCAGCACCGCGGCCCACCCTTGGCTAAGTCTTTCTTCGCTTTGCACCACCTCGGCGCGGCGAATTCCCATCGTTTCATTTTTTGCGATGGCACTCTGGTAAGCCTCTTTTAACGTAGCCGCGGAGGCGGTTGAGCCTAAAAGACAGAAGAGGAAGAGAAAAAAAGTACCGTTTTTTGTCATGGGAACACTCGCGTAAGTGGTGACAATTATTGCACCTTGTTACGGGTAGTCGGCTTCCCTATAATGCGCCCACTTCCCCTTTTCGGCAAAAAAAACCAAAGGAATTTTTCAGTGAATCGCAAGCCTTACGCGCTTTACCCGTTCTTGTTCCGCATTCGCGGAGGTTTTCTTTTGGGTCTCGCCTTCGAGCCGAACGAGGGATCGCCGTGCGCCAATTGCGTTTCGGGCTGGCTGTCGGATCGAAATGTATTTCACGAGAAGGCCGATCTCTCCGAGCTGAAAATCCGGCGCGAGCTCTTGGGTGAGCTGCTGCTCGGGAACTCTCCCCACAGCTATTACGAAATTCAAAATGACGGCAGCTCCACTCCGTTAGACGGCGTCGTGTGCCCCCATCCCAAGTGCACCTGCGCGAAGGAAAAGTACCTGGCGCCGATGGCGATGGGAAAGAACACGCACTTTGCTTTCTCGCCGATTACCGAGCTCGTTTGCTCACGCTACTCTTTGCCCCAGGGAAATCTGTGGCTCGCGCGGGCCGTGGGAAATCCGTGGGGGGCCGAAGCGGGCAAGGCGGGCACGATTGAAGCTTACGGCGTAGCCCCCGAGCGCGAGGACGCTCGTTACAACGCTTTTGAAGAGTGGCTCCGTCGTTCCGCCGCTACGAGTGGTGGCCACTCCGACATGGTGAACGAGTGCGAAATTCTTCAGTCGGGTGAACATCTGCAGGGCTTCAGTGAGGGCAATTCCGAGAACGAGCTCGAAGGGATTGGCTCCGGCGCGAACCATGACGCCGCCGTAGTGAACGCCTTGCACGAGCTGGCAAAAAAACGTGTGCTTCAGCGTTACGCGGCCACCATGAAGACCCCGCTACTGGTCGTAGGCGCCAACAGCTGGCTACGCGATCACGTGCCGTTTTTCTTGCTTCATCGCTATGATTTGCACCTGCTGTTTTATCCCAACTCGATGCCGAGCTGGGTCGTCGGCGTGGCGGCACTCTCGCGCACGCGCGTAGACGAGAAGCCACTGTTCTCCTTTGGCTCGGGCTCCACCTCTAAAGACGCCTTTGCGGGGGCATTAGGGAAGTTACTCGTCGACACGAAACCGTGGGAAGAGGAAGACAAGGGCGGCCTCACGTTGTTCAAACCCCAAGAGGTTACCGACAAGAAAGCGATGCAGCTCAATCGCTGGTGGAACCACTGGATCTACCGCTGCTCGAAAATTTCTCTGCGCGACGTTCTGCACCTCGAAGGCCACCCGGCTACCAAAGAGCACTGGCGTGATTTCTTCAAGGACGGCGAACCCCAGGTAAAGCTCCGCACACTCAACTCGGGCCTGCTGCCGTCGGCGTTACGGCACGTAGTTTCCGCGCGCGTTTCCGAAGTACCGCTCAACCGCGGCAAGGTTCGGGGCATTGGCGCCTGGGCCACGTTCCCCACCGCTTAAGTGGAAAACGCTTTCGTTAGCGATTTTTTCATCGCGTCCCGCGAGAACCGGGCGAGCACGTGCTGACGGGCGTTCACCCCGTACTCGGTGATCTTTTCGCGGCGAGCCTCTAGCTCGAGGATGAGGTCCGCCATTCCCTGTACGTGATCGGGATGAAGTAACCAGCCGGTTTTGTCTTTCACGATCACGTCGGTCGCCCCGCCGCAGTCGTAAGCGATCGATGGCACCTCGCAGGCCGCGGCCTCCGTGTAGACGATGCCAAACCCTTCACCCCGCCAACGTCCACCCCAAAAGCCGTACCGCGAGGGCATGATGAAAACGTCGGCTTTGGAATAGAGCTGCCCCAGCTCCTCGCGCCGTTCGACGGCGGGTAAGAACTCTACGAGGTCATTCAAGCGTTCGTGCCTTACGATTTTTTCGAGGTAGCCGCAGTCATTGCCCTCGCCCTGAATGACGTAGCGAAGGTTCAATGAGGGCTTCTGTTTGCGCGCCTTGGCGATCGCTTGCAGAACGTGATCGTGTCCCTTGTACCGTTCGCTCGCGTCCAACCGCGAAACGGTAAGCAACGTGAGTGGTCCTACGGACGAGGCCTGACGTTTCGGCCAGTCGAGGGCCCCGGCGGGAATGGTTGGCGCCACAATCGAAATGCGAGAGGCCTCATACCCGCGCGCCACGAGCCGTGACTTGGTCCACTCCGAGATGGAAATTAATTTATGCGACGCTTTGAGCGCCAGCTCATCCTGCGGGGGAAGGTTGCCCCAGGCTTCGATGCCGTACACCACGGTGGTAACGGGGATATCCAGCTTGCGCCCCAGAGCGTAGGCCAGCGGTCCCAGGGCCACGTGACCGCAGAGAATGAAGTCAGGTTTTCGCTCGCGCGCCACGGCCAGGGCGGTCTGAAAAAGAAACGGGGAGTACCGGTTCTCGAGTTTTCTCAGTAGCCCCGGTAGCTGTTTTTTCACGAATGTGATCGGGTAACGGCCCGAAGCGGTCACGGCTTTGCTAGTGAGCGCTACCGACACACCCTGCGCCGGACACTCCGGATCTTGGGAAACGGTCAGGAGATCGTCGAGGTACGACTCGATGCCTCCATAACGTTCCCATACCGTGCTCGCTTGAAGGCAGAGAAAGGTCATTGTGCTGAGTGAGGGGCGGGGGCCGACGTTAAACGTTCTGGTAGACCTGGTGGCTCGGACGGCCGGCCAGGATCTGCTCTTTGCCCCAGTTCGTCACTTTCTTAAAGCCCTCGGACTTCGTGAAATCCGTAAAAGCTTGCTGGTCGTTCCACTCCGACACAATCAGATAGCTGCTGCCGTTGAAGACGTCCTTATAGAGAAAGGACTTGGTATGACCCGGCGAGTCTTTCATCACCGTCAATACCGATTCAAAGGCCCGTTCAAAGACCCCCTCTTTGCCGGGGATTACCTGATAATTCATTCCAATCGTGACCATGGGCGCAATCTAAGCGGCCAGGTTCAAGTTGCCTAGACCTATTTTTTTTCGGCGCCCGCGATGCGGGCCGGTTACAATTAAGGCAAATGGAAAATCGACGGAAAACCACAAACTACATTCCTGAACCGAAATTTCAGTTTCGCTTCATCCGTGTCCTAGTTCTGGGATCCTTCGTCCAGATGGCGCTGATTTGCGCGATTCTCTACTACTTCCTCGGGGAAAATTACCGGATCTTGGTGAAGTACGCCGGCCTCGAGCCCGACGTGACCAACGTGCTCTACCGCGAGCTGCGAATCTTGGTCGGGGTCCTCGTCTCCGTTTTCACCCTCCACCTATTGGCGGTGGCCGTACTCGGTGTGCTCTTCTCCCACCGCGTGGGCGGAGCCGTGTACGCGATGAAGCGCACCATGGCCGAGATCGTGAACGGCCGCGACGCCCGACTCAAGCTGCGCAAGGGCGACGAGTTCCAAGAGGTTCAAGACCTTTTCAACGAGATGATCGATACGCTCAAGTCGTCGTCCCCTTATTCCCGGGCCGCTAACGAGCGGTAATCGTATTTAGTCCGTCTGGTCTTCGGGGCAACGGCTGGGGTCTTCGCACAGCTCACAAAACTGAGCGAGTTTGTCTTTGGCCTTCTTGTCCGGAGCGCAACCCTTGCAATACTCCTTGGTGAAATCCGCGAGCTCTTTTTCCTTAGCCTCAATCTTTTTATTCAAACGATTTTTCGCGAACGCCAGCTTTACGGCCGTCGAACGGTGTCCAGATTCTTTCTCGCCTTCCATGGCCGACCGCATGTCCTTACGAAGAACTCCTTCGAACTCCGTCATCATCTCTTCACGCAGCTTATACAGGGCATCGACCTCTTTTTGCTGTTTAGCCACGGTCTCGGGTGCGGTCGCGCAATTAGTCTTGCCCCACGCCCCGTGGGCGATGGCGAAGAGCAGGGCGATGGCGATAATGTGTTTGGTTGGCATACTCGTAAGTGGACCCGCCTGGGCGGAACGCCGGCGGCCCGCCAATGCATTATCCACGCAAACCGCCGCCGAGCTAAAGGCAAAAGATGCGGAACTCGCCGACAAGCTCGAAGAGATGCAAGCCGAGCTCGAAGTTCTGAGGGAGCAGTATCGTTTGCTCGTCAAAAGTACGACGGTTGGTTTTCTCGACCAAACGTACCTGCGCGCCGGTATCACGCTGATCTCGCCGCGGCTGCGGGGCTCGGGAATCAATGCGGACTCAGGCCTGGGCGGCTTTTTTGGGGGCGGGCAATACTTTGGCCGCAATCACGTGGCCGACCTGGCGTTCGAGTGGGACATCTATCCGTCGATATCCCTGCGCTACCGCTACGAGTTTCATAATGAGAATCCCAACATCACAATCGGGCCAGTAATGGGCATCAAGCTACGGGCGCTGGTGGCGGGTCCCATCGACGATTCAATCGACAAGCCGGCACTTCTGCGCGGCACCTTCGGCTTCGCCGGCGCGATGATGGCGTTTCCAGTTGGACGCATGCTGTTCTCCATCGAGCTCGTTTACCTTTTTCCCCAGCAGAGCTTTCTGTTGGCGAACTTTGGCGCTCACCTGTTTCTTTTTTAACGGGGCTCCAGTGTAAGGACCTTCGCCGGCGAATTCTGTGCGCCAAAGACGAGCTTGTCGCCTGCCGGATTGACCGCCACGTTTGATCCCGCGGGAATGGTGAGGCCGCGGGGATCCGGCGTCCACGTCTTGGTGGCGCGATCGTACCAGTGCAGGCGATTGCCGGTGGTGTAGTTTCCGCTGACCACGCCGACGCGCTTTTTATCCGCCGAGAAGAAGGCGTGCACGACGTAGTTCGGATCCTTCGTTGGTCCTTGCGGGCAGTGAAAAGTTTCGGTGCCGGCTTTATCCACCACGTGAAGCGCGGAGCTCAACCCCGCCGTTGCCAAGCCAGTTTGGCCGTCGCGAGACCAGGCCATTCTCGGCGGATCCCCATCGTCGAAGCCTTCGGCCCAGCGGCTCAGCTCTTGAACATCCTCTAGCTTGCCCGTGGCCCCAACTTTCGCCGTCTTGATGACCGCTTCGCCTTCACCGCCCCAAACCGCGAAGTAAATCCGGGACGAGCCGGGGATGGCCCCCATGCCCATAAAGTGAGAAGTCCTCTTCTCGGCCGAGAAGGCCGCCGTTTTTTTGGCCAGGTCGACTAGGTAGGGGCGATCCGACGAGGACAATGTCACATAAACTTGGTTGGAATCGGCTAGGGGAACGAGGTTCACCACGGCGCCTGCCGCTTTACCCCCGAACCACTTCCAGCGGGGAAACGAGACGTCGAAGGCCTTAGTGAAGTCGATCTCGCCACCCGCTACGGGGGCCACGTGCAGAGTGGCCGTCGAGTGGTTTTGGGTGATGAGCCATTTCCCATCCTGGCTGAAGTGAATTCCGTAGGGGCGCCACGAATTCGGCCACGGCACCAAAGCGGCCTTTCCCGTTTTGACGTCCACGAGCCGTAAAGTAGTACGGTAAGTCCTGCTGTCGTAATCGGAGCTAAGAAAGTAATGGCCATCGGGGCTGAAAAAACCGTTGCCAACCGGCGCTTCCCAGGTGGCCAGCGTGTTCAGTCCGCCGGCCTCGGCGACACTTTTTTCGGCCGCTTCGTGCGGCGCCGCTAGGTTCCGCAGCTCTTCCAAAAGCAAGGTGCGGGTAGCCTCCCCGTACCAGCCCTTGCGCTCGATCATGCGCTTGTAATTCCCAAGGTGCTTTTTCAGCGTGTCGAGCTGCGGGGGCGTTTCGCGTTCCAGAAAGGGGTCCTCCGCCGCGACCAACCGTTTCAGCTCCTCGGGTCCCAGGTGGCGAAGCCCGAGCTCTCCCCACAGCTGCCGGAACGTGCTCCGCATTAGCTGCTCGGACTCGGCGTTCAGCTCGGCTGCTAGCCCGGCCAGCGGCGTGAAGCACGAAAAGTCCACGGGGAAGGCGGCCGAGTGCAGGAGGGCCAGGGCGAGCAGGGCAAGGGGCCGCATCGGTACAGTCTATCATTCCGGCACTTAGCGGTACCATTTCGGAACCAAGTCCCGCCGAGGGACCAGTCGGCGCCCCCCTAACCTCATGTTTAGCTTAAGAATTGGCCGGAATAGGGCATCAAAATTGCTACCAACAAAGGGTATATGAACCAGCAAAACCCATCTCGATTCCGCAGCACCACCGTCTCGTCCGAGGTCATCGCCGTTCTGACCGCCGGTTTGTCGTTTTTGATCGTCTGTCTGCTGGCCCGGGTGCTGTAAGCGCCGGCCCCTAGGTTCTCAATCCACTTCCAGTGACATGTACTTCGTCTCTTCAGGGCCATCCCCTTTGAAGAAGAGCCGCTTGCCGTCCGGTGACACCACGATACGGTTCCGGGCATAGATCGGAATCTTGCGCAAGTCCGGGGTCCAGGTGCTTTTTTCGAGGTCGTACCACGTTAAGTTTCCGAAAAGCGAGCCCGCGTGGTTGGTTATCACGCCTAGGCGCTTTCCGTCG
>JBGSST010000475.1:0-30148 GCA_041736915.1 Bdellovibrionota bacterium
TGAGGTACGGCATTCCCACGATGACCAGCGTGCTATCCACCACGAGTTCCACGGTGATTCCCAGGGCCACCGAGACTGCCGCCACCGGACCATTCTGCTTTAGCGTGGTGCCAATCTTCTTACGAAAAGAATCGGCTAGACCAATTACCTTTCGCCAGTCGAGAATCGCGAAAGACTGCCACATCTGTTTAGCGAGTCCCGGCCGTTTAGTCGTACGTTCGTACTTCGCCAGAATGCGGCGGGTGGTGCGCTGAAACATCTTGATCATCTTGGGCGCAGCCACCGAGCCATTTCGCTTCAGCTCGGCGTCCAGCTCTTCGGAAAACTCGATGAGAATTGACTGGGCCTGCACGCGAAGCTCGGCGCGCAATAGGCCTTCATCTCGCACTTGACCCGGTTCGCCATTCGCGGCGAACGAGATCATCAAGCCAGCAATGAGAAGCAAGTATTTTCCAAAACCACGCATGAACCAAACACCCTTCTCGTTTTAGCGACCACGGGCGAGCCAGCCCAAGCCGCCGCACCATGATTTAGCCGGGGTGGCTAACGCCACGTCGACGTACTGGGTAAGCCGCTGTTTCCAAGACTCGCCCGCCATCTCTTCCGATCGCAGGGCGTCGGCCTTGAGGGGCTCGACCGCATCGCGTAACTGCTTCGCGTGGCGGTACTGTAGGTCTCCCACGTTAGCGAGTACGCGTGGGAGCAAGATGCGTGTCCACAGCCCCATCAAAGTCTTGGCGCTTACCTCTTCCACCGGCATCGCGGCCATTTGCTTCCGCAGTTCTTCCGCCGTGCGAATCGTAGCGAAGGCCTCTAGCCACGCCAGAGTTTTGGCGGTGTGACTTTTGCGAAGCTCATCGCGCTTCAAAATACTTTCGCCGAACTTGGCTTCGAATGCCCCCAGTACCTCGGGGCTAGCGTGCTGGTAAAGGTGCGACACCATCATGGCGGTCTGAATCCGCGGAGAGATATCCGTTTGTCGCGCCAAGGCGTCGGGCAGCACCGAGGCCGGCAGCTTCTCTTTGAAAAACTCGTGCATTCGCGCCAGCGTCACACGATTGTCGCGCACGCCGAAAAAGCTAAGGGCCTTGCGGAGCGTTCCCGTTTCGCTGATGGCGACTAGCTTCTTTCGACTGCCCGTCAGGTCACTTCGCCGTTCGACGACCGGCAGAAGCAGATCGTCGGCCGCCCCCAGATGGAGCTCCTGCCGCAATGCCTTTTGCGCCGTTTCGACTTTTACCATCTCGTCCATGCCGCCATACAACTTGGCTAAGCGGGCTCGATTCATCTGGGCCTGCACCGCTTTGGTGGAAGCAAAGATCGCCGTTTCGTAGGGGGTACAAAGCGATACGGGAATCAGATACGGCATACCGGCGACGATGAGCGCGGAGTCGATCACCAACTCCACCGTGGTGCCGAGCGCGAAAGAGATCGCGGCCAAGGGGCCGTGCTTTTTCAAAGTACCGCCCACTTTCTTGCGGAAACCATCGGCCATGCCGATGACCTTGTTCCAGTCGAGGTGCGCAAACGATCCCCACATACGGTCGGCTAGTCCCGGCGTTTTCGTCGTGCGCTCGTACTTCCGCAAAATGCGGCGGGTAGTGCGCTGAAACATGCGGATCATTTTGGGGGCAGCGACGGAACCAGTCGCCTTCATCTCGCGGTCGAGCTCTTCGGTGAACTCGATGAGAATCGATTGGGCCTGAATTCGTAGCTCGGCGCGAAGCAAAGCTTCGTTGGGTACGTTGCCCGGTTCACCGAGCGCGGCGAACGAGAGAAACAGCCCAGAAATCAGAACGAAGAGTTTGCTGTGAAATTGCATTGCTGACCACCCCGGTCGCAAGCAATGCAAGCAATGTTCCCCAACCGTTCAGGCTAGTTAGCCCGCTTAGGGTGACTCGTCGGCCGACACCAGTGCCATTCCACGCCTAGCGGGGAAGCTTTACGACCGGCTCCTGCTGGGTCGGGTCTTCGAAATCTTGTACGAAAGTGAACGTACCCTGTTTTTCCGCAGCGACCCCTTCAGGGCGAAGCAGCTCGTCGAACCCGGCGAGCGCGAACAAGTTCGCGGTTTTCGTGCTGGGAGACCAGTTGTACAGCGCGAAACTTTGGCCTACGTCGTCGGAGGGGCCGGCGAGAATCAGCAGGGCGGTCTTGTGCGAGCTCAATCCGCGAACGCCTTTCTTGCCCAAGGGCAAGGTGAGCGCGCGACCAAATTTCGGAGCCTCGCCTTTCAAAAGTCCACCGCCGTTGGTGATGTTCAACACAATCGCCTCGCCCCCTTGCGTAAGCGGGGATCGAAGCCCAAGAAAAAGTTGCCCATCGTGATACGCCACCCCCTCGATGTTCAGGCCGCCTTCGTCGGGCGAGGCCGCTTCGGCGGTATCGATGTCCACCGACTGACCTAGCGATTCTTCGATCGCAGACAGAATCGGTTTGCGCAGCGACCAGCGCTTACTTACTTCTAGCTCGGCCCCGTCCTTGGAGATCAGCAGCAGCTGCTCGCGTTCCGGCTTGCGCTTTCCCTTCTTGGTGCGGCTGTGAGAGGTCATCGCGAAAAACCGGCGATCGTCTACCGCGCTCAGGTCTTCCATGTCGTCCCAGTCACCATCCGCAACTTCGATCTGTTTTGCCTTCTGACTGCCATCCTCGATCACCCAAAACGAATCGGGGTTTTCATCGCCCGCAATGATGAGAGATTCGCCCACCCGGCAAACTCCCGACGCTTCGGTTATCGGTTCCGCGTGCGCCATGGCACCACAGGTGGATAAGACGATGAACGAAACGCGGGCCAAGTTCGAAAGAGGTTTCATGGGCGCTATTTTTAGTGAAGCCGATTTCAAAGTCACGCCGCCGTACATGACGCACTCAGACTAAACGATGTGCTTCGTTAACGGCATCTGGACGACCGGTTTGTCGGTCAGCGCGAGCGCGTGGCATGAACGAATGAGGGGGATTCATCATGAAGCTATTGCTCGCGCTCGCGTGCGCATCGTCATTGGCCTTTGGTTACGAATTTGGGGAAGAGGTGCCGGAGAAAGTACGCCAGCAGGTCAGCAACGACCTCGCGCTGATGGAAACTTTCGTGGGCGACCAAGCCTCCGCGCTCCACACCGAGATCTTCGGTGACCTCGACGGTAAGACCTACCTCGACTGGTTCAAAAAGCGCGTTACCCGCATCGGACTTCACGAGTGCAGCCCTTCCGGCAAGCCGGTCGCCTGCGTGATTCCGTGGCTGGGCAGCTCCAAGATTTGGCTCACGAAGTATTACACGGAAGCGGATCGCCCGATGGTCTCCAAGATGAGCACCCTCTTCCACGAGTCGCGTCACACCGAGGACGAGAATAATAACTGGATGCACGCGCAGTGCCCCAAGCCCTTCAAGAATGAAAAGGGCGAAGACATCGTCAGCAAGCTGACGGGGGCAAAGCTCGAAGGGCAACACGCCTGCGACAGAACGCCGCTCGGCTCTTACGGCTCGGCGCTGATCTTGCTGAAGAACATTTCCAAGTTCTGCACGAACTGTTCGGAGAAGGTCCGGATGGATGCCGGCATTTATGCCGACGCCAACCTGGATCGCTTCATCGACAAGAAAGCCAAAGCGGCCTTGATCGAAGACCTTTACGAGAGCGACGGCGAGTAAGGCTTAGAAGCTCGACTTGGCCACGGCCAGCGTCCGCCAGATCATGTACTTGCAGAACTCCCACCAGTAGATGGCGGTGTTCTGTCCGCTCATGCGAAACGGCGTGAGGTGGCACGGGGAGCTGTACGGCAGGATCGTCATGTCTTTGCCGGCCATGACCCTGAACTGCTCCAACGTGCGCGGCATCCACACGTCATTGATCACCACGTACATCGTGCTGATGCCGCGCGTGCGAAACTGGGCGATACCCGCTTGGGCCACGGCCAAAGTAGTGGGCGGGGCCTGATCCCATAAGGTTTTGGCGGCCACGCGCTGCTGATCGGCGGGGCTGGGGAAAACTTCCGCAATCGCCTTACCGAGGTCAAAGCCCGGCTCCACCCCGCCAATGAACAGGAACTGATAATCCCACTGCTTCATCGCGGCGAGCGCGGCCATTTCGCGATCGATACCCGCACTGATTACCACGAACCCCACCGGCCCCGCGGGCAGCCCCGTGAGCTGGCCCGTGCCTTCGCGCCCTAACTTTCCAAAGTGATCCGCCTGCGCGATGAAGCCCAGGAAAAGACCGAGCAACAGAAGGCTAGGACCCAATACGATGAGGAGCCGAATCGCCACCGGCAGCCGTTTCAGCCACTCCATCGGGCGCCAGCGCTTTTTGATTGGTTTGGTTTCCATAAATTGAAGTCAGCAACGACGAAACTATGAGCAGCACGACTAGGCTCGCGGTAAGCACCGAGTACTCCACGCCGTTCAAGAGGTTGAGCGGCCGCGCGAGACCCGCGAAGTACAACCCAATCTCGCCGGGCGAAAGGATGGCGAAGATCACCAGCCAGCGTCCCGGCGTAGTGAGCCTGGGGGAACGCAGGCTCCAGCCCGCAACGAACTTCACGACCACCGCAATAAAAAGATAAAGCGCAAAAAGCTTATAGGCGCCGGGCTGCGAAAAAGCCGCCAGGTCAACGCTTAACCCGATGACTACGAAAAAGATGGGTACGAGAAAATCGAGCAGTGGATCTAGATAGGCTTCAAGCGGTACGGGCCGCTCACGCTTCACCGGATGAAACACGACTTCGTCGAGTAACAGCCCCAGCGCGAAAGCGCCGACGATGCCAATGAGCGACATAGCGGTAGCCACCCAGTTGGCGAGTAGCGCAAATGAAGTGAGTAGCACACTCATAGTGCCCGCCACACCAATGAACGAGAAACCGCGAATGACCTTGGGCAGCAGCAACGTGCGCGCAAAGTAGATGCCCAGAACGAAAAAGCAAAGTTCGGCTCCAATAATTACGATCTTCTGCGATACGGCCGCCCCTTCGATGCTCACGATCGCGTTTCCCGTGGAGCCGTAGAATAGCGCCAACAAATTGCCCACCAGCGAGAGGGCGAGCATGTGGTGGGTCAGCGACCGAACCGCCAGAGAGTACCGCCGAGCCCCGTGGGCGATTAAGCCCAAGCTCACGGCGGAGAAAACGGCGGCGAGAACGAAGACCGTTCCTGACCCCGACGTTGGAAAGTGGCTACGCAAAAGATAGGTAAGTCCCAGCGACGATCCTCCGGTCGCGATTAGTACCAACCACAAACCCAGCTTCGCCTCAAAAACGTCCGCCACGTTTGCCATGAGCCCCGTGCGAAACGCGAGCAACGTCCCCCCAATGAGCGCCAGTACGGCCACGGTGGGCGACGCCGGAAGTTCTTTGAAAGCGGCAAAACCGCAGTTGGCGAGTAACACGCCCATTAGAAGCTCGAGCACGTTCGCGGGAATGCGTAGCGATCGGGGGATGACCCCGGTGAGAAATTTTGCGAGCAGTAGCGACAGCGACAGCAGAGCCAGTGCGTCCAAGGTCATGGTGGCCTCATCGGGATGTGCCGATAAGGATACCAGTTTACTCAGCGCTTCGAAAACCTAAGGCCAGTGTCGGCCAAGGGTCTGGCCCGAAACGCGATGAGGTCGGCGAAATAATTCTGGCTGAGCTTCCAGGGCGGCTTGGTTCCTTGCCGGGGAAGAATGTCTTGGGCTCTCTGGAAATAGCCCGAAGAAAAATCGATGAGCGGTACGCGCTCAACGTCCGGGTTCGCGTCCGGCGTGACCGTGGCGTACCCGTTCGCCCCCATGTACTGCCAGAGCTTACCGAACCACTCGCTGATGAGGTCGCACTTGAGCGTCCACGAGGCATTCGTATAGCCGAACGTCATCCCCAAATTGGGGACGCCACTCAGCATGGCCCCTTTGTAAGGAATCACATCGGGAATGTTCACCGCAAGGCCGTCGATCCGTAGCGTGACCCCGCCCAGGAACTTGAGCTTGAGTCCCGTGGCCGTCACGACCAGATCCGCGTCGAGCGTGCGACCCGACTTTAGGCGAAGCCCCGACGCGGTGAAGGTGTCGACCGTGTCGGTAACGACCTCGGCCGTCCCCCCGTTGAGGGCCCTGAAGAAATCACCGTCGGGAACGAAACAAAGCCGCTGGTCCCACGGATCGTAACGGGGACTAAAGTCATCGAGGCTGGCGCTTTCGTCTTTTAACTCCCGCTTCACGCCGAACAGCAAAAGCCGGCGCGCCGCGCGAGGAAAGAATCGACAAAACCAGAACAGCGCCATCGCCAGCAAAATGTTCTTCCAGCGCACGAGCGTGTGGCCGAGGCGGTAGGGGAAAATTTTCTTCAGCGCCGTGGCTACGTGATCTACCGACGGTAACGAAGCATAGTAGCTGGGCGACCGCTGCAGCATGGTGACGTGCTTGGCCGTTTTGGCTAGCTCCGGCACGAGCGTGACCGCGGTAGCGCCGCTACCGATGACCACAACCCGTTTCCCAGCGTAGCTCACGCCGTCGCCCCACTTTTGCGGATGCACGAACTCTCCGCGAAAGTCGGCGAGCCCGGGGTAGTCGGGCGTGTAGCCGCGGTCGAAGTCGTAGTAGCCGCTGGCGAGAATCAAAAACCGGCACCGTTGAGTTAACTTTTCACCGCTGTCCGCACGCTCGATGGAAAGCGTCCACGCGGCGTCCCGGCTCGACCACTCCGCCGCCACGAGTTTCTGTGAGTAGTGAATGTAGCGCTCGATATCGTACTCCGCCGCGGTCTCTTTGATGTACCGAAGAATGGAGGGGCCATCGGCGATGGCGCGCGAGTCGCTCCACGGACGAAAGGAGTAGCCCAGCGTGTGCATGTCCGAGTCGGACCGGACTCCCGGATAACGGAAAAGATCCCAAGTGCCGCCCATGGCGGCCCGTCCTTCGAGAATGGCGTAGCGGCATTCCGGATTCTTGTCGCGCAGATGAAATGCCGCGCCAATGCCCGAGAGGCCGGCGCCCACGATCACGACGTCGAGAATATCGTCTGCATTCGCCAAAGCGTAATTTCCCCTGAGTTAAGCGCCGGTTTAAACCGGAAACCAGGGGCTGTCACTAGACGTTGCTCGGGCGCGAGCCCGTTACTTCTTGCGCGGCGACTCTTCAGCGGTCGGTAAGCTCGCCAACGTGCGCGACGAGCAGCCTTCGAAACTATCGACCTTCGCCTGGTCGCCCTCACCCATCACGGTGTTCAAACAGTAGCTCAGCTCGCAGTGCTGGCCGGTTTCGGAGTAGGAAGAAAAACAATCATCGGTCGAAGCGATGTGCTTCAGGTCGGGAAGCTTCTTCGCGGCGTGGGCCGACACGGCCGAAAGCAACGCACCGGCGACAACCAACGTACGGATGGGGCGCATGAGTTCTCCTTGAGTGAGTAACAGAATATGCCAAATACGTGCAGGAAATTTGCGGGAACCTTCACAATCGAAGATTAATATTTCATAGCTAATTCAATATCTTAGGCTCGGGGATGGGCTGCCGTCTCGAGCGTGAGCAGGCTAATTTCCGACGGCACTCCGAAACGATTCGGCGGGCCCCAATAGCCCGTGCCTACGTTGATGTAGAGAAGAAGTTTACCAATACGGTTTAGACCACGGTGGTACGTGTGGGCGAACGGCATGAAGAAAGTGAAAGGGAAAAATTGGCCGCCGTGCGTGTGGCCCGACAGTTGAAGATCAAACCCGCTACTTTCGGCTTGCTCGAACCCCGCCGGCTGGTGCGCGAGCAGTAGTTTGAAGTTGGCCCCTTCTCCGCCGGCCATCGCCCGCTCGACGTTGCGCCGCTGAGCGGGGCTGAAGTACGCGGCGGCGTGATCGGTTACGCCCGCCACGGTAAGCCGCGCGTTGCCTCGGTCAACCATACGGTTCTCGTTCAGCAGTACGGTAAAGCCGCAGTCGCGCGCGGCCTGCGCCCACTCGTCACCGTTCCAGTAGTACTCGTGATTTCCGGTGACGTAGAACTTGCCAAGCGGTGCGGTCAGATTGGCCAACGGCTTCCACTCTTTTTCTAGCTTCGCGGCCGGGCCATCGCCAAAATCGCCGGTGAAGGCGATGAGGTCGGGTTTCAGCGCCATCACTCGGCGCACTACTTTGTCGACGTAGGCGCGGCCGATGGTGGAGCCCACGTGCAGATCGCTAATCTGCGCGATCGTGAGACCCGCCAGCGCATTTGCTTTTTCGGGCAACGTTACGCGCACGCGCTTTACGACCGGGCCATACCAAACCTGCAACCAGCCAATCGTGGCGATGAGCGAAGAGGCCACCAACACCACCTGCCCTAGCTGCGCATAGGTGACCTGCCCCGTGAATCCCGCAAGCCACAGCAAAAGATAAATCACTGCCGCCGGCGCGCTGAGCATGAGGAACGTCCCCCAGTATCCCAGCATCAGATTGCCCGCCCACGCGGCGGCCCATAAACGCCACGAGCCCACGGGCAAAGTCCCCATTCGGTAACCAAACTGCCACGGCACCATCACGGCGAAGCACAGCACCGCGGCCAACCACGCCAGCTCCGGGTGCTCGGGCCACATGGCGTGCAGCTGGGCCCCGGTAAGCAGGAGCAAAATTCCCAGGATTGCGTAGAGACGAGATAAACGACGTTTCACGGCAACGATTGTCGCGGGCCAGCGCCGTTATGTCACCGAGGTCCGAGACATTCCATACCTAACCAAGAGTGATAACATCTCCCCCATGTCACGCCTCTTCCACCTTTTGCTCTGCCTCGCGCCGCTGACGTTGTCGGGCGAACCTTCTTCCGGAACGCCGAGGGTGGCGTACTTCACCGATCCCGAGGGAAACTTCGACAAACTCATCGAGTTTCTGGCCGGCAACGAAAGTTTCGAGCGGGGATCGGACGGAAAGTATCACCTCAAGGCGGGGGCCCAGTTCGTGTTCGGCGGAGACGCCGTCGATCGCGATAGCGGCTCCATCCGCATCGTCCGTGAGCTGCTGCGATTGAAGCAAGAAGGCGGTGAACGTGTAACCTTCATCGTCGGCAACCGCGACGTGAATAAAGTGCGGCTCGTGACTCAGATTGCGGAGGGGGGGGTTGGTGCCGACCCGGCGGCCAAGGCGAAGCAGCTGCAGGAGGGTTTCACGAAGATGAATGCTGCGCGGGCTTTTGAGCATCGACGCCAAGAGTTGGCGTTACTCCAAGGTATAGAACCCGCGACGATCACGGACGCGGCGGTAGCGGAACATTACCTTAACGACTTCGGGCCGCAGGGGGAGTTCACGCGTTTTCTCGAGCAAGGCCAGGTGGCCCGCCGAATTGGCAATACGCTTTTCGTGCACGGAGGGCTTTCGGCCGAAAGCTTGGGCCACGTGCCCGGAGCGCCGCGGGTCGAGAACGTCGACGCCTGGATCGAGCAGCTCAATGGCTGGTACCGGAAAGAGATCGGGCAGTGGAAATCAGGCGCGCGCGCGGCCGAGCTTGCGGCCTACGGCGGCCCGGCGCCGGGCATGAAGATAAACCCCGAAAGCGTCATTTACAGTAAAACGGCCGACGCGAGTAACAACCCATTTCTGCCCGACCCCGCGGTGATTGAAAAACTAGTCGCGGCCGGCATTCGCCGCGTGGTCATCGGCCACACGCCGCTCGGCCAGGTGCCGGTGGTGCTTAGGTACGGTGATAACTTCGAAGTGGTGTGGGGCGACAACTCGTACGCCCCGAAAGGGGCCGGCGCGCCGCAAATTACGTTCGAAGGAAACAATCTCGAAACCACCGCCATTGGCGCCGATCGCGTCTCGTTCCGGATCAAACTTGGGGAAAAAACCCCGATCGGCAAGCGCCTGTCCGACGGTTCACTCGTCATTGCGCCGACGGGAGACGATTTTCTGACGTTTAAGATCGGGGAGAAGTACGCCGTGAAGTACGAAACCCTGACGGCCACCGAAGTCCAGAACCGCACGCCGACCGATCCCCTAGCGCCTGGCTCACGACCCGTGTGCCACGGGCTGGGCGAGCTGGCCGGTCCCACCAAGCCCGACTAACTTCAGTAAACAGTCGTTATCCGAAAAGGGAGGGACTCCTTTTTTGTTAGTTCTTGTCGACGACTAGCAACGTGATCCGTCCCGTGCTTACCATTTTGCCGAGCTGGTTCACAATCGTGACGTCCCAGATCTGGGTTGAGCGGCCCACGTGTGCCGGGCGGGCCGTGGCGGTTAGCTCGTCGCCCGGGCGGGCGATCTGTAAATGGCTGGCGCTCACCTGAATGCCCAGGGTGTTTTTGGGTTGATCGGCAATCGTGCACCGCGCGGCCACGCTGCCCACGGTCTCAATCAGCGCCAGCGACACGCCGCCGTTCATGATGGCGCCGGGACGCAAATGCCGATCGTCGATGACGACCTTGCCCGAAAGATAGTCCGGCCCCAGCTCCGTGAACTTCAGGCCAATGGTGGCGGCAAACTCGTTGCCCGCCTGTTCCTGAATCGCCTTCAACGTGACCACGGAAGAAAATACGTTTTTCATGCCGCCACTATTGCTGCGTTCCCGAATGGCGGCAACCGTGAATCGCTTTGGTTCATCTGCACCGCGCTTTGTTTCGTTTCTCGCCTGAGAACTTCGGCGCGCGCTTTGCACGGCTTCATGGGTTAGGAGACTCACCATGAACAATAACAATCCCCAAGACCCGTCGCTTACCCTCGATAGCCCGAAACAGATTCGCGAGGAAGAGAGCGATCCGGTGAACGACTACTCCCGTTCCCCCGGCGAGGTGGAAACTCCAAAGCTAGCCGACACGCTCGGCTCCGCTACGGGTGAGGACGAGCATGCGATCATGGCCGGAGGCTGGGCGGGAACCGACGACGCCACTTCGACCGCGCCGAGCGACATGGCGTTTATGGGGCCGGAACGGCCGACCAACCACTCTTCCGGTACCGAAGATGTCGAAGTGGAAGACCCCACCGGACGGGCCGACGCCGGGGGATTTGGCCCCGACGAAGGGGGAGTGGCCGACTTTACCGGTGCCCCCGTAGGCGAAAGCCGGGACTGGGAAAAAGACTCGGTGCTCCCGAACGAGCGGATGAACGAAGGCAAAGAAGGCAGCGAAGCGCGCTAACTCTTGGTCAGCGCATCCAAGTCTTCCGAAGGCACGCCGAACCCGTAAATTTCGTACCGCGTTACCTCGTGTTCGACACAGATCGGCGATGGCTTAGTGACGTACGTGCGCACGGGCTTAATCCCCAGCGCCCGCATCATTCCATTGGGGCCCGGATTGGCCGAGGCGGGCTGACACACGATCTTTTCCAGTCCGTGGCGGCGAAAATACTGCTTGAGCGAGAGGGCAAACCACTGCGTGCCCAGCCCCTGCCCCCGCACCTTGGGATCGATGATGTGGAGATGAATCTCAGCCTGCTTACCGCGCTCGATGTTGGTCAGCGTAGTGAAGCCCGCCACGTTGCCGTTCAGCACCCAAATCAAAGGATCGGAAACGCGATCCTTAACTGGAGTCCCGACAACCTTCCCTACCCGAGCGGCAAAATCTTCCGGCGTGGGCAGCTGCGTGCGGTCGATGCTCATGCGCTTAATATCCGCATCGGAAAGCCCCTGCCAGTAACCGTTCAAGAGGGGAATGTCTCCGGCCTCGATGTCGCGCACTGAAATTGTCGTCATGCCCCTCTTATATGCGTTACGATCCACGGATGCGACAAATTCTGCTCCTTTTGGCGCTGGGCCTCCCCCTTTGGTTAGGGGCTAATCCCGCGCTCGACGCCAAGATCAAAGCCGCGGTGGACAGGGGGGCTAAGCCCGTCATCTTCGTGGACTTAGACGCCACGCTTTTCTCCGAAGCCGCCCGAGTACGGCTCATTATGGAAGCCTACGATCGCACCCACCAGACCCAGCTGTTCGCCGGGGCCGACTGGGATAAGTTCACTACCTTCGCCGGTCTCGAAGACGCCATCGCGGGCCAGCTGAAAGCCAAGGGGCTTACGGCCGAGAGCTTCACGGCGGCGAAGAACGACATCATGGCGTTCGAATTTTCGCGCCGCTTTCATGCGGAAAGCATTCAGCACGATCGGGTATACGAGCCACTGAAAGACGCCATCGGTAAATGGGAGGCCGCCGGCGCCCGCGTCGTCTTTTTGACGGGCCGTGATCAGACCACGCGGGAAGCTACGACGAAGAAGCTGAGCACCGAAGGGCTCGGCCGGTTCCCCCTCATCACCAAGCACGAACGCATTACCACGGCGCAGTTCAAGTCCGACACGATCAAGGCCTACCGCGAAGCCAACCCGGGCACTCAACCGGTAGCCCTGCTCGACGACGCTATTGAAAACTTACAGGTGGTCCGCGAGGCCCATCCCGACTTACTCACCCTGCGCACCACGCAAAAGACACCGACGTCCCTCGAGCTAGACGCCCCGCTCGAGCCCGAACTGTTCGAGACGGTTGGCCGCTACGCGCACAACTACGCCAAGTGGAAGTACGAGTTCATCCCGTCGCGCAAAAAACTTCACGCCGAAATCGTAAAGAAGATTGCGGGAAACTCGAGCCCCACGGAAAGGCCTTTGATTTTGTTCACCTCCGGAAGCTTTGGCTCCGGCAAGTCGACCACCATCGGCAAGCTCGTTGATTTGAACATTCTGCCCGCCACCGACTTCAACTGGATCGACCCCGACAAAATTCGCGAGCTGGTGCCCGAGTACCAAAAGTTTCGCACGCTCTCACCGACCAACGCGGGCACCCTCGTGCATCTGGAGGTGGGGCTCATTCAGGAGCTGGTGTTCGAGCAGGCCGCAAAGAATGGCCAGCCGATCATCATGGAAGGAACGCTACGCAGCTACGAGTGGAACAAAAGCGAGTTCGATCGCATCCGTAAGTTGTACCCGCAGTACCGCATCGGCATTCTCGCGCTGAAAGCCGATGAGGCCATCGCGGAAAAGCGCGTCCACGATCGCGCCAAAACCGAAGGGCGCGAAATTCCGTCAGCCTACATCGCGCAGGTGGCCAAAGACGTGCCCCAAACGTTGAAGCAGCTGGAACCGTTCGCCGACTTCACGCTCGAAGTCGTGAACAACGACCTGCCCACCATCACCCGCGTTCGGGTCGGGGACAACGAGCAAACGCTCGAACTGCCGCTTACCGCAGAGACCGTAGGCAAGAACGACCCCATGTTGCGAAAGATCAGCAGGCTACTGGCCCCCGGCTTCGATGGCTCGCCGGACTGTGTGAAGGCTTTGGGACAATCCGCCCAGCCCCCAACTCCCTAGGAAACAGCCTCAGCCGTTTACTTCCGCTGGTCCGTGAAAATTCCGGCGCAGTAGTATTTTCCGTCGCCGCCCTTTTCCATCGAGAAGCAAAAATGATCGTGCTTCATCATGACTTCGCGGCGATGGCTGCCGCTTTCGAGCCAGCCCAGCACGCAGGAGTTGGCGTGTTCCCAAAGCTCTTTTTCGAACCCGTAAGTGGAGGCTAACACCTCGCTCGCCACGGCGGCCTGCGTGGCATTCAATGCCCGTTCCGAACGCGAGTTGGGAACGCCCGACCAGCCGTCGTGCCCCGAGGGGGAGGTACTCACTTTGTAACGGCTCGCCATCGCCTTGGCCCACTCGCGCGTCAGCTCGCAAAGGGCCGGCGACCAGCTACCGTCGGCACTTTTTGCTCTTTGTTTTTTGATCGCCTCAATCAAGGCGCTTTCGTCGAGACGCAATGCTGTAGCGGGTTTCAGAGTGTTGCCGAAACTGGAAACGGCCAAGAGGGCGAAAAGTAAGCGGTGCATCTCAAAATTGTACCAAAAAAAGTGAGCCTTTTGCCAAGCGCCTGCGCGTAGAGGGTTAAGGGCGCAGGAATTGCACTCCGGTAAAAACAACTGAAAGGGAATTTTATGAACACATTTAAATCTTTGATCGCCGTCGCGGTATTAATGTCCTCCACCGTTTTCGCCGCTAACCCCAAGTACAGCCGCGGAGACCTGATCCATACGAATCAGCCGTTCGTACGCGTGGGCGGTGACCGCGTCATCTTCGGGTTCAAGGTGACCGAGCGTTGTGATGTCGAATCACTCAAAGCGGCCGCCATCGCGCTCAAGACTCGGTCGAGTACGGATCGGTTCGATGACCAGTGGTACGCCTTCAGCGTCCCCCAGGGCCGTTGCCTCATGATGGGGTATTACAATCTCGATTCAAAAAAGTACGGTTGGGCCGCAATCCTGAACAAGCCCAACACGTGGTCGGTGCGTAACAGCAAACAGAACTGGAAAGACATCGGCAACGGCGTACAGCAAAAGTACAGCTACTCGGTGAACGGCCAGAACGTCGACCTCGACATCTTCAACCCGAAGAACGAAGGCGCCCTCACCGGCAACGACATCCTGATCTCCTTCGGCTACTAATTCCAAACGATAACCGCCCCGGCCGTCGCAAGACAGCCGGGGTTTTTATTTTCTACCGCGCGGCTCGGCAGTAGACTCCCCCCATGTTCGCGTGGCCCTGGGATTCCGGTGACTATTTTCTGACCCGCTTTCTGCTCCAGCGGGCGATGGCCTTTTGCTACCTCGTGGCATTTCTCATCGCGGTGAATCAGTTCTGCGCGCTGGCCGGCGAAAAGGGATTGTCGCCGGTGCATCACGTTTTTCGCGACCGGGGCTTTTGGGACTCTCCCGGCCTGTTTCACTTTTTCCGCAGCGACGCGATCTTTCAGGCCGCCGCCTGGGCCGGAACGCTGCTCGCGCTGTTCGCCCTCTCCGGCTACTCGGAGAAATTCGGCTTCGCCGTGTCGCTCGTCACCTGGAGTGCGCTGTGGGTGCTCTACCTGTCGTTCGTAAACGCGGGCGGCGAGTTCTACGGATTTGGCTGGGAGCTACTGCTTCTCGAGGCCGGTTTTCTCACGATCTTTCTGGGGCCGCAGCACGTAGCGCCGCCGGTGCTGGTCATCTGGCTTTTCCGCTGGCTGCTTTTCCGGCTGATGTTCGGGGCGGGCATGATCAAGTGGCGCGGCGACGAGTGCTGGCGAAATCTCACGTGCATGGACTACCACTACGAGACGCAGCCCCTGCCCAACGCGTTCAGCTGGTCTCTTCACCACCTCCCCAAAGGCATTCACCGAATTGAAACGGCGTTTACCCTTTTCGTCGAGATCGCGGTGCCGTTCGGATTTCTTTTTCCTAATCGCGTGGCCTGGGTGGCGGGGCTCATCACCATCGTGTTTCAGCTCTTCATCATCCTGAGCGGCAATCTGGCGTGGCTCAACTTTTTCACGATCGCGCTTTGTATTCCCTGCTTCGACGATCGCGCCTTGGCGTGGCTCTCGGGGCTGGTCACCAAGGGTGAGCTACTTACGCCCGTCGCGCACCAGTACGGGGTCTACGCGCTTACCGCGCTCGTCGTAGCTTTGAGTTACCGGCCGGCGAAGAATCTTTTGTCGAGCCGCCAGGTGATGATCTCTAGCTACGATCCGTTTCACCTCGTGAACACCTACGGTATGTTCGGCGGCATCACCACCGAACGGCGCGAGGTCGTCATCGAGGGAACCAGCTCCGCTAAGATCGACGCCGATACGGTTTGGAAAGAGTACGACTTCAAAGCCAAGCCCGGCGATCCGAAACGGGCGCCGCCATTCATTGCTCCCTATTATTACAAGCTCGATTGGCAAATGTGGTTCGCCGCGATGTCGCCCTACTGGGAACATCCCTGGGTGCTCAATCTGGCGGGCAAACTCTTGGAAGGGGACCGCGCCACGCTGAGCTTGATGGCGAAGAATCCGTTCCCCGAAAAGCCTCCGCGTTTTTTGCGGATGGAATGGTACGAGTACCGCTTCACCAAGCCCGGTGATCCCAGCGGAAACTGGTGGTCGCGAACGCGCGTGGAAGAGTACCTCGACCCCGTCTCACTCGATAACCCGCGTTTCCGCGAGGCCCTAAGCCAAATCCGCAGCGAATAGGTAAAGACCTCAGTAACTTAGCCCGCATATTTCTCCCATTGCGGCGCGGTTCGCAAATCCGATATAACCCAACGCGTTAGTTGGTTTGTCTCTGGGAGGGACTCAAAATGAACACGATTCTGGCGGCCGCCTTGGCCATTGGCTTTATCCATTCGTCCGCGGCGCTGGCCTGGGACGATCAGGGGCATTCGACCGTTGGCGAAATTGCCGAGCGGCACCTTACGAAAAAAGGCCGGGCCTTCGTATTCGACATCGTGGGGGCCGAGCCGATCGCCGTCTCCTCCACCTACCCCGATCACGTCCGCTCCGACGTGCGCTACAACGACAAAAACGAAACGCACGGTTTTGATTTCGCCCCTTATCATTTCTTCGAGATTCCTTACGGAACCAAGGCCGAAGAAGTTCGCCCCAAAGATCGCGCGAAGAAAGACGCCGACGTAATCATTAGCCAGGCGCCCGAAAAAATTTCTGGAAGTAAGAACCGCGATCAGAAATTGATACTGTTTCGCTATCTCGCACACGTGGTCGGCGACGTTCACCAACCGCTACATATCGGCAACGGCGCCGATCGCGGGGCCAACTTCTGCAACGTGAACTGGCAAACTCCGACGAAAGAGCCCAAGACCTACGACAACAATTTGCACTCCGTGTGGGACGGCAAGGTCGACGATTACATCGCCCACGACTGGAAACTCAAGAACGGTTTCTTCAAATGGTTTGGTTACAAGGAAATGGCCGACGTGATTTTGGCCGAGTACGAAGTGGCCTCCGCCGCCGAGAGGCGTGAGATTGCGGAGCTCACCAAGGCCCCGATTCCGGCTTGGTACAACGAATCACAAGCTTTGCACCAAAAGGTATACCCCGGTGAAGAGGCCGGCATGAAAAAGCCCGAAGATCGCCTTTACTGTGATCTCGTGAATCAGAAGACCGGCGAAAAGATCGTTCGCGTGAATTCCAAAACGAAGCTCCCGCTGCTCGACCAGGCGTATTTCGGTAAAGCCAAGGTTATCGTGAAACGCCAGCTCCTGCTGGCCGGCCTGCGCCTGGCGAAAATGATCAACGACATGGCGGAATCCACCACCACGGTGGCCGGCGAAAATGCCGATCGCAAGCTGCTCAAGTCGGTGCTGCTGCTGAACGAGCAGGGCCACGGAGACCACGAGCACTAACATTGTCTAACTAAGTCGGATCTCCAAGTTAGACAAAGCCGCCACCACTGGCTAGCGTGAGGGGCGGTGGTAACCCCGAAGAACAAGCCTGCGTCCTATTTTTCGGTGAAGGCCGCATGTAAGCGGCTGGGGATTGGGCCGCATACTTTGCGGGCCTGGGAAAGCCGTTACGGCGCGGTGGAACCCCACCGCACGGAGTCCGGACAGCGCCAGTACTCCACCGCCGAGTTAGAGCGGCTGGAGAAGATCGTTCACCTGGTGAATCTGGGCCATACCGTGGGCGCCGTGGCGAAGCTTTCGGATGGCGAACTGGGACGGCTTCTCCGTCGCCCGGCCCCGGAAACTAAGCCGGAGGGGGCGGACCTTACGGGTTTTCTCGCGGAGCTAGAGGCGAGCCTTCGCCGTTTCGATATCAATCGGGTGTCGAGCTTGCTCGATCAAAAACGCGTGTCGCTAGGCGCCCGTGCATTCGTGCTCGAGGTGCTGGCCAAGGTGCTGAGCTGGATGGGCGGCCGCGTATCCGCGGACGAGATGTCGATAGCGCACGAGCACGCGTTGTCGGCGATGGTGCGGGATCAAATTTACCAGACACTTCGCTACGGGTCCGTGCCGCTCGCCCCCAGAAAAAATTCGCGGGTGGTGCTCGCCACCCCCGAAGACGATCTGCACGAGTTTGGCATTCTCATGGCGGCCACTCTGCTTTCTCACCACGGGGTACCGAGCCATTTTCTGGGAGCCAATCTTCCGGCGGAGGCCCTTTGCCTAGCGGCGAAAGCGGTGAAGGCCGAGCTGGTAATTTTAGGCAACGCTCCCGTGCCGGAGACCGAACGGCGGATCTCCTTCTTACAGTACCTAAACGAACTGCATCGCGGGTTGCCGAAGTCGACGGCCGTTTGGATTGGCGGCGCGGGAATGCTGCCGCACCTGCGCGCGGTAATGCCCGGACGCGACACTCGCTACCTTGCCTCGTTAGACGAGCTCGACTCGTTGGTCGCCCAGTGGGCCAAAGAGTAAGAAATTTCTATTGCCCGGGCGGCAGTCGAATCGACGAGATGCTGCGGTTCACCACTGACTCAATCGCCTGGTAAGTTTCTTCCGGCGCTTCCACCACGACTTCGAACGCCATTTTTTTGCGATCGACCGTTACCAGCGTTTGCGCGGCCCGCACGAGCGGCCCTTTACCGGTGGCGTCTTGGTGAAGAGAGTCCATCCAGTTGCGGCCGTGAATGGGATGGTTTTGCGAAAAGAAAATCTTACGCGAGTCGCTGGGGCGAAACGTAGCCAGCGTGGCCCCCGACGGGGCCTTTTTCAAACGCAGCGTCATCTTGGCCTGCGACTGGCCAGGAATTTTGCTGCGGCAGTTCATGGTGCCGCCTTCGACCATCTGGCATTTCCAGTTCGGCGGCTGTTTCCATGACTGCAAACGAAACTCCCCGGCTTGGGCGCCGGCGGCTAAAAAAAGACCGAGTAAAAACAATTTCATGCATCAGTTTGATGCAACTGCCGCACCACGCTAAAGCCCCGTAGTTTCGTCAGTATTCAGTCAGTATCCTGCAAATAAGTGGTGATAACGTCGTGCCTGTGACATGGTGGGACCTAATGGCAAATAGCTCGGGTTACATTCAAGACCGCGTGGGTCGCACTATTCACACACGCCGTCCCATGTCTGGACTCGCCTATTTGGTATTGATTGCCACCCTGGCGGCCATGGCCGCCATTTCGTTTCATGCGGAAGACGAGAAGTCCCTTCCCGTGCCCATACTCGTGCTGGCCATATTGGCCATTGCGATCGGAGCTACGCGAGCCTCGACTTCGTGGATGAAACATCTACGAAAGGTGAAGTGAATTACTTTCTGCTTTGCGCTCTAGTTTTTGTCGCGGCCTATATGGTCAACATTCTTTACGTCACGGTGTTTTACCATCGGGCGCTCGCCCACCGATCGGTCAAGATGCACCCGTGGCTGGAACGGTTCGTAGTCCGAACCGGCAGCTGGGTAACGGGGCTCGATCCCAAAGCCTGGATCTGCATGCACCGGATGCACCATCTTTACTCCGACACGCCCCAGGACCCGCACAGCCCCGTAGGCTCGGGAATTTGGGCCGTGTTGCCCAATCAGCTCCACTCTTACGAGCGCACGCTGACCGGCCTCATCTGCGGCAAAAAGAAGTACACGTCGGTAGTGAGCGACATCGCTTTTCCGGTCACCTGGTCCAACCGCAATCAGCTTTGGTACCTGCCTTACGTCATTCACGCCGTGGTCGCGATAGCGATTGGCTTTACGTTCAGCGCGTGGCTGCTGGCCGCGTGTTACTGGGTTGGCATCATGAGCCATCCCGTGCAGGGCTGGATGGTGAACGCCCTCGCGCACCAGTACGGCTACCGTAACTTCGAAACGCCCGATAACTCGCGCAACAACTCCGCGGTGGCGTGGCTGGTGTTCGGCGAAGGTTACCAGAACAACCATCACCATCAGCCGAACTCGCCGAAGTTCTCGCACCGCGCGAGCGAGGTGGATTTGGGCTACGGCGTTTGCCGAATCATGTCCGCCTTTGGTTTGCTGCGGCTCAAGTAACCGGCTTACTATCCGGTGATGCGCTTACTAAAAGTCGGTCTTCGTTACCTGCTCGCCCTGTTCATGATTCAGGTGGGCGTGCTGCACTTTACTAGCCCGCAAGGTTTTCTCGACATCATGCCGCCGTACCTGCCCTGGCACCTGGAGCTCGTCTATATCAGCGGCTTCTTCGAGATACTGGGCGGAGTGGGCCTACTGGTGCCACGGCTGCGGCGAATCGCGGCGTGGGGCCTGGTAGCGCTTTTCGTGGCGGTTTTGCCGGCGAACATCAACATGGCGGTGAATGGACTGCCGTTTAAGGGACAACCCGTGGAGCCTTGGATGGCGTGGCTGCGGGTATTTCTACAGCCGGTGTTAATTGCGTGGGCTTACTGGTTTACGAAGCCGGATGCCCCGGCGGACGAATCGCCGCCGGAGCCCCGTTAAACCTTACTTGCTCTTTTCAATTCCGATTAGCTCGACCTCGAACTGCAGCAGCGAGCTGGGCGGGATGCTGGGGCGGCCTTGGTCGCCGTACGCCAGATCCGGCGGAATACTGAGCTTCCACTTGGAGCCAACCTTCATCAGCTGCAACGCTTCGGTCCAGCCTTTGATTACGCCGGTTACCGGAAACACCGCGGGCTGTCCGCGCTTGATGGAGCTATCGAACTCCGTACCGTCGAGCAGCGTGCCTTTGTAGTGCACCTTAACCGTGTCCGTAGACTTCGGCGTGGTGCCCTTACCTTCGGTCATCACTTCGTACTGCAAACCCGACTTGGTGGTGGTGACGCCCTTTTTGGATTTATTCTCCGCCAAGAACTTGTCGGCCTGTTCTTTGTTGGCTTTGCCTTCGCCGGCCGACTTCGCGTGAATCTTTTCCTGCAGCTTCATCATGGCGCCCTGCATCTCTTCCGGAGTGAGGCGCGCTTTATTGCCCTTGAGCACGTCGTCGATCGACGCCGCCAAAACCTTGGTGTCGATGTCGAGCTTTTGCTGCTTCATGCCCTGACCAATTTGCTGGCCAATGGCGTAGCTGACCTTTTGCTCGTCAGTCTTCAGCTCGACGTTGCCTCCGCCCTGCGTGCAGGCGGCGGTGGAGATGAGAATTAAACACGAGCCGATAAAAAACCGGGTGCGGAGTGACATGGATGCCCTTTCAATTAGTAGTCGGAAAACGTCGGTATGTTATCAGCGCGCGCGGTGATTGACCACGGTCCAGTTCCCATCTTTGTCGCCGAGAAGCAGGGCGCCATCGTCGGGCGAAAACTTCAGCGTGCGGTAGATGGCGTCGGGCGGTAAGGCGAACCCCTCGGTCGCCTCGGCGGTTTTGAGATCGAGCCAGTCGATGCGCGCGCCGTTACTGCCGAGCACATTCAGGTAGGCAGCCCGCTTTCCGTCAGGATGTAAGGCGATTTGGGCAACGGTGTCGAGCCGTCCCTGCACCAAGATCCGGGGGAAGATCTGCGTTGGCGCGTCCAGCAGCGTGGACCAGCGCCACAGCCCGTACTGATCGTGAACCACCGGCGTCTTACCGTCGTCGAGCCAAACCAGATCCCGCAAAATGCCTTCCGACCACGTGCGCGGACGCACCACCGGCCGAATCGTACCGTCGTCTTCCACCGCCACGACGTGCAAGTTCCACGAAGGCTTTACATTGTTTCCCAGCGTGAAGGGTTGCAGGCGAGGAGATAAGAACCAAAGGTGATCGGTGCCCGGCACCACGCCCCACTTCGCAATCGAAAAATCCTCGAGGTACTCCCGTACCTTAAGTTTGATGCGCGTGTTCGTATTGAGATCGAATCGGTGCAATGCCGGATCGCCATCGCCACTGGGAATGCCGCCGAACGTATTCACGGTGCGTCCCTGGTATATGCGCCCCGGGGTGGCCATGAACTGGTAGGTCTGCAGCGAGTGCATTGGCCCCATCGCCTGGCCAACCGTTACGGACTTCGTGAAGTCGCCCACCCCATTTTCGAAGGGCACGCGCAAAAGCTGCGCGGTGTGATTCGGAAACAGCAGCTCTTTTCCGTCGGGAGAAAAAAATGGCCGGCCCACCGGGAGCTGCGGCATCGCTTGCTTCGTCGTACGCCGCGTGCGGCGATCGTGCACGAAGTACTCCGTGATGAGGCTGTGCTTTGCCTCGACGCCGACAACCCAGCGCCCATCGGGAGAAAACTCGGCCGACGCATTCTCGGGAAAGCCCAGCGGGTAATCCACGAACGAGTTGGCCAGCGCCTCTTCACGAATTGCCGCCAGCCCGCGTTGCCTGGCGATGAGGCCGCGCACGTCGTCGAGTAACTTAGCGCGCATCGGCTCCGTGTCCCAGCCCTTGGTTTTTACCAGCTCCCGAAACTCGTGAAGCCGGTGCTGAAGCGCGATTAAGTCCGTGTCGGCCTGATCGGGCAGAGTAAAGGGGTCGCCCGACGCCACCAGCTTCTCCAGCGTGTCGGCGGTCAAACGCCCTTTGCCCAACTGATAAAAGAGATCGAGATAAGTGTTCGACACCAGCGCCGCCGGGTCAGACACCCCGTCGCCGAACGCGAACAAAGTCCGCGGGCAAATACTCTGGTCCGAAGCCACCGCATGGTGGAACGAAAGCGCCAGAATCAGCGACCACAACAAACTCAAACAACCTCCCCAGGTACTACTTTCTTACCCCAGGTAGGAGGGTGATTCCAGCGTTTCGTGGCAAGGCGCGTTAGTTCCCTAAACGCTTAAAATAACGAGTTTTTACTTAGAATCGGGAGGGTCGATGAACACCGCCGCTTGGCTGTCGGCGCCGGAAACGAGTAGCCGCCCGTTGGGCAGGTATTCCAGATTGCGGTAGCCGAAATATTTTCGGAGGGAGGTCCGGCCCTTGGATTCACCCGTTTCCACGTCGAACCATTCTACGTAGACCGTGTCGTCCGCCTGGTGGGCCAGTACGGCCAAGGTCTTTTCTTCGCGGTCCAAAGCGGCGGCGCGAATTTTTCCATCGGGGAAACTTGGCTGGCCGGATAGCTCCAGATAAACGCGCTTGGCGCCACCAGCGAGCGGTACGATCTCGACGAAGTGACTCGTTTGCATCAGCACCGCTTTTCCGCCGGTCAGCACCTGCACCGGCGCCTGCTGAAGGGGGAAGACATAATCTTTCGCCGGATACTTCGCCACGCCGTCGTCGTCGATTTCGAGCAGCCGCAGCTCGTACGACTGCCGTCCGGGCGCGGTTACGAAAAGGTAGCGAGTGCCGGGGACCACGCCGAACTGGTGCGGAAAAATTTCGTCAGGATCGAACAAACTCAAGTCGAGCGCCACCCGCCGGTTTGTTTTTAGATCGATGAAGTGGGTGGGCTTTCCGGAATAGGTCGTGCCGAGATACAGCCGCTGCTCGACGGGATTTTCCACCAAACGGTGCTGCACGTTGGCGCGGTCGGGAATGCGGTCGCCAATGCGAATCGCCTCATTCCAGTGAGGCATCCCGTCGCGAAACGGCACGCGCCACACCTGAAAATGAATCGCCACGAACAGCTCGCGGCCGTCGCGCGAGAACGTGGCGCCGGTGACCGGCTCGGTGCTGCCGGGCCGTTCGGTAAGGGTTCCCTTTACCTCGTCGAAAATCGTGAGCGGCCCCTGCTCTTCGTCTCGCCCCGTGAGTCGACGGTAAGTCAGTACTAGCTCTTCGGTAGGGTGAATCACCGCCTGCCACCGCTCAGGGAACTCCACCTCGATTCCCGGCCCCGGCCGAAGAATCGCTTTGCCAATCGACTCGGTGGCGGCGCGCCGCCGTTCGGCTAGCTCGCGGATGGCCTGGCGCACGAGCTGCCTCGTGACCGGATCATCCCACCCCTTGCGCCGAACCAGCTCGGTCAGGGCGCGCAGGTGCTTTTGTAGGGCCGCCGAAACATGGGGCATTTCATTGAAAGTGAGGAAAGGATCGCCCTGCTCTAACGTGTCGAGGTCGGCCGGCATCAGCGAACCGCCCAGCCTCTCCAGCAAGCTGCGGTAGGTCTCGGCCACGAGACTCAATCCCGGAAGCCCGGGCTCGCCGGCCAAAAAGCGCCCGCAGGTATCCGCTCCCGCCGAAACGGCGAAGTTCAGACCCCACAGTAAAAGTGCCACGCGAACCATCGAGCCGAGAAGTACCACAGTTGTGGCGGAAAACCCCTTACCGCTCGCGTTCGAATAGCGCGGTCAGCTCAGCCGAATAGTTCCAGGTGAGCGTTTCGGCCCCCTGCATGAACCCCGTTTCGCGGTTGATCTGCTCGTGCTGCGAGAAGTCTCCGTTGGCGTGGTACTTGGCCCGCAGGAAGTAGCTATCTCCCTCGTGGCGCAGCCGAGCCTGAACGTAAGCGTGCAGCTCGTCACCCCGGCGGATGACCTTGCCCGCGTGAATGCGGGAGTCGCCCGGGAAGATCGTCTGGAAGAACGGTAGGCTCACTCCGGTAATCGTAAACTCTTCGCGGTTACGAATCTCGTTGGCCAGCTTGTAATGAAGTTCCGCAAACGTAACCGTGAGCAGCGGCCAGGGATTGCCCGGCGGATTGCCCGAGGTGCCGTAGCCGTCGTAGCGGTCTTCCGGATAGCGGCCGATGAGCGTGCCGAACTGGCCGCGGTTGTTGATCGCGTAAATCTGCTGAAACGACTGCCGCAGCCGATGGGCCGTGGCGAGCACGCGCTCGTCCGTCACCCCGAAAAAATGATCGCCGTCGCCGGCCTTGATGGCCGCGAGAATCACCGCGCTGTCGAGCCCACTGTGCTTGTGGTCGATCCCATCTACGCGCCAGCGAGTGGCGTCGATGTAACCTTTTTCTGGATTCCAATGGTCTTTGATCCAGCCTTCCATTTCGCGCACCTGCTGCTCGTAATAGTCGGCGGCGCCGTGATCACCCAGGCGGCGGGCCAGCGAGGCTCCGTCCTTCAGCGCTTTTCTTTGCACCATCAGCGTGAAGAAGTGCTGGCCATTGATCTCTTCCCAGAGATCGAAACATTTTTCTTTCCACACGCGGGCCGTGTCTTCGAGGTCGCGCTTGATGAGGCTGGTCGTCGACGAGTTGTAGAGCATCTCGCGTACGGCGGCGTCTTTGCCCTCGTTCAAAAGGCCCTGCGCGAAACGGGTAAACAAGGTGGCGCGCAACGCTTGGCTATCGTTCTGCGGCCGGCCCCAGGGGCCGCGATACGGGGTGCCGTCTACGTGAAACTTGGGCTCGCCCAAGCCGCCGATGGCGTTGGAACTTTGCTGGAACATCGAAAGCCACGCCAGATCCATTAGGCGGCGGTAGCTGTCGGCCTTGTGCGCGGGGTTTTGCGACGAGAGGTAAAAGGTGAGCACCGGCTCGTTCGAAATCGCGGCGTCGCGCACCCAGTGGTACCAGTAGTCGGGGTTGGCGCGGGATAGCGATGCCACCACCGTACCCGGCGTAGTGCCGGGCGGATTCAAGTTGCGCCACAGAAAATGGGCAGCCTTTTCCTTTTGAATCCGCGCCCATTCATTGAGCGCCTGGGGATCGCGGCTCAACGCCAAATTCCCCATCAGCTGCGTGCAGCTGTTCGTCTCCATCGCCCCAGCGACTTTGACCATTACCAAAGACAAAACGAGACCCGCTTTAACCCAACCCAACATATTTAAGTCCTCCCGTTGCTGCATAAACGGCTAACACGGCTTTTCGCGCCTCGTCATGCGCGAATTTAAGGGTTTGAACAGGCTTGTGCACCAAGGCTTGACGGAACACAGGGATTGACTCGTTGCATAAAGCCCCTTACGACTTTGGCCCTACAGGTTACACATCACTTTTGCGGAGGTTGCTCATGGTGAATTCACTTCATCGCGTAGTTCGCTGGTTTTTGGTTCCTTTCCTGATTCTCACGTCGGTACGTCCCGCCTTTGCCGAAGACAACAAACTGGTCGAAATGGCCCAGCAGCTTCAGGCCGCCATCGTAAAGACGCTGGATTACGCCGAGGGTAAGGGAACGGGAGAAATGGCCCGCCGGCTTCGCGCTTTGGCCACCGAGTTCGCCGATGAAGCGAGCGCGGTTCGTGCGCAAGATTTCAAAGAGGCGGGGCTGACTTTTCAGAACCTGCGCAGCCTAATCCTGGCCGCCCATCCGGACGGCATGGTCCTAACCGTGATGAACTACCAGCGGGCCGTGGCCCACGCGCAGCTGCGTTTGCAGCGCGCGGGTATCGACTTCATCAAGTTGCAGCAGCATCCGGCCGCGGCACTTTCGGAGATGGTACGCGAGTATTCGAGCCGCTTGGCCACGACGCCGGTAAAGGTGGAAGAGCTCAAAGCGTTGTCGAAGCTGCTTTATGTAGGTGAGGCGGACAACGTCATCACCCTTCCCCTGCACGATGCCGAGGTGGCCGCGGCCAACGCGGCGTTGGTTCGCCGGGGTGAGACTGCGATTTCGTTCGTGAAGGATGCGAACGTGATGAGTGCGGATGACGTGATGTTGCCGCCGTTCGGTGAGCCGCTGAAGGATAGCAAAGCGGGTAAGGCGCGCTTGGAACGCATTCGCCAATGGATCGGACCGCCGCTGGCGTTGTTCGGTACGGCGTTCGGTGGCGGCTTCGCGGCCCCGGGCATTGCGGCCGGCGTGGTCGCGGCGGGACTCGAACGGCAGTTCGTTACCTTTAGCCACCAGTGGGCGAAGTTTTGGGATCGTTTTGGATTCGGCGGCAACATCGCGGTGAACGCGGCGTACGGCGTGATCCTCACCTCCACCATCATGGCGACGGAAGCCGCTTTGCAGATGAACTCTTCGGTGAATCTGAAAGACTTCTTCGTGAAATCTTTGGCGATCGGCACGACCACGTTCGTGGCGTCGTTTGGCGCAATGCAGATCGCCTCGTCGCGTTTGCAGCACGCCGGTGAGTTTACGGAGGCCGGACGCTTCAAGCTCGAGACCTACTCGGTGCTGTGGAACAACTTTGGCCGCGTGCTGGCGCTGGGTGCCGCGGGGCTGGGCTTGCAGTATCAGCTGGGCCAAGTTTACGGCGTGAACTTCGGCATGGGTGAGCTGATTGGCTGGGGCATTCAGGCCGCGTACTTTGCCGCCATTACCGCGCCGATGTGGATGAAGGCGTGGTGGGGTGACAAGAACTACGACCTCATCACCAAAGAGTATTTCGACAAAGCCGATGGCCGCCTTCCGGCGGAAGGGCTTGGCTGGTGGGGCCGTTTCAAAAACACCTGCAGCCGCGCCATCGCCAACATGAGCGATTGGTACACGTTTACGCGCAAATAGCCAAAAGGTGCGGCCTCACTTTGTCCATCCACCGTTCAACGGTTGGATAAAGTGAGGCCGCACCTTCTGCCAACGTCGGGTAGACTTAGGGTTCATGCGAGTCGCCCTCCTACTTTTTTTCGCGGTCCCGCTGTGGGGAAATGAGAACTGCCTGCGGCACTTTGCCACGTTGTCCGAAGAGGTCGACCAACGCGCCGCCATTCGGGAGGCTTATTTTGGGCTGCTCGACACCCAAACCAAACCGCTGGACCGGGCGACCATCGAGGAGATTCTCGCGTCGAAAGATCCCTTCGAGATTCCCGAGAAGGATGGCGTGGATCGTCAAAGCCTGCGCCAGCATTTGGGCGAGCTCATGAAGATGATGAAGGCCAAAGGGTGGTACGACGCGCAGGTGAATCAAGACATTCTAGCCGAGCTACGGCGGCGGAAAGACGGCCAAACCAACGCGGCCGAGAAGCTCGAACAAAGCCTAGAGAACCAGGGCGATCGTGAAATTGTCTTTCCCCATATCCGGGAGCCGGTGTGGTCGCCCGATGGACGATTCCTAGTCGGAGCCGCCGATGACGCGGGAACTAAGTTCGGAACGGCAGCCAGGCGGATCCTGACCGTGGAGGTCGCGACGGGGAAAACTACGGAGTTGAGTCAGTCGGGTTACCGTCCCCAAGGCTTCACCCCCGACGGGAAAAACGTCGTCTTCATGGAGACAGGTGGGCGGATCGTGCTAGCCCCGTTCAGCCAAGGGGCGCTCAACTGGCGGGCCAAGCGTACGCTGGGCGAAAGCACGGGGGAAACCGCCGCTCTGGATAAGGCCAAGGTAACGCCGGCGGGAGATCGGGCCTTTGCGAGCTTGGGGATGGACCAGAAGGCGTATTGGTTCGACTTAGCGACGGGAGAACGCAAGCCGTTGCGTTTGGCTGATGGCCGTCCTCTTGAGTTGCCGGTCAGTTGGGGGTTTCTTCCGGGAACCGAGAGAATCTATGCCATCGCGCCGGGCGACAGCCAGATCCATATCTACGACGTGGATGCCACCGGAGTGGCGACCGGCGACCGACCGTACTCGTTCATGACAACGATCCAAACCACGGTCGCCTGGGGCGCCGACGGCCGCGTCGCCGTGGCCGGGGGCGGTCCTGGTGAGGGGCCCATTCTTTACGTGCATAATGGGAAAGAGCTCACCAAACTCACCGCGGCCTTGCGGGCGGCGGGGGCCACCGCTTCGGTGTCCGAGCTAGCCTACGATCCGATCGCACAAGAGTTTGTCGCGATCCTGAGAGAACGCAGCGGGGAACGCGCCTTCCGCATCGACGCCAAAACGCTAGCCGTGAAGGGATCCTTCCCCTTAAACGGCCAGGGCATGAATTTTCGATTCTCCCCCGATGGCACCCGCGCTTACCATTCCGGGCCCATGGGAAGTGACACGCGTTGGGTGCTGAATCCGGAGCGGTGGCGGTAGGGCACTTTGTCCTTGCGGAGCCTCGAGCTTGGCCCGTCATTGCGAGGCCCCAAGGGGGGGGCCGAAGCAATCCCGTGCGGCGGAGCCACGGCGTCCGGGGACGGCGTTGTTCGATGAGATGGCTTCGTCGCTTCGCTCCTCGCCATGACTAAATCCCCCCTGCCTAAAAGGGATTACTCAGGGCCGCATTCCGACGTATACCCGCGGAATTCAGCCTTTCTTTAGGCTCAAACCCGAGCATTGCCCTTGCACCTGTAGGGGCCGGGGGATGGTTCGATGGGGCACTACGCATTCATTTTTGCGCTCATTTTAGGGACTTCGGCACCGTTGTTTGCCGAGCCGCCCGTGCATATACGTTGGATGATCCGCCGGGACATGCCGGCGGTGCTGGATATTGAAAACGGCTCCTTCGACATGCCGTGGGTTGAAGAAGAATTCATCCGAAACCTTCGCCAGCGAAATGTCATCGGCATGGTGGCCGAGCGGGGTGACGAGGTCGTGGGCTACATGATCTACGAGCTTCACAAAGGAAAGCTCCGGATGTTGAACTTCGCCGTTTCTCCCGAACAACGGAAGACCGGCGTTGGCTCCGCGATGGTCGAAAAGTTGAAGAGTAAGCTCTCGGGAGAACGGCGCGACAAGATTGATTTAGAGATGCGAGAGCACGGCACCGGCGCCCGAGAATTTTTCGCCGGCCATGGTTTCCGTCGATTGCCCGATGGCTCCTGGCGCTACTCGGTTCGTGAGCTTAGCTCGCCCCAAGCCGTGGAGGAGCTCGGTAACGGGACGCTCTACGAAAGGCTCGATGTTCCGGAGGACGCCAATCTCGAGGAACTAAAGGAAGCTCACCTGGCCAGCCGCGCGTTGGCCGGAAAGAATCAGGAAGCGCGAGCGATGATCGACCAGGCGTACGCGGTGCTGAAAGATGCCAAACGCCGGCGCATTTACGACGAGCTACCACGTGAGAAGCGAGACATCCCCGACTCGGTGATGGAGACCTATCCTAGCTCGCGCGCGCTGCGTGTGAGCACGCCCAAACTCTCGGCCGAGAATTTTTACCAGCGTTTCGGGCTGCCCGAAAACGTGGAGCAATCGGTGATCATGGATCGCTACATCACCTTAGGCAAAAAGTTCGCGAACTCGCCGGACGACGTAAAGCGGCTCAACGAAGCCTACGCGGCGATCGGCAACCCGGCCGTGCGGGCGGCGTACGATCGAAGGCTTACGCGGGCGGCTTCTCCTGAGGATGCCGTGATGCGCGAGCTGGTACGCAAAGCGAACCCGCACCACCCCGATCTTTACGCTCGCACAGGTATCCCCTTTAAGTTGCTGCCCGACTTAGTGCCCGAGTATCTCGACGCCGCGCTGTTGGAGCATGCCGCCGATCCCGACGCCGTGGAATTTTTGGTGGAAGCCGGTAAGACTTTGAACAGCGCGAAGGCGCGCGCGGCTTACGACGTCCGGCGCATTGGCGAGCGGGCACTGCAAGAGGCTTTATACGAGGCCCCCGTTGGGCAGTCCGTGTTTGATTTCTTGGCTCAGTCCTACAAAGGTATCGAGTAAATCGAAAAATCGGCCAAGGCGCGCCGGGAGTACTTCGCCCAACTCAAAGAAAAAACCGAAGCACTACTCAATAAACCTGCCACCGCCGACGAACTGCAAACGCTGATTGGCCAAATTCAATGGATACGCCAGGCACGCGGCGGGAAGGCGAATGCCTTTCAACGCGGCCTCGAAGAGTACCGCGAAAACTTGGCGGAAGTGTTGTTTCACCGGGTAGCCAAAACCCCCGACGCGCAAAGAACCGTGCGCGCGATGTTCGGATACGGGCTCGCCGAAACGGATCCGGTCGCTAAGCTGTGGGCGGAGATCGCTCCGTCCGTC
>JBGSST010000098.1:0-6078 GCA_041736915.1 Bdellovibrionota bacterium
CAGCCCGCGCGACACGCGGCCGCGCGCGGGATTCTCGGGGCCGAGGTCAGTCCCGCCACCCTGGAGGCCGTAGATGCCGCTCACTTTGCTCCGACGATTGCGGCCAAGGCGAGAACCCTCAAGAACGCTGGCGTTTCGAAAGCCGACGTTCGGGCATTGATGGAGAACTGGGTCGTCGGTAATCCTTCGCTCGGCGCGCTCGAAAGGACACTTCATCAGATCCTAAAGGCGTTACGCACTCAGTACGCGGGAAAGATGATGCCCGCCAATCTGGCAAACGTTCCGGGCAGCGACTTTACCGCCATCGTACGGCCGAACGTGGCGAGCGCCGGGCACCAGGTCCCGCTTCCCGCGAACGCGGAGGCTTTAGCGCGAACCGCGATTCAAGATCCGAGAGTGCCTTACCGCTGGTTTGCCTTCGATCCGGAGGCCCAGGTTTATTACCGCCTCCTCGACAAGCGCCTGCCAAACGCCACGGGCCCTCCGCCGCTTTCATTCGAGTCCATCACGTCCCGCGAAGCCGCCACGAACGGACTCGGTTTCCGTCCCAATGAGCTCACGAAAATTTTTGAGTCCTATCGCAAGCTCGATGCCCAGTTAAACCGCCACGCCGCCTATTTACCGAGAATCCCCAGTTCCATTCCGCCGCCGAAAGGCCCGCCTTTGGAACTGGTCTACGAGCCGCACGTCGGCGCGATTCCAAGCCCTCAACTATCCCGCTGGAAGCTTAAGGGCGGAGAAAACCTCGCCATTCACGATCCCGCCGAGTTCCTTAGGGGTTGGCAAAACAAGGGTTACTCGAAAGCTACGTTGGACCATGCGATCGAATTCATGCGAAATGTCGATAAAAATGCGATCGTGTTGCATCGCCCCAAAGACATGACCCCGAAGCCCTGGAGCCCAAAATCGGCAGTAAGGACCCACCAATTTCAAATTAACGGAAAAGCCGAAACGGCCGGCGAAATTCTGGACGCGAACGGAATGCCCATTTTTGAAGAAATGGTTCTAGAGGCAGGGGGCAAGCAGTATGTCGTTCGCGCCCTCTCCCCAAACATGAATCTGCCGCCGGCTCTGCGTTCCAACCCGGACGCGGCCAGTGCGGGGCTGTGGGAGTTGAAGCTCGCCGACACGAGTCCCACCAGTCTTGGCGCCACCCGCGCCACCGGAGCGCGGTTATACTTTCAGTTTTCACCGTCTAGTTCAGAGGTTAGGTTATGGACAATTTCGCCCACACATTAATTGCGATTGCCGCAATATGGTCGGTTGGTGTTTCGGTGCCGTCGCACGCCGCCAAACGAGATGAGTGCACCAACTCGTTCGGTAAATTGGGAGAAAACGTGAGCCCGCAAAACAACAACTCCAAAGCTTTGACCCCGGCCCAACTCGCGTACGTGAAGGGCGCGGAGTCAGATGCGGTTCATCTGCTTCGCGACCGCCTGACCTTGCTTCGCCAAGGCGTGCGCTTGCTCTATGGCGACGCTGATCATGGTGACGGCAAATTGAAGACGGCTGCGCGCGAGGAGCTCGAGTTTCTGCGTGACGAGGAGAATCTGGCGACGTGGAACGGGCTCGGCGTGCCCAACGGTACGGATGACATTCGCGTGTACCATTTGCGCCGCGCGGACGAGGTGCTCGGCCAGCAAATCCTTGCGCTGAATCACCTCATCAACTACGAGTCACAGGCCTTGGTGCCGAACATGACTTCGGCCCAGGCCCTTCACGTTGCCGATGTCCTGACCGTGGCGGGCGAGGCAATTCCGGCGAGCCAACGCGAAACAGCCGCAGCCCAGGCCAAAGGGCTCCTCGAGTCGCCGGCCCTGCCGCCGCTACAGCGCGAGTTTCTCACCGTCTACCTCGCTCGCGCCCAGCGCGCGAATGCCCTATCGCCCACCCTCCCCGGTTACGTCGAGTCCGTGAAACGCCTGCTCCAATAACTCAACACTCGCGCCAAAAACGTCGCTGCCGAGGGCCTGGGGCTTGCAAAATTCCCCGGGGTGCCGACCCGGTTGGGCCGGGTTGATTGACAATGCGCATCAACTTGAGCGACGTTCCAGCGACGAGATTAACTAATGAGTAATACGAGCCTTTTTGTCTGCCGTGATCTCAAATTCACGTACCGTTTGGGGAAGGCCCTGTTCCCCGCCCTGCGTGGTTTAAGTGCCGAGATTCCATCGGGAAAGATAACGGCCCTGGCCGGCCCCTCGGGTTCCGGAAAATCCACCCTGCTTCACCTTTTGGGGCTCATCGAGCCCGTTCAATCCGGCAATTTGCTGTACGGTGGTCAGGATTTTAGCGGGCTCAGCGAAACGCAGAAGAACCAATTTCGGCGTTTCGACATGGGGTTCATTTTCCAGCAGTTCTTTCTCTTCGACACGCTCTCGGCGCTAGAGAACGTCGAGTACTTCCTGAAGAACCAGCACTTAAGTTCAAAGGAGCGGTTAAAACGCTCCGAGGCCGCCCTGACGGCGGTGGGATTGAAAGACCACCTGCTCAAAAAACCAAATGAAATGAGCGGCGGCCAGCGGCAACGCGTGGCGATTGCCCGCGCTCTGGTGAAGAGCCCGAAAGTGATTTTGGCGGACGAGCCGACGGCGAGCTTGGATCAGAAGACCGGCCGCGAGGTAATGGAGCTGCTAAAGGATCTCAGTCAGCGCGGCACCACGATCATCGTGGCCAGCCACGACCCCATGGCCCTTTCCTACGCCGACCAGATCATCCACATCCAGGACGGCAATATCGTTTCTGAAGTGGGCGGTGGCGCGTGAGTAACTTTTTGCTTTTGCTGAATCTGGCCGCGCGCAACCTGCTGCGCAATCCCCGCCGCACGCTGGCCGTGCTTTTGACCGTGGCGATGGGAACTGGCTCGCTGTTCACCTTCGAAGGCTTTAACCACGGCATCATGAACCAGTACCGGATCAATACGATCCACTCACGGCTCGGCTACGGACAGCTCAACACGCGCGGTTACCGCGACAAGGTTCACGAAAAGCCCTGGGAACACTGGATCGAAAATCCCCAGCCGATCGTGGATGGGATCCGTCAGATCCCCGGCGTTACCCACGTGTTTCCCCGTTTGAATTTCTATTCGCTGCTTTCCAACGGCGCGGTCACGTTAAGCGGCCGCGGTCAGGGCATCAACGGCGTCGAAGAGGCCGACTTTTTCCACGCCCTGAACATCGTCGAAGGCGAAACGCTGAAGGATCAGCCCGACGGCATTTTGCTCGGTCAGGGTCTCGCTCGCTCGCTCAATGTAAAACCCGGAGACCGCGTTACCGTGCTCGCCAACACCGTGCACTCCAGCATGAACGGCGCGGACTTAACGGTGGTCGGTATCTTCCACACCGGCGCGAAGGAATTCGACGATCTCGTTTATCGGATTCCGCTCACGGTGGCACAAACACTTCTCGACACGGACCGCGTAGAGAGCATCTCACTGGGTTTGAAGCATATCGACGACTGGACCCCCGTGGCCACCAAACTCGAGGGCATGCACCCCGAGTTAGAAGCGATTCCGTTCGCGGTGCTCGACAAGGTCTACTACCAGAACGCGGTCGATTGGTTGGGATCGCAGTTCGATGTCATTCGCCTCATTTTTCTGCTCATCGTGGTGTTAGGAATCTTCAACACGATCTCCACCGGGATTTTGGAACGCAAGCAGGAGGTCGGCAACCTGCGCGCCAACGGTGAATCGCGGGGGCAAATCCTGGCCCTATTTCTCACGGAAGGCGCCTGCCTGGGCATACTAGGCTCGCTGACCGGAGTTCTCATCGCGTTTTTGCTGGCCCACACGGTCTTGAGCCACGGTATTCTCATGCCCCCGAGCCCCGGCCTGACGCGGCAGTTTCACGTTTTCGTCGAGCTGACCTTCCGTTCGGGACTCATCACTTTCCTTCTGGGAGTAGTCTGCGCCTTCTTGGGAACGCTGCTCGCCGCTTTCAAAGTAACCCGCCTGCCCATTGGCGAGGCCTTGAGGTCCGTATGAAACCCTTCTTTCTACTGTTGGTGTTGGCGCAAGCCGCTCTCGGCATCACCGCCGACGAGATTTTGAAGAAGGCCGACGCCATCCGTAACCCCGACGGCGACTACGTAATGAAAGTGGATGTAGAGTCGTCGTTCGACGATCCGCGTTCTTTCGAAGTTTCCATCCACGGTAACAGCCGTACGCTCGTTAAAACCCTGGCCCCCGAGCGCGACAAAGACCGCGCGCTGCTCATGGTCGACGAGAACATGTGGGCCTATGTGCCTAATCTCAAGCGCGGCGTACGCGTTTCGTTGAGCCAAAAGCTTACCGGGCAAGCCGCCAACGGCGACATCAGCCGCACTCGCTGGCACGGCGACTACTCCGCCAAGATTGAAAAAGAGACGGATAAAGACTGGACCCTGTTCCTCGAAGCAAAGAAGAAGGGGCTGACCTACGAGAAGATTCGCGCGGTCATCGAGAAGAAAACTTTCCGTCCGCAGTCGGCCGAGTACCTCTCGCTACAGGGCAAGCCGCTCAAAACGGCGATCTTCACCGACTACAAATCGATCGGCGGAAATACCCGCCCGACGGCCATCGAAATCAAGGACGCGGTCCGTAAAGACCAGTCGTCCACGTTGCGAATCAAGTCGATGACGGTGAAACCGATTCCCGCCTCGACGTTTAACCTCGAAAGGTTCCAGGGACGGTAGATGCACGGCTTTCGCTACATTTTGCTGGCCGCGCTCGTTTGTGCTCCGGCCTTCGCCTTCGACGTCAGCGGCCGTGCGTCCATCGACAACTATACCTACTTGAATTCGGGGGACGCGCTGTTTGGCCGTGCCCAAACCGAGCTTCAAGTAAGGCACGCGTTCGCCCTTACTCCGACGAGCTCGCTCGACTTGAATCTCGAGGGGCGCGCCTGGCTTCTGTACGAGTATGGCCCCTTGGTCCCTGGTCTGCCGATCGGCCAGCAGGACGGTACCGAAATTGCCCCGCGTAACGCCCACGTTTCCTTCACGCGCAACGATCTTCGGATTCGAGTGGGCTACCAGGTCCTGAACTGGGGCGAGACGTTCGGCATTCCGCCTACCGACATCATGAACCCGCGGGACTACCGAAACTACGATTTCCTGGACTCGCCCCGTAACAAGCTGTCGATTCCGCTCGCCAGCGCGAGTTACACGTTCGCCGACGGCAGCGTTCAAGGTTTCGTGTCACCGCGCCGGAATGCCCCTCGACTTCCCAAGTCACTAGGGGGAGTGGCCATCGACGATACCAACTTGCGGGACGGCTGGTTCCAGTCGGCGGAGGCCGGCGCCCGTTTTTCTTACGTGCTGTCGTCGATGAACTTCGACATCACTTATCTTTTTCAGGCGAATCGCTTCCCCGTGCTCGACCAGAGGCTTGCCGGCACCGCCCCCCAGCTTGTGCAGACCCTCGGCAATGTGCACACGGTGGGATTGAGCGCTTCCAAGGGGTTCGAAGAAGTGGTCATCCGCGCGGACGGCCGCTACACCGCCGACCATCCCGTGGGCACCACGCTCGCCGCGCCGACACGCACCTACATGGATAGTTACTCGGCGGTGGTCGGCGCCGACTGGACGCCCACCTTCATCGACGGCTTCACCATCGGGGCGCAAGCCCAACTGGATCGCCACCCGGTTCCTGGAGTCGACACTCAGTTCGGCGCGAACCTGCTGCTCCGCAAGTCACTTTTTCGCGACAAGCTCGAACTCGAAGGCCAGTACTTTCAGGGGCTGCGCCTTTCCGATCATTTTTTACAGACCGGCATCACCGTTCGCCCGGCCGGCACCTGGACGGCGAAAGTCTTTTTGCAAAGTTTTAAGCCGGACGGCAGTTCGCCGCTCCGGTTCTTGGGCAGTTATGACCGATTGGGCGGCGAAGTCGCCTTTAGCTTTTAGGAACCCATGCACCGCGTTCGCGTATTTTTGAATGGAGCCGCCTCCCACAGCCGGGCCTTTGATTGGCGCGGTGAGCTGTCGCGTTTGCTTTTCCGTAGCGAAGTCGAGTTTCTGGCCCCCAAGACTTTGGACGAGCTGTTCGATGAGTGCCGCAAGGCCGCGTCGGAGAAGATCGACGTCGTTATCTCCGTGGGC
>JBGSST010000104.1:0-3903 GCA_041736915.1 Bdellovibrionota bacterium
CCACGGCGTGGGGTACGAAACCTCGAGCTTCTCCACGTTGATTACATCGTAGTCGCCGGCCCCCACCTCGCCGCGGGCCTCTAGCTCCAGATAGTTCAGCCCCTCGTGAAAACGGGAAGCCGGAATGCTGAAGGTGATTACGTGCGGATCATTGTGCGCAAACGTGGCGACGTGCACGGGACTTAACTGGGAGTTGGCATAAACGCCGAGCCCGTGCCGCGGATTTTTCACGACCTTACCGGCGCTTCCCTTTAGGTAAGCTTTCACGCGCACCACCCCATCCGGCAAGAGCGAACCCAAGGTGAAATCAAATTTCACCCGATCGTCGCCGGGATTGACGGGTGGACTGTAAATTCGCGCCGAGTAGAGGTGCTCGGCATCCGCCCCCAGGGGCTCATTGAAAAGGCCGTAGCTTGGCCGTTTGAGAACCACGCTAACTTCGTATCCCGGCTGGGGGCTCTTCGAGTGCGTGGGGGACGCCATTCGGCGGCCGATGCGCTTTCCCGACGCCGCCCCGACCGAAAGCGCCAGCCAGCGGTCGTGGGCCCCCGGCTCAAGCGCATCCGGGGCGTAGAAACGAAGTCGGTCGCCGGGTCCAAAGCGATCGTCTTGCGAAAAGACTTCGAGCGGCAGCTCCTCGTCTTTGGAGTGCAGCGTAAGTCTTTCGAGCGGCGCCCCGGCAAACGGGGCCTCTAGCCCCGCAGTCGTTAGGCTTTCGAACCCAATTTCGTAAAATCCTTTTTTTGTGATCCCAACTAACAACGTGCCTTCCCGATGCCAGGGGCTTCCCTCTTGAGTGGGAACCGTGCCCCACTCCGGGGGGCCGTCGAGAAAAACATCCAGTACGATCTCCCGCAAAACGTCGAGCTGGGCGGGCTCGGCCCGAAAACGAACTGGCCAAACGGTGAGGTCTAACTCCGCAAGCTCGGGATTGGCCACGAGCTGCTTCAGCGCGAAGGAGGCCTTGGGTACGAATTGAGTCAGGCTGTAGGCCGCCTGATTGGGCGGGACAACCTCGCTCGCCCACGTAGTCCCGTTCCATTTGGTATTCGGGGCGGGGGCGAGTCGCAAACCAGGGTGCGGCTGCCAGTCTTGCGAGACGACTTTGACCTCCCAGTGTTTGACGGGCGCCAGTAGCGGCAGAAGAAAATTCTTCTGCGGTAAGGCCGGGTGTCCCGCCTGGCCGGTCGAGCGATAACCGGTGATGGCCAGCGATTCAAATCCCGGGGTCGGGCCCTTAGTGAAAGCAGCCGGGGGAACGCTGATCTTCACTCTGAGATACCGCTTGGTCTGCGCCAATACCGTAAGGCCGGTGGCGGGCAACGTCGCGCCGGAGGGGCTGGTCAGCTCCGAAACGGGATCCGAAACTCCGTACGATCCGTCCACCGCATGAAGTGAGGATGGGGGAGCGAGCCCCAGGAATTCGAACGGCGTCGCGGCTACGGGGCCGCGCCTGCTGGTCTTCCCATCATTACCGATGTCTTCGAGCTTGTAGTAGTAGGTAACGCCGCTCCTCACGGTGCGATCGCGAAACTCGTAGCGCCCTTCGAGAGTTCCCGGCGCCATGGGCTTTCGCAGCAGCCGACGGTTGAGCTTCACGTAACCCAAATCGGGGGCGGTGCTCCGGTAGACGTTGAACCCCTGGTGCATCAGCTCCATCGCCGTCGTCCAGTGCAGATCGACGACCCGGTCGTAAGGTTTTGCGGTGAATGACTTCAGGGCGACGTGCGAGGCTGCCGCCGTCATGATGGCCGTGCAACCCGTGGTGACGATCTTGGTGGAAGGCACCGGCATGTTCACGGCGTGGAAGAAATCACCAAACCAGTTGGTGAAGGTCACCGTTTGGCTAGCGCAGCCGGTGGACGAAACGAGCTGGTAAGTCGCCGACGGGGCGGGCCGAAGATTAGTCGGCCCCCAGTTCCACCCCACGTAGTCGGCGGTCGCCGGCAGACTTCCCGTGGTGTTGAAGACGAAACCGCGCACGCTCGCGTAGGTGTTAGACAGATTGGTGAACTGGCCGCCGTTCAAGTTGGTGAGCGAAGTCGTTCCCGCCACGCGAATGCCCGTGGTGGCTAGATAATTAAAAAGAAAACCCGTGAAGTCGAGTGTTCCCGACGTCGAGTTAAAGCTCCACGTGCCCGTGCCGTTAATCGTGATGCGGGCCTTGTTGGTGGTGCTTTGTGGATAGCCATCGTTGGTTCCGTTCAAACGCAAAGTGCCTCCCGCCACCGTGAAGGTTCGCCCGTTCGAGATCGCGATGGTGCCCCCGCCAATGACCAGCAACGTGCCCGAGCTAAGCGTTACGTTATTGGGAAGGGTGAGCACGTCGCCGTTACGAACTTCAAAGGTAAAGGTCTGTCCCGCCGGAAACGTTAGGTTCGTGATGGTGAGATTGTTGCTCCCGATGTAGACGTGACCCCCGGCGGTTTTATTGAAGGTGATGCGCGTGACGGCGGTTGTACTTTGCAATGTCTGATCGCTCGGCGTGACGCCATCGTCGCGCACCGTGATCGAGCCCGTACCCGATAGCGTGAGGATGTTGGTATTGTAGAGTGAACCGTAAAGGCTCAAGGTCTGCCCCGTGTTGACGGAAAGGCGACCATTTCCAATGACGAGGTCTTTGCACACCGCCCCCGCCACGCTGATCGTGGGGTTTCTCACGGCGCTATTGATCACGCACGTATCGGTGGCGAGGGGGAGCCGATTTAAGTTCCAGTTGGCGGCCAGGGCCCAGGCGGTGGAGCTACTCCCATCCCAAACGATGATCGATCCGCCGATGGTGGAAGTTCCCGCGCTCACCGGCGGAGCGTTGCCCGAATGAAAAGCGAAGCTTTGGGTGTTGACCACATCGGCGGCCGCCGCCACCCGCACGCCGATCGTTTGGCCCGAACTCGGTAGCGAAATCATGTCGGCCGTTACGTAAAAGCAACGCAGAGGCGGAGACACCAGGTCTGAAGGAATCGTGGCGCCGGTAATCGCCGAGAACGTAATCGTGGCGGGTGAGCCCGTGAGCACCGGCGTACCGCCCACCTGCGTGCCGCCCGAACCACTGCAGACGGCGTCGTAATAAAGTTTTAACGAGCTGACATCGGTCGTGGGGGCCGACCCGATCCAGGAAAGCTTCAGAGAAGTGATGTCCGTATTGGCGTAGCTGCCCGCTTGCGCCTGACGAAAGCCGAAGCGACCGATGACTATACCTGAGTCCCCCGGATTGATCGTAGGGGGCGCGGCCGCTTCCAGGGTCAGCCGTAGCGTATTAGTCGGCGAAGTCCAGCTGACCAGGTAAACCGGAGCCGTCGTGCAGCAGTTGGTAAGATCACCACTGTAGTTCGAAACGGTCAGCGTGGCGGCGGCCGCACTCGTGACGATAGATCTTACCCCGGTAGCGGGAGAGCCTGCGGTATCGAATACCGTCGACGGCAGCGCATTTCCCGGTATCTGCCGGTTTAAAGTGAGAAGGGCCGGGCCAGTGCCCACGGGATAACTATACGAACCGTTCTGTAGGTAGTGGGTGGCATCGATCGTCGCGCCGGCGGCAATACTGAGTCCGTTCCCGGTAAGCCCGGTGACTGAATAGTGACTTGCGGCGATAGTGCCATTCACCGTGATTGCGCAGCCCGTGATCGTACCGTTGCACGTGAAAAGGGCGGGCTGGGCCATCGTACCTTGCAGGTGAAGCGTTCCGCTCAAGGCCACCGTCAGCGTGCGGCCGTCGCCAAGATTGACTCGGCCCCCGGGCTCCACGTCGAGAACGCCGCCATTGACGTCGAGGTTGCCCAGCACGGTAAGCGTCGTCCCGGTCGCCACGCGAAGCGTTCCCGCCGTCACCGTGAGATTTCCATTCACCGTAAAGTCGGAGTCGAGCGAAACGAGGCCAGGCCCCGAGGTGTTGTTCACGACCAC
>JBGSST010000125.1:0-2811 GCA_041736915.1 Bdellovibrionota bacterium
CCAAGGCGGCTTTGGAATCGCACTGCCGTCAGCTGGCCCTCGAGCTCGGCAAAGAAGGCGTCGCAGTCAACGCGGTTCGTGCGGGGGTGACGGATACGCCAGCGCTGCGCAAGATTCCGGGCAACGACAAGATGATCGAGAACGCCACGAAGAACAATCCCGGCGGCCGCCTCACCACTCCGCGCGACATCGCCCGCATGCTGCAGCTACTGGTACTCGACGAAGCCGGCTGGCTCACGGGTAACGTACTCGGCGTGGACGGCGGCGAAGACATCACCGGATAACCCACACCAAAGTGTGCGTTCACTTTGTGAAAGCCTCGCGGACTCCGCGGGGTTTTTCTATTTTCTGCGCGCCTAATCGCACGGTTTCGTGTCACCAACAGTTTCACCTATGTTGTCGATTGATGCAGAATCGAAAGCGCTTCGGTACTTTTCCCGCCTGAACATAAACGGCCCCGTAATTGCTTTGGCTCGTAAACATAAACGTCCCTTCATGCTTTAGGAGGCTTTATGTGGAAGCGTTTTTTACTTTCTTCACTCGCCGCAATCGGCTTTAGCACGGTCGTGCTGGCCAGTCCGGCCACTAACTTAACGGCTCAACAGGACGACGAAGTCACTTTTCTAGACCGCGAGGCCTCGGAAGAGATCGCGCGCCTGGCGGAGCTGGAAACCGATGAACATGAGATCCTCGGACTCGATCAGCGTGGACGCCGCGGCCGTGGTGGCGTCGGACGCGGTGGTTTCAATCGGGGAAATCGCGGATTCTACCGCGGAAACCGTGGCTACAATCGTGGCGGATACAATCGCGGGTTCTACCGTGGGAACCGCGGCTTCAATCGTGGCTACGGTTACCGTTTCCCCGGACACCGGATCATTAACCGTGGGTTACGCCAGCTGACCCGCCCCTGGTACAACTACGGATTCTACCGTTATCCGGCGGGATCTTATCCGGGCTATAGCTACGGCCAGACCTACACCGGTCAATGGCTGTGCTCGGGGTACGCCAATGGCGTCAGTGGCGCCATTCAGCATAACTACACGTCGACGGACTACAACGCGGCTTACAACGCGGCCTACAATGCCTGCGCAAACACCGGCGAGTTGGCTTGCGTAGTGTCCTGCCAACGGCAGTAACGACATCCAAGAACTAAAGAAGAAGGTGGCCGGAGTTTCTCCGGCCACTTTTTTTTCGTTTACCGCCAGTTTAACCACCAAACAAATGACGGGCATTGCCTTGGCGACACCCTTTAGGTTGGCGAGAATTAGGCATGTACCTATCCTTCTTTCTGGCGTGGTTTGTTTTCGGGCGGCCCACCGTGGAGCCGGCATACGCCGTTCAACCAGGATGTTTGGTTAAATTCGCCACGGCGTCGGCCTTGGCGGAAGAGCGGGATGCCCTGATTCGCGACACTTACGGCAGACTGATCGAGGAAGTCGGCAAGGGTAAGATCAACGCGGAAACGTTACGCCAGATGAGTGAAGATCCGTTTCGCGCGCCCGAGGCGGATGGGTTGGATCTTGCCGCCCTGAACCGACACCTGCGGGAGTTTCGAACGCTGCTCGAGGAAAAAGGTTGGAACGGTGAGGGAACCCGCGCCCTTCTTTTGGCGGAGCTGAACCGCCGACTGGGAAGCCTCTCGGAAGCCGCCCTTCGGCGCGACCAGGCGGTTGCCAATCTGCAAGGCGACTACATCATGCCGTTTGCCGCTTCCCGCAAGCGGCACTTTACTGCCGACGGACGCTACGTGGTGGTTCAACGCACGAGCCATTTACCGGGTCATCCGAACGAAGGCAGCTTGTCGATCTTCGACACCAAGGCCCGCACGTACCGCACGGTTCCCCGGCCGAAAAACCTCGGCGCTGATCCTTTGTTTCTCCCTGGACGAACGGATGCGATCTTCCCCATGAAACGGCAGTCGTTTGTCGCCGTCCCCTTCGTCGACGGGGAATTCAAGTTCGACGAAGCGAAGGAGTTATTAAAGGGCAACGGCAAGCGCGACGAGTCGCTGAGGTATCTTCAGCCGACCGCGCAACCGGGTGTTTTTTGGGGGCCGATGAAAAACGAGCATTCGGGGATAGCCCGCGTTGATTTCAACACCGGGCAAATCGAGTACCGGGTTCTGCCCGAGGAGTTCCGAAAGCGACACCACCAAGGGGGCCCCATTCCCGGTCAGAACCGTTTCTACTTCAGCGCGCAGGAAGGGGATTTTATCCGCGTGGGCACGGCACTCTACGACGCCGACGGTAATCTGCGGTTCGAGCACTTCGATCGGCGGGTCGACAAACACGCCGGGGCCATTCGCTTCTCCGCGGACGGCCACCTCATGATCGCGACGGGCGAGGAGCGCCGTAAGCGCGTGGAAGTGGGGCCCGCGGCGACTTCCGAACCACTTACCGCCGTTACCTCGTCCAACGGGAACACAGAGTTCCCCGGTAAAATCCGGCGTGTTTTTCCTTTGCCCGGTAAAGATCAGCTGCTCGTCGTCTGCGAGAATCAAGAGGACCAAACAAAAACCCGGCTGGAGCTAGTGGATCTCACTTCGCGGCGCACGCTTCGCGCGGTCGATGTTCCCGTTTTCATCGATGAACCAGTGCTCTCTCCAGACGGCACCACGCTACTCGTATACGCGGAAGGGGGGCATGCGCGCGCCCTCAACTTGGCTCCTCGCCTGTTCGACTAGCGGCAGTCGGCCGGTTCGTTAGCGCCAGTTGATCTCTTCCATGGCTTTGGCCAGGTCGATATCGTTTTGCGTCAGTCCCCCGGCGTCGTGGGTGGTGAGCTCGACGTGCACCTTGTTGTACACGTTCG
>JBGSST010000172.1:0-13649 GCA_041736915.1 Bdellovibrionota bacterium
AGGTCAGCAACAGCCCCATTACGGATAGCTTGTTGGGCACGCTAGCGCGCCAGCATCAGCAGCGTCGCGGCTCGGATAAAGAGCTCATAAAGATGGCTACGCTCGCCAAGAAGTACCACGCCGTGAGCGAGAAAAAGATCCGTCTGTCGCCGGCGCAAAAAGAGGCGCTTACGAAAGAGCTCGATGCGTTGGGCGCGATGGGCCCCGCGGAATCGGACGAGGAGCCGGGTGCGGTTCCCTTCGAAAAGCGCGCTTACAATCGCGAGCTGTGGCAAATCGCGGGGGACTACCTCGATTCGCTAGCCGGCTTCGAGGGCAAGCTGATGGCCAACGTGAAGGTGCTGCCGTTTAACAACCGGTTGCAAGACTTCACCGTGCGCGAGCTGGATAAGCGCCTGCACGACACCGTTCAAATTCCGAAGTAACCGCTTCATTAAGTTGACACGGTGAACCAAAAATAAGAGTCTGCGTTCTTAAAGCCGCTGGCTGTCTATGCGCTCGCACAAGTGTCGTAGGTAGTTGGCGGCTTTTCTATTTGGGGCACTTTTTTTTCGCGAATCGTGAGCCTTTTGGCCAATCTCCACGCGTATAGGGGTGAGGACAAACTTCTTGGAGGATTTCATGCTTCGCTCATTCGTCGCTTTCGCACTCTTGGCCACCACTCAAGTTCACGCCGCCGGTATCTTGGAGCCCGCTTACTCGGCCCTGGGGATCGGCAACACCGCTTCCGGCTTTACCTTCGCGGTCAAAATCAATTCCGCCCAGATCGCCGCCATGAAAGACCTACGGGCCCAGGTTCAGTACGCGCCGCTGCACTCCAGCACCCAGCTGCAACGCGGCCCCATGCAAAGCGTGAACGTAGGCGTCATCCCCGGTAAAGCGGCCTTCGTGAACGTGAACGTAACGGGCTTGAAAGAGACCACGATGTACCGGGCCTTTCTCAACCTCTACAACGCCGACGGCAATCACCTCGCGCAGTCGGACCCGTACTACACGACCACCACGGGCTCCGACCCCAAGAGCATCATCCGCACGCGCATGGTGCTAAAAGGTTTGAAAGAGTTCTGGGACTCCGAGCAGGGTTTTGTCGGCAAGAACGGCACGGTGGCGGTAGACGGCACGCGCTACGGTGCCGACGTGGGTGAGGCGTGGTGCTCCGAGTTTTACTCGTGGGTCGCCAGCGGAAACTTGAAAAACTTTGGTGGCATCGGCCACTTCAAAGACCTCATGGAAAAGTTCCGCGCGGCCGGCGGCTTCTACAACCGCAGCGCCATTCCCCGCACCGCCCGCCGCGGAGATTACCTCGCGATGGATACCGACGACACGCTGGGCACGAACCACTCCGGCATGTTCCTCGCCTACGAAAAAATGGCCAACGGCAGTGAGTTCGTGTGGACGCTCGAAGGTAACTCCGGCAAGAAGGTTCGCGTGAACCGCCGCCCCTTCAACGATGTGTTCACCGCCCTGGGCCACATCGTTCACTCGCAGTATTAATCAGCGCTCAAAACCGGACGCAGGTCCTAAGGTTCTTCCCGACCTGATCGCATAGACGAAAAGAAAATAGCGGGAGAACCTTCTCCGAAAACTCGTGGACGAGTTGCGGCCAGCCGTACGTGATGATCTCTTCGCCTCCCGGATAACGGCCGGGGGAAACGCCCTTCGGGCTTCCCACCCACCGGCCACCGGCGTGCTGGAGGTAGAAGGTCTCTCGGCTTTTATCGTTACCGGGTATTACCCGGAACAGGTACGCCGACCGGTCGAGTGAGTTGTCGTGTAGATAAAAATCGTACCCTCGCGTTTCCATCTTCCGATGGTCCGCCACTCCGGCCGGAAGAGCGGGAGCCGTTCCGTGGTCGTGGACCAACCCAATTTTAATCGTGTCGGACATCTTCGGATCGACATACAAGAGACCGAGGTCGGGTTTGTACGAGCCCTTCGCGTTGGTTCCCGATACGGAGATGTAGTAAAAATCATTTCCCGCTGGGTAAAAATTAAACCAGTTCTTCTGGCCAAAGCTTTTGAACGCCAGCAGAGGCGTTTGGTGGCCAGGAGATTCCAGAAAGAAATTTACGTAGGAATAATCGGAATCGTCCACCAAATGCCCCGGAATGGACACCTTCGTGTATTTGGGCGTGTAGACAATCGTCTCCCACTGCCCCAGGTGCGCCGGACGAGGTTTCAGCTCTTTGTTGGTACCTTGAGCTAGCTGCGCGGTCCGGATCTTGTCCGACATTTCAAAGAACTCGAGCATCGAAATATGAATGCGTCGATCGTCGTCGTTCTCCGGTCCAGGATAGGGGCACTTTATCTCGTGCGAGGAACATTGCTTGATCGCCGCCTGCGCTCGTCCATCGATTAAACTTAACGATAAAGACAAACCAATCAGTACTACACTTCTCATTCTGCTCTCCCCTTACTTAAAACGAAATCTGCCGTTTATCATCGACTCGTACACGTGCTTGGCCAAAGTCTCGGTGGGCTCATCGCTGAATGACGGGTGGGCAACTACCACTCCGTTTTCCACGAAGACAATCGCGTTTGGCCAACTCACCCCCTCCTGCTCTTGAATGACGCGCACTTGGACATCCTTCATCTTGAAGATGTCGGTGCCGTTTGGGTAAAAGCCGTTCAGCTTCTCGCCGATTCCGTCTCCCGAGGGGGCCAAGATCTTCACCTCACTCGTGGCGCCATCCACCCCGAGCTTAATCACGACGTGGGCCGGCTCCTTCCCCTCCGAAGTAAGGGATTGATTGATCCACATCGTCGTCAGATCGTAGAACAGCCTCTCCATCGGCGTGGCCGCGGCCTCCGCGTTCAGCGCGTCCAACAGCTTGGTGCCGTCGATCTTCATTGCCTCCGCGAAGGGGCCAATGGTGTTCACGTTGCCGATCGACTGTAGGAAATTTTCACTGCCCGCCGCCAAACCGTCGCGAAACACCGAGGCGTAGCGCAGCTGATCCACCGAAAAGTCGCGAATGGCCACCCCTTCGCTGGCCTTTTTGGCGCGATCGTACTCCTCGCCGATGGCTTTAAAGGCTTCGAGGGGCTTAAGCAGCGACGGCAGGGGAAAAGCAAACCCCGGAAGTCCGTTGCTGAACAGAGCGCCCACTACTTTTTTCTCGAAGTAGCTTTGCAAAGCCTTTCCGTAGTTTGCCGTGGCGCTTTTTTGCGACGGCGAGCTCAAAGTGACGTGGAAGGCGAGCACCGCATTTTCCCAAACGCTAATGCGTTGGTCCTGTTTGAACAGAATAGTTTGCGCGATGGCCTCGTCACTTAACTGGTAACTGGGAGATTTTTTGATCTCATAATTTCCAAACCCATAAACTTCGGCCGCTTTATTCAGCCGATCAAAGGTGAGGTCATCCCCATTGAAGCTACGCCTCTCGGGGAATCTCTCTTCAAACGCCTGCCGGGCGTAGTACCGCTCGTAGGGATTATTGGGATCGACCAGGAGCTCGGGAGCTATCCCCGCGATGCTGATCACGTCCCCCTCCTCCACGAGCTTCTCAATCTGCTCGTCGGTCATCGTGGCGATCATTTCATCGGTTAGTTCAGCGAACCCTTGAACGTTCAGGCTCAAGGCGAGAAACATGGCGAGTCCGTAAGCGCACTTCATCATTCACCCCCCGGCGGTAAGAAGCGTTTACGGGACGTTCCTACCTTGAGATCAGGCATAGCGTTTTTTTGCCGCGCAGATCCAATTAGAAGAATCGAAGGGGTCATTAGAAAGTTTAATCTCAGAGCCGCTAGCCAAGGCGCTTCGGTAAGTGACCATCCCGCTCGCGCCTTGAGCCAGGGGTATACGGCTAGTCCCGACGACGGCGACTTTTGGAGGCTCAGCGCCCGTATTCTCTTGGTTCACTCCCCGGGAATGTCGTTTGCACTCTAATGAGCGCTTTATGCGCTGGCGAACGGCTAAATTTCAGCTTCTTTTCATGGGCCTAGTGGCCTTTTCGCCCTTGCACGCGCAGACCTGCCGGGGGCTGTTCGCTAGCCTCACGCCGGATCAGGAAAGCGCGGCCGCGGTCGTTACCCAAACGTATCGCGACCTCATCGATACGGTGCGCGACCCGCTCGCCAAAGCACAATGGATTTCGGCCATCGAAGAGGCAAAAGATCCTTTCGCCGTGGCGGAAGACGTGGATCTTCTCGTGACCCGCCGGCATCTGGAACAGTTTCGCCAGATGCTCGAAAAGTTGGGCTACACGCAAGCGTCGCTGCGCAGTCTGCTGCTGCCGGTGGTGGCGCAGCGGCAGGCCGATCGCCGCCAAGCGGAGCAGGCCCAAGCGAGTGTCGTTCACCAAAACCGCGGCAACTTCACTTTGCCGCTGCCGGAAGGAAAACGCCGTACGGTAAGTCCCGACGGCCGCTACGTGGCGGGAGTCGACGGCGACAAATTTTACGTGGCCGATGGCGTTACCGGAGAGCGCTTTGCCGGCCCCGCGGCCCCCGTGGGTTCGTCGTTACATTTTTCTCCCGACGGCGACACGGCCTACGTGGGGGACGACAAGTCGGTTGCGATCTACCACCATAACGGCCACCGCTTTACGCTGGATCGCGAAGTCCCCATCGCCCAGGGCTGGTGGGCCACCAGGGTTACCGGGCTAACCAAGCATTTTTGCGGCGGGAACCCCATCCCCATCGCCAATCCCCGCTACTTGCTGGCGGAGCTACGGCATATGGAAGACGTTCCCGTGAACGAACAGGGCGTGTGGCTGTTCGATGTCACCAGCGGAAAGGTAAAGCGCCTCAACGGCACCCAGGACGTGGTGGGTCTGGACGGCCAGGGAAGTTACGGCAAGACGTGGACGGTGGCGCCGGGCACCAACCGCATTTTCATTCGCGTGCCCACCCGCAACGATCGCAAGATGAAAATTCTTTGGGGCGATATCGATGAGAAAGGGTTCGTCGCGCAGTGGAAAGATCTCGGCGTGAACACCGAACGCGATCTTTCCCAGGTGGTTATGTGGGCCAGCCGCGATTACCTGGCCGTACGCTTCGTGCCCAAGCAAAAAACTATGTCGGTTTACCCGCTAGCGGGTGGTTCACCGATGAGTTTTGGCGATCGGGTGGGCGGCGCCTTTCCCACCCAGTTTGTTTTTCATCCCGACGGCAAGACGGGGCTCGCCAACTTCGAAGGGTATTTCCAGCAGGTGGACCTCGAAAGCCGGCAGGTAACCGGCCGGCTCACGATCCCCAAGAACACCTGGTTTTCTCCCGACGGCGAACGGCTACTCACCCTAACCAAGGACTCCGCGCTGAAAAGCACGGACTACCAGTCGCAGGTGAGGCCGTTCACGCCATGAGGTACACGCCCTTAATCTTGTTCCTTCTACTGGCGCTCACCCGGCTGCACGCGCAGACCTGCCTTCCTTCGTTTGCCGGCCTAACGCCGGGAGACGAGAAGAGTGCGGCGATCGTCGTAAAAACCTATCGCGATCTGCTAGACACGGTGAAAGACCCGGCCACGAAAGAGAAATGGCTGGCGCTGATTGAAGCGCGGCAAGACCCCTTCGCCGTCCCGACCGACTCCGAACTTTCGGGGCCGCACCGTCACCTGAAAACTTTCAAAGAGATGCTGGAAAAGCTGGGCTACTCGAAAGCCGCCACGCGCGATCTGCTGTTGCCGGCAATCGCCGGGTGGCGCGTCGAACTAGGCCGGGCGTTGCGCGAGCAGCGGCTTGCCGATTTAAAGAACGCGAAAGACGTCACCTTTCCCCTTCCGCCCAGCCAGCACTACTCGGTGAGCCCCGACCGCCGTTACCTCGTGGGGGCCGATCGGGGACGGTTCTGGCTAATCCACACCGAAACCGGAGAGGTCACCGCCGGTCCGCCGGCGCCGCCTGACTCCACCCTCAACCTTTCCCACGACGGCAAGGCCGCGTACGTGGGGGAGGGGGAAACGCTCTTCGTTTACGATCGCAACGGCGACAACTTCACATTGCGGCACTGGATCGCCATCCCGCAGTCGCTTTGGGGCATGAAGGAAAAGCGGATGGCCGAAGCGCAACCGATCCCCCTCGCCAATCCTAATTGGGTAGTGACCGAGTTTTTTCATAAAGATGGCGGAATGTCGGAAGCCCAGAAGGGGCTGTGGCTCATCAACGTGAACACGAGTGAAGTAAAGAAGCTTGAGAGCACGGATGGGGTCCGGGGACTGGTCGGCCGCGGCAGTTTCGGGTCGGCCTGGACGGTGGCCCCCGGCACCAACCGCATTTTCATCCGCTGGCTCGACGGTGATTCGATGAGAAATCAGTACGCCGATATCAATGAGAACGGCGAGGTGTCCGAGTGGAAAACCGTGGGGCTAACCCAAGACAGTGGCACCGGCCCCGGCATGCTGTGGGCAACCCACGACCGGCTGGCCGTCCGCTCTTCGGCCACCCTTCGCGCCGTCACTTTCTTCACTCTAGAGGGGCAAGCGCCGCTGCACGTGATGGACCACTTCGACAAAACCAAGCCCACCGCGGCCCTCTTTCACCCCGACGGAAAAACGGCGATCGTGAGTTTCGAGGGGCAATACCAGGTGGTCGACCTGGAACAGCAACGCACCACCGCGTGGTTTAGGGCCCCGGACCTATCCTGGCTTTCACCCGACGGAGAACGCCTACTGTCGGTAGATCGCGAAAAGGGGCTCAGAAGCCTCCGCCACCAATCCCGCCAGACCCCAACTCCACCGTAGCCCTAGCCCTAGCCCGACTACCCGCGCGCCACCGGCGCCGCGAAAAGCTTCTCCACCGTCTGCCGACGGTAGTCGAAGATCCTCTCCAGATCCTTGCGAATAAACCGCCCAAGCAGAAAGTTACCGATGGGACCACCCGGCACTTCGTACTCCACCGTGTCGGACACGAGCGTGCCTTCATCGGTCGGGGTAAACGTGTGCGTGTGGTGCCAAATCGCGTAGGGGCCAACCGTCTGACGATCGATAAACCGCTTATTCGGCACCCAGTCTTCGATGATCGACTGCCAGGTGATGGGAATACCGTGCACCGCAAGCTTGTAATCGATGAGCGTGCCGGTCTGCATTTTGGGCGTGCTCTTGCCGAGCACCCGAAAGCGCAGCCACGGCGGGGTCAGCGTCTCTAGATTCTTCTCGTCGGCAAAGAACGGAAACACCTTCTCCACCGGCAGCGGAAGGTGCTGGGTGCGGGTCAGCTGTTTGAACACCACGCGCTTGCGGCCGATCTGATTCAAAGCGTCCTGCACACGCGGGTACTCAAACTTAAAGCCCGTCTCGAGCGCCACCTTCGGCAGCACGTGCTGGCTAAAGAGCACCAAGTCCGACAGCTCGCCCATCACTAGCTTCAGCATGAAGCCCGGGGCCGGAAAAATCGCCGGGCGTTTTAACGCCGCGCCGAGCGCCTTGGTGAACTCCGTGTTGCGCACCGGGTTGGGTGCGGTGCCGTTCACGGCGCCCATTACCGACGGCGTTTCGGCGCAGTGGATCAGCAGGCTGACCAGATCATCCACGTGAATCCAGCTCATCCATTGCCGGCCATTGGCCACGGGGCCCCCGGCGCCTAGCGAGAAGAGCGGCAGCAAGGGCTTCAACGCTCCGCCGCCCCGGCCGAGTACAATGCCGATGCGCACGACTACGCGCCGAACGGTGGCCGAAACGCTTTTCGTCTCGGCTTCCCAGCCCGTGCACACGTCGGACAAAAATCCCGAGCCCGGTTTCGAGTGCTCGTTCACCACCTCTTCGCCGCGGTTACCGTAGTAACCAATCGCCGAAGCGCTCACGAAAGTTTTCGGCGCGTTGGGGGCGGCGTTGATGGCGGCCACGAGATTGCGCGTGCCGATGACGCGCGAGTCGTTGATCTTAATCTTCTGCGCGCGCGACCAGCGCTTTTCCGCGACGCCTTCACCGGCCAGGTGAATCACCGCGTGGCTACCGCTCAAGGCGGCGTGCGGCGCTTGCTGGGTCATGGGGTCCCACGCAAAGGTCTTTACCTGCGGGGGAAGCCCGGCCTGCGCCTTAGTCACGTTGCGGGTGAGCACCCTCACTTCGTGCCCCTTTTCCAAAAGGGCATTCACTAATCGTTTGCCAATGAAACCGGTGGCTCCGGTGAGCACGTACGTCATCTTATTCTCCTAAGGCATTCAACAGGCGATCGCGTTCTAGCGCCGCCAACGCTTCTACTTTTACGAAATATTCGGTGATGGTTTCGCTTTGCTGCTTTTGCACTCCGCGCATCATCATGCAGGTGTGCGCCGCCTTCACTCGCACGCCCACCGCGCGCGGCGACACCGACTGCGCGATCGCATCGGCCACTTCGCGCGTCAGCCGCTCTTGCACCTGTAAGCGCCGGGCGAATAGCTCCACCACGCGCGCCACCTTCGACAAACCCAAAATCTGCTTATCGGGGTAGTACGCCACACTCACCTGCCCCCAAAAGGGCAGCATGTGGTGCTCACACATACTGAAGAACTCAATGTTATTCACCGCGACCAGGCCGTTGCCTTCGGCGGCGAATACCCCTTCGCCAATCACGTCGGCCACGGTCTTGCCGTAGCCCGAGCAGATTTCGCCCAGTGCCTTGGCAAACCGTTCCGGCGTGCGCAGTAGCCCTTCGCGTGTGGCGTCTTCGCCAACTTGCTGAAGGATAAGTTTGGCCGCGGCTACGCCAAGCTGGCTGCCGGTGAGCTCAGGAGCAGAGGCCCCTACGAATAGGGGCCTGGCATACGTTGTAATGCTGCAATCTTTCATGTTTCTTATTATGAAAGGATGTCTAACGAAAATCAATTAAAATGTTAGACAATACATCACCAAATAAGCTAACCTACGTAACGTGGTGACGATAAAGAACAAAGAAGCCTCCCTTTTCTCGGTCAAAGCCGCCTGTAAACGGCTGGGAATCGGGCCCCATACGCTCAGAGCGTGGGAGACCCGCTATGGGGCGGTTGACCCCCACCGTTCGGAGTCCGGGCAGCGTCAGTACTCTGCGGAAGAGTTAGACCGGCTGGCCAAGATCGTTCACCTCGTTAATTTGGGGCACAGCGTGGGCACGGTCGCTAAGCTTACCGATGGGGAATTGGGTAAGTTACTTCGCCGCCCGTCCGAGGCTAGTAAAGGTGACGCGCACGCCGAGGTGGCGACACTACTTGAAGAGCTAGAGGCCAGCATCCGCCGTTTCGACATCAACCGCGTGTCGAGTCTGCTCGAGCAAAAGCGTATCGCGCTGGGGGCGCGGACGTTCGTGCTGGAGATTTTGGGTCAGGTCTTAAGTTGGATGGGCCAGCGCGTGGCGGCGGATGAACTGTCCATCGCGCACGAGCATGCGTTGTCGGCGATTGTGCGCGATCAGATTTATCAGTCGCTGCGTTATGGCGCGGTTAACGTGGCCAACCCCAACACGCCGCACGTGGTGCTGGCCACTCCCGAAGACGACCTGCACGAGTTTGGCATTTTGATGGCGGCGACCCTTTTTTCCCACTACGGCGTGCCGAGCCACCTTCTGGGCGCGAACCTTCCCGCCGAGGCGTTGGCTCTGGCGGCCAAAGCGGTCAAAGCCGATGTGGTGCTTTTGGGCAATGCCCCCGTGCCGGACTCTGAGCGGCGGGTGTCGTTTACGCAGTACCTGACTGAACTTCACGCGAAGCTTCCCAAGGATACAGCGGTTTGGATTGGTGGCGCGGGGCAAATTCCGCATCTGCGCGCGGTGATGCCCGGGCGGGAGACCCTTTCTCTTTCCTCATTCGGCGAGCTCGATGTTTTGATCGCGCGCTGGGGAAAGGGGTGAGGTTTTATGGAGTGGGTATTACACGCACATCTGGCGGCGGCCTGGTTCATGGCCGGGGTCATTTGGTACGTGCAGGTCGTTCACTACCCTAGCTTTGCGTGGGTAGATCGCCGGCAGTTCGCCGCCTTCGAAGCGAGCCACCGCGCCCTCACCTCCTTTGTGGTGGTGCCCGCGATGCTGACGGAACTTTTCACCGGGCTGTGGTTACTGTGGCAGCACCCTACGCACTCGCTACTCATCGCAGAATTAGTGCTGCTCGTGATGATCTGGGGCACTACTTTCTTGGTCAGCGTACCGCTGCACGAGCGGTTGTCGCACGGTTACGACGAGGCCGCGGCGAAGCGGTTAGTCCTAACGAACTGGCCGCGCTGCGCGCTGTGGTCAGCGCGTGCCGTGCTAGTGCTTATTTTAGTGAAGGGAACCGTATGAACTGGAATCACCGCGCCGCTTCGATAACGCTGTGGCTTGCCGCCGCCTACAACTTACTGTGGGGCGCTTGGGTGGTGTTGTTTCCGATGGCGTCGTTCGATGCGATTGGCATGACTCGCCCCAACTACCCGGAGTTCTGGCAGTGCATCGGCATGATTGTCGGCGTGTACGGCATCGGTTACGCGATCGCAGCGAAAGCCCCCGATCGCCACTGGCCCATCGTGCTGGTGGGTTTTTTAGGTAAGATCTTTGGCCCCATTGGTTTTCTCGACGCCATCTTGAAGGCGCGTCTGCCGTGGGCCTTTGGGTGGCATATCGTCTTTAACGATCTCATCTGGTGGATCCCCTTTGCCCTCACCTTGGCGTATGCGCGCGCCCGTCACCGGAAACAACCTCTAGGAGTCCGCTCATGATCAAGTACCCCCTTCAGTTCAACGCCACCGCTTACGCCGCTTGCGGCATTGCCAACACGTGGCGATCGCGATCCGACGCTACCGAGTTAAAAGTAGCCGTGCCGCCTGAGTTCGAGGGGCCGGGCGGGGGCTTGTCGCCGGAAGACCTTTACGCGCAGGCACTCACCAACTGCTTTGTCGCCACCTTTACGGTGCTGGCGGAAAATTCGCGGGTGACTTACTCGGCGCTAAACGTGGAAAGCACGTTGCTCGTCGATCGCGACGAGGCCAAGCGCCCGGTGATGAAAGAGATCCACCTGCGCATCACATTATCCGACGCCACCGATCCGGCCAGGGCCACGCGGCTCGTCGATAAAGCGTTACAGGGCGGCTTCATCTTAAATTCCGTAAAAACCAAGATCACCCACGAGCTCATCGTGGATGCGGGGGGTGCGGTGTGACCAAGTCCAAATTCCCGGTCGGCATTGTGGGGGCTGGAATCTGCGGCCTCACTTTAGCTAGAAAACTAAACGAAGCGGGCGTTCCCACCCTCATCTTCGAAAAAAGCCGCGGCTACGGCGGAAGGTTTGCCACCCGCCGCACCGAGGGCGGCTTAGTCGATCACGGCATCTCGTGGATTGAGTTGAACCAGCCCGACACGGTGGAGCCCGCGACGGAGTGGGTTGAACGCGGCCTACTCGTGCGATCCCCCTTAGACCCTAAACGTTGGGTCTGCCCTCTCGGCATGACCCACCTGGCAAAAACGTTAGCCGAGGGGCTAACGGTAGAGCGCGACCACAAGGTCACGCGCCTATCCATCGCCCCGGGGGCGGCGAACTGGCACGTCAAAACGGAGGGCCAAGCGGCCACGGCCCAGGTTTCGGCGCTAGTGCTCACCGCACCCGTGCCGCAGGCGATTGAACTTTTTCAGGCTTCGTTTCCTAACCAGCTGGCGAGAGTGGTCGACGCGTTGTCGCCCATTCAGTACCGCCCCACGATTGTGCTCATCGGAAACCTCGAAGACGGCATCCCGAAAAAACTCACCACCAAAGCACCCTTTGAGCTTGCGGTGGCGAGCGAAGCGAAGGGGGTTCCGTCGGCGACGGGGGCGGTGGCGTTATTCTTCGACGAGCGGTTCTCACGGCTGTGGTTTGAAAAAGACGAGAAACAGATCTTGGAAGAGGCGATTCGGGTTTTCCATAAAACGTACGCCCTTAAGCTTGAAGCCCCGCAGATAAAAAAATGGCGCTACGCCCGTGCGGTCACGCCGACCAAAGAGCCGTTTTATTTAGCGCCCACTCAACCGCCCCTCTATTTTGCGGGCGACGGCTTTGCGGGCGGTGAGTTATTGGGGGCACACACTTCGGCGTTGGCGGTAGCGACGCACTTTCTGGCTCCGGCCAAGGCAGCGGTAGGTAGGTAGATTATGAATAATAAAAAAGTTCAGGTGTATTACGACGGTCTTTGCCATCTTTGTTCGCGAGAGATCGACCATTACAAATCTCAGCGGGGCAGTGAAGCGATTCAGTTCTTGGATATCACGGCGCCCACTTTCGATGCCGCGAAAGAGGGCCTAGACCCCAAACGCGTGCACCGCGAAATGCACGTGCGAAAGGCGAATGGAGAGCTAGCGATTGGTGTCGACGCCTTCATTGCGATCTGGGCCACGCTACCTAAGTACCACTTCGCGGCAAGGCTTGGGAAAAGAGCCCTCCCCCACGCGGTGCTGACTGCCGGCTACCACGTCTTTGCCAAGGTGCGCCCTTACTTACCGCGCAAAAAGGCAGACTGTAGCGCTAGCCCGTACTGCGAGGTGGCCAAATGAAGACCGCCTTTTTACTCGCGTTACTCTTAGTAGGAAGTGCCATGGCGACAGAAGAACCAAAATTCACGGTAGTCTCCCGCACGGAGCATTTCGAAGTGCGCCTTTACCAAAAGGTCCTAGTCGCCGAAACCGAGGTAGAAGCCGAATTCGGCGAAGCGGGCAACAAAGCGTTCCGCATCTTGGCCGACTATATCTTTGGCAACAACCGCCAAAACCAAAAGCTAAATATGACCAGCCCGGTCTCCCAAACCCCCAAGCCCGAAAAAATTGCGATGACCGCCCCGGTCACCCAACTCAAAAACCCAAAAGGCTTTACGGTCCAATTCACCATGCCCGAGGGCTACACGTTAGACACCATCCCCACCCCCAACGACCCCAGAGTAAAACTCCGCGAACTCCCATCCCGCAAGGTAGCGGCTTACGAGTACTCAGGCACTTGGTCAGAATCGCGCTACAACGAAAAGCTAGCCCACTTCCAAAAAGAGCTAGAAATCGCAGGACTCAAGTCCACCACCGCGCCAACCTTCGCCCGATTCAACTCCCCCTTCACCCCGTGGTTTCTGCGGAGGAATGAGATTTGGGTAGAGGTAGCCGAGTGAAACACACGCTGAATGTTGAGCAGGTACGGCGCAAGATAGAAACGTTCTACAACCACACCACGTCCAAAAACTTAAAAGAGCGCGTCGCTGAGTTCTACGCCAAAGAGGTCACCTTCCAGGATCCACTCACGGAGCTAAAGGGAATCGAGCCCCTCACCCGTTACTACACCAAACTCTTCCGGCACCTAATCTCCCTCAACTTCGAAATCACCAAAGTCCAATTCGACGATAAAGACGCCTTTGCCACCTGGCACATGACCCTCCGGCACAAAAGACTCAACGGCGGCAAACCCATCCACGTCCCGGGCGTCTCCCACTTTGTATTCGAACAAGGGCTGGCCACATACCACCGCGACTATTTCGACGTAAGCCTTATGATCTACGAGCAACTTCCGGTGGTGGGTCGGGTAGTTCACTTTTTAAAGCAACAGAGCGCGAGATTCTAAGAGGTCCTCGCTTGTTCGCCGCCACAAGAGGTTCTGCAAGGAGATCTGGCTACCTCCTAGTTGTGGTCTGATTGAGAAGCGAAAGAACTTAACGCCGCGGGGGAGGACCCCGGAACGGTAAAACCTATTCCAGGCTCACCGCCTAAAGGCAGTGGTTAGCCGGGGGCGCTTCGATAGTTGCGGGGTGTAGGTCGACCTTCGGGCTCATAACCCGAAGG
>JBGSST010000257.1:0-3154 GCA_041736915.1 Bdellovibrionota bacterium
GCAAGGCATCGGCATCGGCCCCTGGGGACCAGCGTGCGTCGGAGGAGGGCCACCGGGAACCGGCATCGGTCCACCACCAACACCCACACCTACGCCAACCGGGTTAGCCCGGCGAGAGGTTGCCGTTACGCGTACGCGCACGTTCGTGCGGCTCGTCACCATCGGCTGACCCATGAACGGCATGAAACCGCCAACGGGTTGCGGCATCTGCTGCACGGGGGGACGGGCCCCACCCTGCATCGGAGGCAACATTTCTCCGAACGCATTCGCGGAGAGGATCCCCACGAAACTCAACAGGATCAATTTCAATCCACGATTCATAAGTTACTACTCCTCAAAAACGCCTTCGTACCCAAACCACTCGGCGGATCCAAACTTTGGTTCTCCGCTCGCTTGGCTTAAGAGCAAGCGGTATGCCACCGGTCTTCGGTGTGCACTTCCGGTGGCCAGCGCGGGCCGGGAACAATTTGCGCCCTACAGGCGTACAAAGATTCGACAAGCGGCCCGCGCCGTCAGGGCATTGCGAGGCCCGCAGGGCCGAAGCAATCCCGTACAGAAAAGGAGGGACTGCTTCGGTAAGTGCTGGCTCCGCAGGGTTATGAGGACGAACAGTAGCGGATGGCTCGCCCGGACGCGACGGGGCGGCCCGGCCCGGTCGGCCACCGTCGGTTGTCTTGCATAGTGCGGGCGGGGCGTTCGCATGGGATCACAGGCGCAGATTCTGTAGGCCAGTCTGGTGGGTCAGGCGGTGGTGGGCTGAGCACAACGTGATTAGGTTAGCGGCGATGTCTTCTCCTCCGTGTGAGCGGGGCTTTAGGTGGTGGTGCTCGACCCAGGCTTTTGAACTACAGCGTGAGCCGTCGGGCAGCACAGCGCGGCACTTGCCTTCATCACGCTGGTTCACGTCGTGCTTTACCTGGGCCGAGGACTTTCCTGAGGAAAGTGGTGTGACTGCCTTGGGCGCCTTGGCCTTCACCCGCTTAGCTTTTTGCACGGGGTCTTTGTGCTTCAGGTAGAAGTCCGTCAGCTGCGCCAGAACGGATTCTAAACTTTTGTCCTGACCGACAAGTTCACGAACTCGTTTGAGCTTGTCCTCAAGGTCTTTGGAAATGCCGACTTTCAACTCGGAGCGATCACCCGAGACGACTTTGATTTTCTCCCGCGGCATAGCCTTGGGATTCACGGCGCAGACTTCGCGTTCGAGCTCGCGCTGAGGAAGAAGCGCCGCCTTCTCAATCCAAGCAATTGCAGTCTCTTTCGTGATGACCGGCACCACTCGACGCGCTTGGCTCAGAGAAATCACACCTTGCTCGATGGCCATCTTCAGCTCGGGAACTTCTTCCGACTTCTTAGCCACTTTAGAAAAGTAACAAGCCTGCGCTTCACTCAGTGATAAAGCGGACGTGCAGTAGACGAACAGATTCGGATACCCCAACCGAAAGAATCCATGATTCAGACTCCCGATAAGTTTTAGCAAGGGCCAACGCTTTTTCATGAAGCACTTCGATATTCATGAAAAAGATTTACCACGCTGTTTTTCCGTCGATTCCAGACCACCGCCATTCAACGGAAAACCAACAAACCAAAACTCGGACGACCTTCCTCAGGAAACTAAAACCACGCGCAGACCAAGACCACTAAACCGCAAATCTAAACCCGTCCCACGACCACCGCCCACCCCCCCCAAAAAACCCGTCGTCCCCCGCCGGTACCCGCTTCCTTTTGAACGGTTCCAAACGGAAGCAGGTACCTGCGGGCCCCCCACGCGCACTCCGCGATAGATCGGACCCACGAGGCCAAGTTGAAGACGGAAGGGGATCGCCACCCCAATCGAAGCCACCGCAAAGCGGATGGATAAAGTGAGGTCCGTCACCCGACATACGCGGGCCGCATCTTTGTTCTATGACACGCCCAGTCACCCACGCTCAAACCTCCCTGGTAAAACGCGTAACCTCGGTGATAACCTCAGGCGCTCGGGAGATAGCGATGGTTAAAAATTATATTGGCGGCGAATTGGTCCCCTCTACCGGGACCGAAATGGTGGAGATTGTAAATCCGGCTACGGAAGAGGTCATCGACCGCTGTCCGCTCGGCACGAAGGTCGACGTGGACAAGGCCGTAGCCGCGGCCAAGGCGGCCTTCGTTACGTGGCGCCGCACGCCGGCTATCGATCGCGTGCAACCACTTTTTAAACTCAAGGCGTTGCTTGAAGAGCATCTCGATGAGCTGGTGATCCTTTGTACGAAAGAGCACGGCAAAACTTTGGCCGAGTCGCGCGGTGACGTACGGCGCGGAATTCAGATGGTGGAGACCGCATGCGGAATCCCGTCGATGATGTTGGGGCAGATGTCGGAAGACATCGCTGCCGGTATCGACAGCGTGGCTGTGCGCCAGCCGATGGGAGTGTTCGCCGCGGTGACGCCGTTCAACTTTCCGGCGATGGTTCCCTTTTGGTTTTGGCCGTTCGCGGTGGCGAGCGGGAATACTTTCGTCCTGAAACCATCAGAGCGAGTTCCACTGACGCAGCTCCGTATCTTCGAGCTTATCGAGAAGGCGGGTTTTCCCAAAGGCGTGATGAACCTGGTCGTGGGCGGTAAAGACGTCGTCAACGCCCTGTGCACTCACCCCGATATCTGCGGCGTTTCGTTCGTGGGTTCCACGCCGGTGGCGAAGCACGTTTATACCTTGGGCACCTCCGAGGGTAAGCGCGTGCAGGCCTTGGGTGGTGCGAAGAATTTCATGGTCGTTCTCCCGGACGCCGTGATGGAGAGTTCGGTAAAGACCTGCCTAGAGTCGATTATCGGCTGCGCGGGGCAACGTTGCCTGGCCGGGTCGGTGGTCATCGCGGTGGGCGACGTTTACGACGATATCAAGAAGCGGATGATTCAGTACGCCAGCGACATCGTCGTGGGCGACGGCAGCGATCCGCGCACCCAGATGGGGCCGGTCATCTCCCGTGCGTCGGTGGATCGCATCAAAGGTTTGATCCAGTCGGCGGTGGACGAAGGGGCGGAGATTCTGCTCGACGGCCGTGCGCATACCGGCAAGGGCTACTTCATGAAGCCCACCATCATCGGCAACGTGAAACCCCACATGCGTATTGCGAAGGAAGAGGTCTTTGGCCCCGTGGTTTGCCTGGCCAAGGCCAAGTCGC
>JBGSST010000263.1:0-1971 GCA_041736915.1 Bdellovibrionota bacterium
GTGGTCGAGCTGATTCCCGAAGAGCTGCGCGGCCGTCATCAGATCGTGCCCGTGACCCTGGTCGGTAATATTCTTACCGTTGCCACTTCGTCTATTTTCCAGGCTCAGCAGGCCCTGCCCGAAATTCAGAAGCACACTAACCATTTCATCCATTTCGTTTTGGCGTTTCCGTCGGAAATCGCCAAGCGTTTGCTCGAGTACTCCAAGACCGAGCAGAACATGGACGAGATGCTCGAGAACCGAGCGCAAGAGCTGACGGCCACATCCGACGGTGATGTGAAACGAGCGGCGGAAGATCCGCACGGCCCCGTCGCGAAGGTGATCGAGTTCTTGGTGAACCAGGCGGTTACCGGCGGTGCCTCGGACATGCACTTCGAGCCGCTGCAGACCTACTACCGCGTGCGTTTCCGCCAGGACGGTATGCTCCGCGAGGTAAAGAAGTTTGATAAAGTCTTCACGGCCCCCTTCGCGGCCGCGGTGAAGATCATGGCGAAGTTAGACATCGCCGAAAGCCGCATGCCCCAGGACGGAACCTTTCGCCAAGCGGTCGGTAACCGCCTCGTCGACTTCCGCGTCGCTACCTATCCCACGGAGCAGGGCGAAAAGATCGTAGTCCGCGTACTCGACAGCGGAAAGAGCACCGTGAGCATCGACAACTTGATGCTGAACGCGAGCCAGAAGAAAAAGCTTTTGACCATGATCGAGAATCCGTTCGGCCTCATCGTGGTCGCGGGTCCCACCGGTTCCGGTAAATCGACGACCCTGTACTCGATCTTGGCGCATCTGAATAATCCCAATGTGAACATTCTGACGATCGAAGATCCGATCGAGTACCGCATGGGAGGTATCTCCCAGGCGCAGGTAAACACGAAGAAGGGGTTTACCTTCGCCTCGGCGCTACGCGCGATGTTGCGTCTCGATCCGAACGTGATTCTAGTCGGTGAGATGCGAGACTTGGAGACCGCCAGCATCGGCATGCAGGCCGCCCTGACGGGTCACTTGGTGCTTTCCACCGTACATAGTAATACCTCATGCCAGACGATTCAGCGTTTCACCGATTTGGGCGTGGAACCCTTTACGGTAGCCGGCGCCCTAGTCGGCGTGATCGCGCAGCGTCTGATCCGTCGCGTGTGCGAGCAGTGCAAAGAGCTTTATAAGCCCACCGTGGACGAGATGAAGTACGTAGGCTTCAAAGAGCCGTATCCGGTGGAGCTGACCCGCGGAAAGGGCTGCTCCAACTGCCACAATGACGGCCACAAGGGGCGTGTGCCCATTCAAGAACTTCTGATGATCGACGACGAGCTGAAACCCATCGTACAGAAGGGCTCCAACGCCAGCTACATGTACACGGAAGCCAAGAAACGTGGACTGCAGTCGTTGCGCGATAGCGCACTAGAACGCGCGGTGGCGGGTATGACCTCAATCAAGGAAGTCCTCCGCGTCCTCGGCCCCGACATGGGCGGCGACTCGGGCGGCGGCGGACACTGACGGCGATCCCTTTCCGTCTTTAACTTGGCCCCGTGGGTCCGATCTATCGCGGAGTGCGCGTCGAGGGTCCCGCAGGTACCCGCTTCCTTTTGAACTGTTTCAAAAGGAAGCGGGTACCTGCGGGGGCAACCCGGAGTAGCTAGCACTTACCAAAAAGGAGTCCCTCCTTTTTTGCACGGGATTGCTTCGGCCCTTTGGGCCTCGCCATGACGGGTTGGAGCCGGGCCTCGCAATGACCGGGTCCATGACAGAGTGGTAACAGTCGTTACGAGGAACTCCACGAATCTCCCTTGGTGCCGGCAAAGCTTTTTAATCTAAATAGGAAGCTTCGATTTCAAATTTGCCCCCTTAACCCAATCAGGAGAGAGTATGAAGAGCGCATTCGCGTTTGTTCTAGGAGTCGTTTTCTTTAGTTCGTTTGCCACCGGCATGGAGCTCGATGAGTTCGAGGCCGATGGGCGGGCGATTCCCAAAGTTTGCTAC
>JBGSST010000264.1:0-8394 GCA_041736915.1 Bdellovibrionota bacterium
GCCAGGAGATCAGAAAGCACTTCGAGTCGCTAGGGCACGAAGTGACCTGTGCCTCGGACGGCACCGAAGGAATGGAGACGCTACTACGCGTTCCATTCGACGTGGTCGTACTGGATATCCGGCTGCCCGGAATTCAGGGAACCGATGTGCTGAAGAAGTTGAATGAGACGTTGCCGTGTCGTCCGCCGATCATCGTGGTGACCGGTCACGGCGATAAACAGAATGCCATTGCCGCCGTGCATTTCGGCGCGTTCGACTTCATCGAGAAGCCCTTCAATCCGGGAGATCTCGAGAAGTCCGTCGATCGTGCCCTGACGCTAGGCAAAGCCAACGCGCAAAGCTACCGCGCCTACCTCGAGGCCACCGAGCACGAAGAGCTGACCGAACGTGAACGCGAGGTAGCCTTCCTCGCCACCGAGGGGCTAAGCAACGAAGAGATCGCCACTCGCCTCACGTTAGGGCTCGAAACGGTGAAGTCTCACCTAAAGAAAGTGTTCCGCAAGCTCGCCGTCACGAACCGCACCGCGCTCGCTTCGAAGCTGCGCAAGTAGGGTTTACCGGGAGTAGTACAACTCGGCCCAAGCCGGAAAGTAATGTTTGGCTCCGTCGCGCATTTCGTAAAGTTCGTGCACGAGTGTCTTAGCCAGACGAAAACCTAGCTTACCCAGCGCGTCGGTGACGTCCCGCTCATTGCTGCCGCCTTCGTACATTTCGATGAGGCCAACCTCTACCTGAACGGCGTCCATTACCTCGAGCGTGCCCGTTGCGCCCTTCAAGGCTTGCAGCTCAGCGCCCTGTATATCCAGCACCAGGAAGTTATAGTCGCGCGCGTTCAGCCCCTCGTGCTTTACCAGGTCGTCGAGACGAAATGCGGGAACGGAAACTTCTTTCGGCGTGGTGAGCGTAGAAACCTTCTCTTTAAACTCTTTGAGCGGCAAAAGGCTGGCCGGTTCCACGCTTCCGGTGCGACTGGTGTGAATCATGAGCTTCCGGGTTCCGGTTACATCGCTTACCGCGGCGTGCACCGTGTGGTGTGCGGGATCGCCGGCGAACCGGCGACCAAGGTCGAGGGCCAGAGTCGGGTTGGCTTCGACCCAAAGCATGCGGGCAAAACCCGCGGAGCGATAGGTGTCGGCCTCCTGAGCGGTGTGTGCGCCCAGGTGCATTACTCCGCGAGGAGTGTGCTGACTTAGAAACTCTTCGAGAAAGTACTTAGCTACTACGACGTGGTCTTCTTTTTCCTGATTGGTAAGTTCGCTCATGGCCGAGTCCTATTTTCCGAAGCCGTTCTCTAGATAAACGACTTGCGACTTGTTCGAGAACAGAGCGTCGGCAATAGGGTCACGCTCCGGGGCCGCAACGCCGCGGATCTCAAAGTCGTAGTTTACACTCGTAATCGTCTTTTCGGTTTTCTCGCCCTCGACCGGGGGAATGACTGCGGTCACGTTCCATTTGAATTTTCCGGGTCGGGCAAAGCGCGCTACGAAACGTCGTCCGTTAACCTTCGTTTGTACCAGCGGTTTTTTGTTCACGTCCGTCACGGTAAAGTTGAAGACCGGTTCGGTTTCGCCCTCGATGTTCAAATCCCACTCGAAAGCGATGGGCGCGGGGAATGTCTTCGTTTGGTAGATGAAGCCGTCGGGGGGCAGCAGCAGCGGGATGGGCAGTGACGCAAGCCCGGCCACCGATACCTCTTTGTTGATACGGCCGGCGATGGGCAACGAAACGAAAATCTGCGCGGGCTCCGACTGGTACTTTCCGTCGGCGGTGGTCACCTGAACGAAGTAGGGACCTTCACGCGGCACCGTGATGAAGTGATGGTCTATCTGGGTCAGGGCGAGCGGGCCCGGGCGCGGCTCATCGAGCCGCCACAAACGCACTTCGTAGGTCACATCCGGATCAGTGACCTCTTCCCACATCACGCGCACGGTGGCGGGAACTTTCTCGACGAGCACGGTCGAGCCGTTTGCCGGCGTAAGCAACGTCATGCGCTTCGCCCGCAAGGCGAGCGCCGACTCGGAGCTGGCGAGGTCGGGCATTAGGCCTTCGAGCGGCAACCCCTGCGACACCGCAATGGCCGCAAAGCGCTGCCAGGCCTCGGTGATGGACTGGTAAATCGGGTTCTTGGCGGCATCGTCGAGCTTACTGCGGCTGTTCGGAAGATTCGGAATGAAGTAGCTGCCAAGATCGAGCTGACGGGTAATGTCTTCGTTGAGGCGAACCACGATGGGGGTTCCGAGCTTCACCTGGATCGCTTCGCCCTGAATACCGCGAAGCGCTTCGCTGGAAGCGAGTTCGAACGAGAAGGTTCCGCCCTTGTGAATCTGTACGAGAGTGGATTCCCATAGCTCCATTCCCGCGGTGACCTCCACCCAGTTTGTGGAAAACGGTTCCCACGCCGTCACCCGGCCGACCGTGCTCAGGATGCGGTAGCGCTTCAGGCTGGCGTGACTGCTGGCGGCGATCTGCGGCGCGGACGCCGACACGCTAGCCAAAAAAAAGCAGGCCAGTAGCAGGAGAGAAACGCGCCGGTTCATGACGTCGCTCGCATGGCCAGCAAACACACGTCGTCGGTAGGAGGCGAATCGGCGAGGAACTTGCGCCAGTCCTCGTACACGCGAATCACCATCTGGTTGATGTTCTGGCCCGGTTGCAGCTTTACCGCTTTGTTGATCCGGCGCTCGGTGTACAGCTTCTTGTCGGCACGGCCTTCAATCAGGCCGTCGGTGTACATGAACAAGCTCATGCCGGGCAGAAACTCTACCTCGTTCACGAAATGTTTAATCTCGTCACCAAGCCCCAACGCATCGGAGCTGCCGGCCAGCGGAACGCCTTTACGACCATCCTCGGCGGGAGGAAGGAGAATCGGGAAGGGATGTCCGGCATTGATAACGGAGAGAATATTGTTGTTCCTCTGGAAACGAGCCGCCACCATCGTGGCGTGCATCTTACCTTTACCAAGACGGCGGATGAGGCGATTCAAACGATCGCTGAACTCTTCGAGCGGGAACAGCTCGCCTTTTTGCTGACAGACCATGCGCATGTCTTCGAACGCGGACGCGATGATGGCCGTGAACATGGCGGACGCCGCTCCGTGACCGGAGACGTCGGCAAGCGCACATACCGTTTGGTTCGTGGCTTCGTCGTAAAAATACCCGTACCAGTCACCCGCGCACTCCGTGCAGGGGGTGTACTGCGCGGCCACTTCAATGCCCGAAGCCACGGGGAGAACGCTATCCATCAGAAAGTTGTCCTGAATGCTTTGCGCGAGGGCCAGCTCCTCCTTGAGGCGGTGCTTTTCCTGCTCGACCACGAGCAAGCCCTGAATTTTCTTATCGCGGGTGACGAGGTTCTTCGCCATGCCGACAAAGGATTGGGACAGCACGGTAAGCTCGCCCAAACCCAACCGGCGCGCCGACACATCGAAGTTACCGTCACCGACGTCGTCGGCCATCTGCACCAGCTCGCGCAGTGGGGCGACCACGAAGTTGGAAATGGGCACCTGAATCGCCAAAGCTACGCCGAGTAGCACGAACAAAATTGTGAGGGCGTAATTGCGGGTGATAGCCCGGACGGGGGCCAAAGCGACTCGTTTGCTGGTCTCGGAGAACATCAGCAGGTTCGTATCGGGAACCTCGAAGAAGAAGCCGTAGCTTGGTCCGTCTTCGCCGTCGAAATCGACCTGACCCTGGCGAACCGGACTGTTGATGAACTTCTGAATCAACGGCCGGTTCATGTAGTTTCCGGAAGTCACGTCGGCGTGGTTCGAAAAGACCAGCCGGCCTTCGCGGGTCAAAAGATAGAACGTGTTGCGTTCGCTATCGGCGAGCAGGCTGTGGTCGAACCATTTCGCCACGTCTAGCGGCAAAAGCACGAAGTAATCTCCGCGCGGGAACTTCTCCCCAAATCGTCCTTCGGACCAGTTTTCGTCCACCCGGACGGCGAGGTAGGTTTTGCCCGCGTACTGCCACACGTTCCAGCGGGCGGTGGGGGCGGTATTCTTCAGCTGAAAACTCTTTGCGGAAATATCCGAAGGGAAATCCCCCCGCATGGTTTGGAAAGCGTTGGCCGATCGCACGAGGAGCAGGGCTTCGCGTCCGAACTTTCCGTCGGTGAGGGCGGACTTCGTGGGTTCCGAGTGATCATCCCAGTGCGTGCCCACCCGCTTTAGCAGCTGATTGCCTTGCTCTTCGAGCTCCAAGAAAGTGATGGCCCAGATATCCTGCAGCTTGTTCGTGTAAAGGGTGTTGAGGGCGTACCAACCCAGTCCGCCGGAGACTAGAAAGATGGTTCCCAAAACGATGTAGGTCACGAAGGCGGAAACGCCAATGCGCTGGCGCCAGGGAAGCTTCGGCGCCTTAGCCTTTTTCGGGGCTTCCTTCGGACTACCCTTATCCTTGTTCTTACCCTTGGGCTTGGCCGGTTCCATGACGGCCGCGGCCGCCGCAAGCTCTGCGGGATCGGCAATGACCGTCTCATCCGAATGGCCGGATCCTGGCAACTCGAGCGCGTCGTCGTGCTCTTGTTTCGGAAGCGGCGGAAGAGCCGCAATTTTTCTATTGGGCTGGCTCATTTGCCTTCTTCTTTTTGATTAAAATGCTAACTCGTCGATTCTTGGCCAGGTTCTCCGCGATTAGTGAGCGATCCGAACGACGTTCGGGAAACAGGGGCGCCAAGCTAGCCATTCCGCGCGTAGCGATGCCTTTGGGATCTAAGCCGTGCTTAATGAGCTCTTCCGTAACTGCTCCCGCACGTGCCGCCGACAGGGCGTAGTTGGACGGGTACTTACTGGCGCGTGAGGGCGGAAGCGAATCCGTATGGCCCACGACTTCGATGGCGGAAAGACCACGAATCCGTTGTAGGTATCCCGCTACGCGTTTCAACCCAACCTTGGCGCCAGGTACTAAATCCGCGCCTCCGGAAAGAAACAGGGCGTTGTCGGGCAGAGAGATCTCGATCGAGTCCTCGGTGTCCTTCACGGTGGCCTTGAGCTCTTCAAGGACCTTGTCTTTGCCCTTCATGTCCTTCATCAGAATCTTTTTCGCGGTTTCCAGGTCCTTCGATCCGGCGACAATCTTTTCCACGTTCTCCACGGCCTTTTCGACGTTGTCGCCAAGATTGAGCATGGCGACCAACATCTGCAAAGCACGGATCTGGCGAGCTTCCATGAGGATGCCGGTATCGGCATTGGTCTTGTCGACCGAGCCTTTGAACTGCTCGGCGATTTCCTTACCGACCGCTTGCATCTTTTTGTCGTCCTGCTGGGAAAGGGAATAGAGAATGACGAAGAAGCCAAACAAAAGGGTGACCATGTCGGCGTAGGAAACCAGCCAACCTTCATCACCCTCGGCGTGCTCACCTCCGTGACCGCCTCCGATTAGTTTATGCTTCGCCATAAAATGAGTAAGGGCCCGGACCTATTAGGCCCGGGCCGATTCTTTATGCGGCCTTCGCCGCTCCCTTTGCCGGCGGACGGTTAACCGCTCCGCGTTTTCCACGTTCGCCCGGCAAGAGGAAGGATTTCACTTTCTCTTCCACGTACTGGGTCGGCTTGTCGTCGGCGATGAGCATCACGCCCTCGACAACGATGCGGCGGGAAATCAAATCTTCTTTCGTCTGCTGCGTCAGGTTCTCCGCGATGGGAATGAAGATGAAGTTCGCGAAAACGATACCGTACAAGGTAGCGACGAGCGCGATCGACATCGACGGGCCAATGTTGTTCTTAGCGTCACTGGCGCCCAAACCTTGGAGCAGGGAGATCATGCCCAAAGACGTTCCCAGCAGACCGAAAGCCGGAGGAAACTTCGACATGATACGGAAAATGTTCGCCTCGGAGGAGTACCGCTCGTACACGGTTTCCGCCCGGGTTTCGAGCAGGTCGCGGAGCTCTTCTTTGGAAACCTCGGCGTCTAGCCAGAAAAGCACCTGGGCCGCGTCCTTTAGGAAGGGGTCCTTCACCTTGTTCACGGCGCCTTCAAAGGCCTGCTTACCGCGGCGGTTGGCCGCGGCGAGGGCGACTATTTCGTCAATCAGCGCAAGGTAATCCCGGCGGCCGCCACCAAGAATGCGGCGAATGAATACTTTGATCATGCCGAACACTTTGCCGATGGGAAAGCAGATACAGCTCGCGGAGACGGTGCCACCGATCACGATGAGCATCGCGTGGGTGTCCAAGAACACCATGTAGTTCTTCGTCGAAGTCATCAGCGCGGCGATAAACACCGTGCCGGCCATCGCGAAACCTATGAAAGACGAGAAATTCATAAATCCTTTTAGTTACCGAGGCAGCGTTTAGGCCGCCTGGTTCTCTCCTCCGTCGCCATCACCACTATTGTCTTCGGATACTTCTAAGCTCTGATCGTCCCCGCCCGAGTCCGCCTGTACCTGCGTAGCCGTATTCTCTTCTTGCGAAGCTCCACCATCTCCAGATCCTGTATCGGCGCTTTCGGCGTTATTCTTTTGGCGAGCGGCGTCATCCGCCTTGACCGTAACCAGCGAGCCATCGGCCTTCATGGCCTTGATTTTCTCGAGGACGATATCTCGCGCCTTTTTCAGCGGGGCGGCGGCCGCCTGCTGGCCGCGGGCTTCCAAACTTTCGAGCTCTTCGGTGATCATGTCCCTTCGGCGATCCGGGATGGCGGCCATGATTAGCTCGCGGTCGTTCTCTCGGGAGCCAAAGGCCAGGGCCGCGATGTCCTTGTTCGATAGGGCGTCGATAATTTGCTGCCGTAGCTCGGTGGTGAGGACGTAGAACGTGTTGAACGTGATTACGTTCACGCGTAGGTACTCTTCCACGCGAGGATCGTTGGACAGCTCGCGCACCAGCGCTTCGCTGACTTCGGACTCGGTCGATTCGACGATATCTTGGTAAACTTTGAGGAACGGCCGCTGCGCGTCGCCTTTCATCTTCTCGATGATGGAATCGAGCGCTACGACGATGTTGTCATCGAAGGTCTCGTTGGCCGAGGCTTCGGGTAACTTCGGCAGAACGGGCAGGGCGGCGTTGTAGCGTTCAGGATTGAGCCGCTTCATGGCGTTAAAGATGGCCGATATTTTTTGCGGTTCGAGGTACAGGAACAAACGCGGCAGGGACTGCGCATCCATCTCGAGGGCTACCTGCACCAGCTCTTCGTCGCTGATCTGAATGAGCTTCTGCGAGATGCGTTCGGACGGCTTGCCCCTCACGCTTTCAAAACCTTCCACGAGAAGTTTCGTTTTTAGATCTTCCGCGGCATCGAGCATCATCTCGATCTTGTTGCCCGCGTTGATGCCCTGTCGCAGGAACACCATGATCGCTTCCTGCGATCGGATGGAGAGGCGTTTGAACATCTCGGTAGCGGTGTCGGCGCCGAGCAACTCGAGGGTGACGATTGCCTTGGGCGTGGTCTCGGGGAACGAAAGTAGTTTGCTGATGTGTTTCAGAATGACGGACTGGGCCCCTTCGGTGAGGTTTTCCAGCAGCTCGTTGCGCAGCTTGAGCAGGTGAGTGTGAATGGCTTCCATCGGCAAGCTCGCCAAGCCGCCCTTGACGCCGCCGTTGCCCCCTAAGTCACCGCCCATCAGCTTCAATTCCGTCGAGCCTCCGGTGGAGCCTCCGCTTAGGCTTGCGCCGAGCGCTCCGCCCAGACGTTCCAGCGAGCCGGCCACATTGGTAATGGCCTCGCCCATGTTACGGCCCGCCGAGAGGAAGCCACGGCCGATGCCTAGCAATCCGATCAGCAGGATAAAGCAGGCCCCGGCCACGATGGCGGGGAGGAACCAGGCCTGATTGCTAAGGCTGCCGGGATCTCCGGCGGGCTTGCTGCCGCCCTGATCGCCGCGGCCTTTTTGGCCCATCTCCTGATTGAGGCGCGTGTTCTCGGACTTCAAAATTTCCAGCTCGCGCTTCAGATCCACTTTCTCTTTGCGCCAGTCATCCGTTTCGAGCTCGATGCCGAGGCTTGAGAAGGTCACGCGGTCACCGCGGTTTTTCTGTAACTTCAAATTGCGATTCAACAGCTCTTCTATGCGGCGCTTGGCGGAGCCGAGCCGGTTGGCGAGGGCCACTTCGATGACGACGCTTTTGATGTACGGGGCTAGCTCGTCAGGAGTGAGGTTTAGCGACGCTCCGGGCGTCAGTGTTTTTGGCTCGTACGGCGCGCGCGGTATCGGGCGACCATTGTGAGCTACGTCGGCGATGATCTGAAATTCTTTTTGCGGCAAATACCGCTCGAGAATTTCACGCGCTTTTTCTTCGAACGTGCGCGAGAGCAGAGCCCCCGCATTTACGGGAGCTTCGCCACCGATTGGGCGGGCGCCGGGAGCGCCATTGGGCATGGGTCTACCTGGCTGTCCAGGGGCTTGCGGTGCGGCTCCACCGGCGGCGCGGGGAGGCGGTCGCCTATTCTCCGCATT
>JBGSST010000276.1:0-21938 GCA_041736915.1 Bdellovibrionota bacterium
TGGCGGCGTAGCTGTTGAAGCTGATGGGCTGCCCGGGCGTGTAAAGGACGGCGACGGTGCCCCCATCCAGCATAACGGCCGGCGGAACCAGATTGGTGCCAAGGTAGCGGTCGAGGGCGAAAGCCAAAACTTCGTAACGAACGTTGTTGGTAAAGGTAATGACCTTGTCCCCGTCCGAGTTGGTGCGCTGCTGGTTGGTCTTGATGATGACCTTGGAGCTTCCCACGGGAATGAACCAGGTTTTGTTGCCCCAGTGCGGGTTCACGTAGGTGGTGGCCCCCCAGGTAAGCCCCTTTTTCCCCTTCAAACCGTTCAGTAGCGTAAGCGCCTGCTCGGTAGTGAGCCCACTGTGTGACTCCGGCGGGGCCTCGACGAGCTGGCCCCAGTAGTCGCCGTGCTCTTTGTGGAACTGAGGGAGGACCTCGGAAGCGCGCTGCTCGGAGATCCGGTAGTCCTGAATCCAGATCCGGAAAAGCTCACCGCAGCTTTTCAGGAAACCGGCCGCGTAGACGGGCTGGGCCAAAAAAAGGGCCGTGGCCAAAATGTGAATGTGGAGGCGCGCTCCGCGCATAGTTTTCCCGTCCGCCCGCAATGGGTTAGGTTGCAGCGCCGGTGCCAGCGATTTTGACCGGGGTTCCCGCTCAACTTGGAGCCGAGAGTGACGTTTTTGGTCCCTCAATTGACGAAAATCGCAGGAAATAGGATGTTTTCGGAATATGGCGAAAGATAAAGCTCCCTCATTCGAACAGTCCCTCAAAGAGCTGGAAAGCATCGTGGCCGACCTCGAGAAGGCGGAGGGGCCGCTGGAAGAGCAGTTAAAGGCCTTCGAAAAAGGGGTCGGGCTGTCGCGCCAGTGCTTGAAGCACCTCGACGAGGTGGAAAAGCGGGTCGAAATTCTGGTGGCGGGCAAAGGATCGGACGGAAAATTGGCTACCGAGCCCTTTCCGGACACCGGTGAAGCCCTTTCCTAAAGGCTTCCCAGCCGAGTAGGCTTTTTTAGATAGATGTCCTTTTTTATAGACACAAGCCTCGAATTAACGTTACAAGTTGCGTCATATGCGCAACTTGGAGGAATTAGAAGCCCATGCGACCCGAGCCACCGAACGGTGGTACGAGCAGGCGACCGTGCGCTGGTCCGACGAATTTTCGGAAGCCTCCGTTCCGACCTCCACTCGCAATCAGTTTTTCAGCCACGAGGCGCTGCCGGCCGAAGTCGCCGCGATTCTGGCTACGGCCGACGTCGAGCAGGTCATTCGCTTCGAACTTTTGCAGCTGTACCGGCACTTGAAGTTCACCTCGCTGCTCGAGCACAAGCTGGTGCTGCCGTCGCTGCAAGACATCTCTTTTGAAAAGCTCGGGTATCCCATCGCCAAGCGGCTGCGCCTTCAGGCGTTACGCCTCGTCACCGACGAGGCCTTTCACGGCCAGCGCAGCGAAGAGCTGATCGAGTCGCTGGAAAAGCGCAGCGGGGTCAGTTGTCCTTACGCGATCAGCGAGAGCGAGTACCTGCGCGAGCTGAGTGAACAGTCGGATACCGCCGAGGCACGGTTGCGCCGGTTCTTTTTCTGTTTTGTCTCCGAGACGGTCATCTCGTCGATCATCGCGAAGAACTCCAAAGGGGTTACCGACCCGTCGGTCGAAAGTTTTTTCCGCGAGCACCTCAAGGACGAAACCACGCACGGCGTGTTCTACAAGGCGGCCTTTGTCGCCGTGTGGTCGCAGATGGACGCCGAGGCTCGCGACCGGATGGCGCCGCATCTCGGAAATGATATTCGCCGTTTCCTCTCTCCAGATTGGGAAGGCATTGCCGCAGATTTAAAAGCGGTGGGGTTGGAAAAAGCAGGCGTGGCATTAGAAAGCTCACCGCCCTCCGCGGCCGTGGCTCTCGACTGCGCCCGGGTAACGCTGTCGGCGATTGCCGACGTGGACGACGATCGCAAGATTCGTTCTCACTCCTCTTTTCCCGCCGTGGCGTAAACACATTTTGAAAAACTTTTCGATAACTGGGCAACCTTTTCTTCAAGGGGCAGGAATGTATAACGTGGGGCTACTCTCTTTATTTCTCTACAACGTGCTGACATCGGCGAAGGGCGTTTACCTCGGATCCTTCTTACAGAAGGTGCACCCGTTTCTCGTGCTGGCGATCTGTTTCACGCTCGTTACGATTTTTTTCGCGATCTACAACTACCTCGTGCCGGTGAATGGCGTTTCCGCCCGTAAGGTAGCCAAGGCGCAATGGAAGCAGGTCGTGCTGTTGAACATCAGCGGTCTCGCCGGCTGGACGGGATTTTACTACGCACTGAAGCTCATCGAGCCCGCGATCGTAACCTCGCTGACTTCGGCGCTAGGCCCTATCGTGACGGCCATCTACTTTTCGCTCATCCGGAAAGAACGCACTTTCACGCGCACCGAATGGGGCATCTTCGCTGGCCTGGGACTCATCATCTCTTACCTAACCGTCGAGTCGTATCTCGGGTTTTCGGCCGTGCAGAAAATCCCCGTTACCCAAGTGCTTATCGGCGTATTCGCCGCGGCCGTCTGTGGCGTGGCCAACGTGGCCAACACGGTGCTGGGCAAGTCGTTGAACAATGCGGGTTTGAAATCGCGTCAGGTGATTCCCCTGCGTTTCTTCCTTTTGATTCTTACCGGCGCGCTGCTTTGCCCGACCGAACAGTGGTCGGCGCTCAGTCAGCCGGTAGTTCAGCTTTCGGTGCTGGTGATTGGCCTGTTCGGCGTCGCCGTGCCCGTGCTGCTCTTTCAGATTGGTATCGAAAAGACGAACCCGTTTACCGTGGCGTCGGTCCACGCCACGATTCCCATTTTCGTGCTGGCGGCGCAGCTGTTCGACGATCGGCTGAATCCATCGGCCTACTCCATCGTAGGGGCGGTATTGCTCGCCATGCTGTCGATGGCCTCGTTGGTGCTGAGCTCAACGCCGCAATCGGCCCCCTCTCCGCTTCCGCCCTCGGGAGTCAAGGGGGCACCCGCTTACGCCCGGAGCCGCTCATGAACGAAACCAACCGCACCATCGCCATCGTAGATCCATTTAGCTCGGGACGTTTCTTGGCCCCACTCCTGAAGAAAGAGTTCGGCGCCAAGTGCGTAGCGGTATTCTCTTCGGACAAGTTGCCCGCGTTTTACTTGAGCGGATTTCAGCCCGCGGACTTCGCGGAGACGATTACCGCCACGTCGATCGCCGCGGCGACTGACTTTCTGAAACAGAATAACGTCGACTCGGTAATCGCCGGCTCCGAGCCGGGAGTGATCTTGGCCGACCGGCTCGGTGAATCGCTGGGGCTCACCGGTAACGTGCCGGCGCTGACGGAAGCGCGTCGCGATAAGTACCTGATGGGCGAAGCGGTTCGCGCGGCGGGCTTAAAGGCGGCGGCCCAGACGGCCGCCCGATCGGTCGAGCAGGCTACGGCGTGGATTCGCGCCAACGTGGCTTATCCGGTGGTTCTCAAACCTAAAGACAGTGCCGGCACCGACGGCGTGGCCCTCGCGCACGACGATGCGGAAGTAGCCGCCTACTTCGCCAAGCATCTGGGTGGGCAGCACATGCTGGCCATGACGGTGGACGAAATTTTGGTGCAAGAGTTCCTGCAAGGGAACGAGTACGTCGTCGACACCGTGTCGCAGAACGGAAACCACCAGGTGGTCGCCGTGTGGCGGTACGCCAAGAAGAAAGCCAACGGCAGCGATTTCGTTTACGACACCATGGGGCTTCTTACGTCGCTCGATGATTCCGAAAAGTCGTTGGTGGCCTACACGCTGAAATGTCTCGATGCCCTCGGCATCAAACAGGGTCCCGCGCATTGCGAAGTGATGTTGACGCCGAATGGACCGGTGCTGATCGAAATTGGAGCACGCATCCACGGCGGCAACGGCACGCTCATCAGCGGAGCCTGTGTCGGCTACAACCAGATCGATCGCACGGCCCTTCTGCACGCGGACGGGGCAAGGTTCGCCGCGACCTTCAAGCCCAGCTACGAGAGTGAACGGGCCGCGCTCGAGATTTTTCTCATTAGCCCGGTTTCGGGTTTCTTCGCGGGGCTGCGTAACGAAGAGGTGATTCGTAAATTACCGTCTTTCCACTCGATGACGTTTGGGGTGAAGGCGCCGGAAAAGCTGACCCGTACGGTGGACCTTTTCACGTCGCCCGGCCGTATCATCCTGATCGGCACGCCGGAACAGATCGAAGAAGACTACGTCGCCGTTCGGCAGTGGGAAGAAGCGGGGGCCTATGTCACTCATTGATGTTCGCAAGCTCGCGATCTGCGCGATCGCGTTCTTGATCTTTTTCGGCGCCCTATTTGGGCTAGCCGCTCCTAGTCCGGAGGCGGGAACGCCTATCCGCATCGGCTACGTGGGCGGCCTTAGCGGAAACGACGTCGGCCAGTCAGCCTTGTTCTCACTTGAAGCGATGCGTACCTATTTCGCCAGCGTGAACGCCAAGGGCGGAATCCGCGGGCGTCAGATTGAAATCGTTCCGCTGGATAACCGCGGTTTGCCCCAAGACAACTACACGCTGTTCGAGAAGGCGAAAGAGATGAAGCTCGTCGCCCTCACCGGCGTGCACTTCAGCAACGATGGCCTAATCCTGAACAAGCTGGCCGAAGAGAATCAAATTCCGCTGCTCATCGTTACGGCATCTCACCCGGATATCGTTTCGAACCGTAAGTTCGTGGCGCGGGCGTGCTTCAGCGACGTGAATCAGGCGGCGGACTTGTCGCGCCTATCGCTGCAAAAGCTCAAGGCCAAGAAAGTGATCCTCATCACCGACGTTCGCAATAGCTTCAGCCTGTACATCTCGAGCCGCTTCAAAGAAGAAGTGGCGAAGACGAATGCCAAACTGCTCAAAGAGATCAAAGTCTCTAAAGGTGAAGTGAATTTCACGGCGGCGGTAAACGAAGTGTTGAGCGGCCCCAAGCCGGACCTCATCCTGTTCACGACCCCCGCAAAAGAGTCGGCCATCATGCTGACCGAACTCACGAGCAGGGGTTTAACGAAAACCAACTTCGTGGGCACCGATGCGTGGGAATCGGTCGACATTCTGAAGATCCTTCGCTCACTAGGCCAAACCGTGCCTATCTACTTTGCGGGGCACTGGATTCCCGACCTGAATCATCCCGATTGGAGAATGCTCGCCGAAGGGATCAAGGCCAAGTTTCAAACTGAACTATCGCCGTACCTTTGCGATCCCGTGGTCTCGTGGGACGCCGCCAAGCTGCTGAACGCCGCTCTGGAGTCGTGCCCCTCTTACTCGGGCGAGGCGATGATGAAGTGCCTCAAGAGCGTGGAAACGAATGGCCTAACGGGCCACTTGAAGATTCGCCCCGACGGCGAAAGCCATAAACCCGTTTTCATATTCCGCGTGCGCGGAAACAAGGTGGAGCACGTTGTCCTATAAGGTTCACAACCCGAAGCGACTCGACCTCGAGTTTTCCCTTTTCTTGGGAAGCTGCGTGGCCCTGCTGCTTGGCTTGGGGCTGTTCGGCGGCCTGTGGCTGAACGAACGTGAGCACGAAAAATCGGCCGCCATTGAACGCGCCTACATCGACAGCCAGCTGGGCCAGTTCAAAGATCGCATCATGGGCGACGTACTGCTCGAGCACCATGAAGCGCTCAAAGCTCAGGTGGAACAGGCCCGCCATTCGCTCAACCTGAACCGACTGACTTTAAAGTACGGCAATCAGGTTCATGACTCGAAAACGGATCGCACGGTACGCAGCTTGATCAATGCGGAGCTGCCTTTGGTGCTGGGACCCAAGATTCTGGGCAGCATCTCCTACGAGTCGGGTAGCAAGCTCGAAGGCACGTCCGGCAAGGTCGTGTGTTTTATCGTGCTCGTGTTTTTCATCTTCATCATCATGCTGTCGGTGTTCGTATCGCGGTGGCTGCAAACCCGTTTCTTCGAGCCCATTCGCGAGCTGATTGTGATTTCCGGACGGGACGACGCCGTGGCCGAGCTAGAGAACTTTCGCGCCTCGAGCTTAGAGCTGGATATTTTGCGCGAGCAGTTCCGCACGCTCGTGCACGACCAAAAAGACAAGCAAGAGCAGATCACTGAGCTAGAGAAACGAAAGTCCGTGGCGGAGCTGGCCGCGCAGGTCGCCCACGACATTCGCTCGCCCCTTACCGCTTTGAACGTGCTGATGCTGCAGACGGAGAATCTGCCCGAGGATGTGCGCAGCCTAATGCGCGCGGCGGCTACCCGTATTCGCGACATCGCCAACAATCTTTTGACCAACTCCCAGTCGCTGCACGCCGCACCGCTGAAGGCCAAAGTCGACACTTACCTGCTGTCGGCGGTCGTGGAGTCGATGGTTTCGGAAAAGCGCGTGCAGTACCGCGAAAAGTCGGCCACCGAGGTCACCGTATCGCCGTGTAAGTCGGCCTATGGCCTGTTTGCCGAAATGGACGTGATTGAGTTCCGTCGGGTGCTTTCCAACCTGATCAACAACGCCGTGGAAAGCTACGGCCCCAAGGGTGGACCGGTGACCGTGTCGATGTCCCCCGAGCCGGATGGCTGGGTGACGATCGACATCAAAGACGAAGGCCGCGGGATATCGCCCGACGTGCTTCCCCTGCTGGGCTCGCCCGGGGTGACCCACGGCAAGAAGAACGGCTACGGCCTTGGCGTTTCCCATTCCAAAAAGACGATTGAGTCTTGGGGTGGCCGCATCGATTTCATTACTTTGGGAAAAGGCACGTTGGTTCGTGTGTGGCTCAAGCAGGCCCAGGCGCCGATCTGGTTTCTCCCGGAGCTGAAAATCACGGTGGATAAGAAGGTCGTCATTCTCGACGACGATGAAGCTGTGCACCACACGTGGGATCAACTTCTGGCCCCTTTCGCCGAGCGCGGAGTCGAAATTCATAACTTTCGGCACGCCGAAGAGCTGGAGAGCTGGCTAGATGACCACTGCGGAGTGCCGATGGTAGGACTTTTCGACCACGAGCTAATCGGCCAGGGCACGAGCGGACTCGAGATCATCGAGCGGCACGGCCTACAAGATCGCGCCGTTCTCGTTACGAGCCGCTTCGAAGAAAAAGATTTCTTGAATGAATGCCGGGCGATGAAGATAAAAGTGATTCCCAAAGGCCTCGTTAACTTGCTGCCGCTTAAGGGAGAGGAGCAACCACATGTTTGAAGTGAAGCGCTACTTGATTGTGGATGACGACGCCGTGTTTCGGCTCTCGTTGGCTCGCTACCTGGCCGTGCAAGCGGAAGTGTCGCAGGCCGAAAGCCTGAAAGAAGCCACGGAGAAGCTGGCCATCGAAAAGTTCGACGTCGTGTTGCTCGACAAGAGCTTGTCGGACGGTAGCGGGCTGGAGCTCGTGCCGCAGATCCGCGCCCGGCTTCCCCACTGCGTGATCGTGATGGTTTCCGGCGACGTAAATCTGGCCCCAATTCTTCAGGCGATCGACATGGGGATTGATGACTACGTGATCAAGTCGGAGAACATCGTGCAGGACCTCATGGTGCGCATTCCGCTCGCCACCCGCCGGCACGCCGCCCAGTTTGCCCAAGCAAAGATCGAGCACCGCGCGAGTGTCGCGTTGCCCAAGACGATTTCCGAAGTATCTCCCGAGGCCTTCCAAGAGTTTCAGGAAGGGGCGGAGAAGGAATACTTGCAACGCGTACTATCGCTCACCGAAGAAGACATCGGCTCCGTCGCGAGCCTCCTGGGTCTCGCCCGCAGCACGTTGCACAAGAAGATGAGCGACTACGGCGTGAAGCGTACCTACCGGGTGAACTGATGGGCATACCTTCGGAAATGAATGGCTACCGGCTTTCCACTAAAGACGTAGATGTGAGGGCGGTTCACGCCTTTCTCACGAGCTGCTACTGGGCGGAAGCGATCCCGTTCGACACCGTGAAGCGCGCGGTGGAAAATTCGGTATGCTTCAGCATCTTCAAGGACGATGCGCAGGTGGCCTTTACCCGCGTGATTTCCGATCGCGCCACCTTCGCTTACGTGTGCGACGTTTACGTACTCGAAACGCACCGAAAACAGGGACTTTCGAAGTGGATGGTGGAAGCGATGATGGCCCACCCCGAGCTACAGGGGCTGAAGCGCTGGGTTCTCGTCACCAAAGATGCGCACACTCTTTATACCCGCGCGGGCTTCAAGGCCCTCGCCTCCCCTGAGATGTACATGGAAGTGAATCGCATGGGCCTCTACAAAAACCCCGAGCTGTTCCGCTAGCCTGCCGATTTAGCCGTAAACAATCTTTACACCTGCTTAGTACAAATAGACGACAGTAGCGCCCCGTAAGTAGCTGTAATCCCGTGAAGTTTTTAGTCTACACTTCAGTGCTCACCCAGATCCGTAAAGAGCACAAAAGATAGTCACGGCCCTGCGGTTTACCCGAAGACAAACAGAACACGCCGTCACTTTCAGTGGTTAGGTGCGGCGACGAAGATTGGCGCCGCCCTTGCACTATCAGGGGGAGCATTACCTTAACTTTTAGGGGCCCCGTTTATGGGAAACGTTGTGTATAAAAATTTTTCCAAGCTGATGTTGATGGGTTTCCTCACGTTGATCACGGTGAGCTGCAGCCGGCCTTTGTCGGAGCTGCAGGCGGGAGACGGCGACATCGGTTTTACCTACTGTGACGGTACGCTGGGCTCGTTCGACATCTACGTCGTACGCCATCCCCAGGACTTCACTTTGTTCGAGCTTTACGTGATTCCGGTAGAGGTGGCTGATTCGGGCCCCGCCATGGTTACGATTGCTTACAATGACGGATCGGATCGTCCTCCGTACCGTACGCTGGTGTCCCAGACGACCTTTGTTCCGGGCAATGAGCTTTACGCCGGCTACATCACGGAAAATGATTTGCTCACGTACGACATTCTGGCGCTGACCCAGTTCGACGGAAACGCGTTTCCGGATGGCACCGGTGAGCTAGACGCTTTCTGTACTCTTCCGTTGCCCGGTGAAGGCACGGATGGTTTCGAGCAGTCCTTCGCTAAAAAAGCGAGCCGTCGCGGAATGGCCATCGCCAAGTCGCGGACGCGTGGCATGCTAAAGCGCAACGCCAAGTCCAAGTAATCCTCAATTCCATTCACGGGCCGGAGTCGCTGTGGCATTCTTTGGCCTATGGATTATTCCGATCTTCGGCATGAGCTAATCAGCGTTTGCCGCCAGCTGCACGCCCGCAATCTCATCGCAAGCGCCGACGGTAACGTCAGCGCGATGGCCCCCGACGGAAAACTGCTCATTACGCCTTCGGGCCGGAACAAAGCATTCCTGCAGCCAGAGGAATTGGTCGTGCTCGGCGCCGACGGCAAATCATCGCAAGGCAATCCCTCCAGCGAGCTGCTGATGCATCAAGAGATCTATAAGCGCTGTCCGGCGGCTAAAGCGGTAGTGCATGCGCATCCCCCTACCGCAATCGCGTGGACGATTGCCCACCCCGAACTGACGGAGCTGCCGGTAGAGTTCATGTCGGAGCTAATCTTGGCGGTCGGGGCGGTTCCCGTGGTGCCCTTTGCCCGGCCGGGCACTATCGAAATGGCGGAGAATCTTGCGGGTTCACTCCCTCACCGGCGCACGATGATTCTTGCGCGCCACGGCGCCCTGGCGTGGGGCGAAACGTTGGCCGAAGCTTACAATGGACTCGAGCGGATTGAGCATTCGGCGCAAATTCTTTTGAGTGCGGTCACGCTGGCCGGCGGCTTGAGCAAGCTTAAGCCGCTGGGGACGGAAGAGCTGAAGTGGCTGCGTGAGAAGCGGCGTGAGCTGGGAGAGAGAACAGTATGAAGGCCATGACCTCCACGGCGTTACGTTACGACGGTAAGGTCTTGTCGGTTCTCGATCAGCGGCAGCTTCCGCTGAAAGAGGTTTGGGTAGAAGTCACTTCAGTAGACCACATGGTGCAGCTGATTAAGCAGCTCAGCGTACGTGGCGCCCCGCTCATCGGCGTGGCGGCGGCCGTGTCCCTGGGGCAGTTGGCCGAAACGGATACGGACCCCGAGCACCTACGCCTGGCGGCCAGCAAGCTGCGGAATGCGCGGCCTACGGCGGTTAATCTGATGCACGCCATCGATAGGATGCTGAATGCCATTCCGGCGCTGGTCGAAGAGGCCGAGGCTATTTTTGACGAGGACGTGCGATTGTGCGCGCGAATCGCGGAGCATGGCGCCGCGCTCATCGAGAATGGCAATTCGGTCCTCACCCACTGCAATGCGGGCTCACTGGCCACGGCGGGAGTCGGCACGGCGCTGGGGATCATTTGGCGCGCTCACCAGCAGGGAAAGAATATCCACGTTTTCGTCGACGAGACGCGGCCGTTGTTTCAGGGCGCCCGGCTTACGACGTGGGAGCTGGCTAAATGGAAAATTCCGCACACTCTCATCTGCGACAACATGGCCGCGGCCCTGATGCGTCAGGGAAAGATCGATAAGATTTTCGTGGGCGCCGACCGCATCGCGGGTAGCGGCGACTTTGCGAACAAGATTGGCACCTACTCGGTGGCGGTGAATGCGCACTTTCACAAGATCCCGTTCTACGTGGCGGCTCCGTCGACCACGGTCGATTTCAACTGCCCCAATGGCGAATCGATTCCGATCGAAACACGCGCGAACGTCGAGGTGCAGGGCTACGGTTCCACCCTGTGGTGCACTCCCGACACGGCCACTTTCAACCCCGCCTTCGACATCACGCCCGGTACGCTGGTGAGCAAGTTCATTCTCGAAAAGGGAATATTCAACGCCACCGACCTAACCCGCTCCCTCGCCTAAGCGTGTAAAGGGACGCCGACTGGGCATACGGCGGTGCAGCCGCCGCAGGTTTCGCACGGGTAGGCTTTGGCGGCCTCGCCGGCGAGGGGGATGAGAAAGCGCTGTTTGGGCTCGAACCACGACGGTGCGGTGCCGTTCCTTACCGCCGCGCACGTTAGCGTGCAGGCGGAGCAGCCCACGCACCATGAGTGGGAAAAACCGAGCGGCGCGAGCGCCGCCGGCGGAAGTCTTTCGGTTGATTCTTTCGGCTCCAGCTTGAACAGCTTGTTCAAACGATCAGCCCAACCATTCGTGGATTTTTTTTCCACAAGCCCTCCCCAGCCAGGTGAAAAAGCCCAGACCAAAACGGCCTTGCGAGAAATCGAGCCCGCCCACCAAGCTGCCCGAAGCAAAAAGATTCTCCGCCAGCGTGCCATCGATGCCACGCGGACGATGCCACTCGTCGAGCCAAAGCCCCAGCCGAAAAAGTTCGGCGGGTTCCTTTAGCTCATCTTGGTAAACAATGGGGCCGCGCGTGCGATTCAAGAACAGGGGCAAGCCGAGAACCGATTCGGAAACTCTCCCCGTCGACTCCAGTCCTCCCGACAAGAACTTGCCGGTGCACAGAACGACGGCCCGTGACTTCACTTCCAAAAGCTCTCCCGTGGCCGAGGTGACCAGGAACGTATTCTGGCGCAGCGAAGGCTGCCGAGCCGATACGATTGGAATTCTTTCGATGCCGAGCTGTTCGCGCTTGGCCTGCAATGTTCTGGCGAGCCTTAGCCCCGCCGTGGGCTCGGACGGCGATACCATTTCGGCGACGGTGGTTTTGAAATCGGTTTCCAAGGAACGGACGAAGGCCGCGTCGAGAAACAGCGGCGGAAACAACAGCAAGTCCACCGGCGACTCTTTTAGCCCGCGCCCAATCTGCTCGCGGAACAGCTGCGCCACGTTGGGATCGCTTTCTAGGCGGGCCGCCAGCTGCGACAGCGGCCAGTCGAATCCCTTTAGCGAGATCTTGAATGGCACGAGATCGCCGGCCGGAATCGAAAGCTCTTGCAGGCGCCGCTTCCATTCCGGAATCCACAACTCGGTGGGCAAACGCCATTGCGGGCAAACCGCCACGCCCACTTTTTTCCCCGCCCAGGCCATCGCGTTGGCCGCGTAGCAAATCTTTTGGGCGGCGTACGTCGCCCGAAAGCGGCCGCCTTCCATAGGCAGCAATGCGGGCCCGTCATCGTGCCCCTGCATGAGTGATGAGAAGACGCCGGAATCACCGTGGAACCTATCGAACGGGACATCGTCACCCGTCAGCATGCCCTCGGGCATCAGTAGCGAGCCAGCCGACTGACGCCACGAGGCGGATTTAACGAAATCGCGGAAGGTCACCCGATCGCGCGCTTGCAAGGCGTGCACGGGGCCCGTATCCCAGGTTCCGGAGCTCAATGCCGTGGCCGTTCCGGCCGGCGAGTGCACCGGTGAGAGCAGGATGACCGACTTGCCGGCCCCCGCGAGAGTTTCGGCCACGGAAAAACCCGCGATGCCGCTGCCCAGAACCACCACGTCGGCGCGAAGGTTTTCCTTCATCGCTCGTCCTCCGCCGTGTAGCCCACGTCACGATAACGGTTCAGCTCCATCTGCGCCGTAAGGGCCCCTTGGGCAAGCAAACCGTCGCGCCCTTGGCGGTCTTCGATCCAACGTTCTGCACCGGCAAAGGCTACGCCGGGTTCGAGGCCAAACAACTTCTTTAGCCAGAAGGCAGCGTTATAGAGGCAGCGGTGACCATGACAACTTCCGGCGCCCAGCCCCGTGCGGCGGGAAATCCCTTCGAGGTCCGTCGCCCATTCTTCCTTCACACAAAACTCGATCTCGGCGGCGATGATCCCCTCGCACTCGCAAACCGTGCGGGCGAGCTCGGCGTTGGTCAGCGCACGCTCGAAGATAATCGTGGCGTGATACCCGTGGCGGCGGATAAGCCCCAGTACCACCGAGGGGGGCAGCCCGGTTCGGCGAGCCTCTTCCTCCCAGGGAATTTCGTGGCTACCGCCGGGAAGGCTTTCGAAGGCCGTGCGGCACTCTTCTTTGTGCCGAAGCGAATCGGCAATCTGCGTAGTAATCCGCTCGGCGACGGCGCGGCAGAAGCCCGCGTTGCCTCCCTCCACCACGAAGCAACCCTTTAGCCCGGATGCCGTCAGATCTCCCACCGTGGGCTCGTCGAAACTTTGCGCCGACTTGTCCGCCGGCTGCACCTGCACGCGCGAAAAGGTTTGCGACGGCCGCAGCCTCGGCGCGAAGAGGGAGGACTGCAAAACTTGCTTTTCGATTAGGCGAATGCGATCGCGCGAGGGTTCCGCGTCGAAAGGGTTACCCTCAAACTCGTCGGTCCAGCTGCCCACCCAAGTTTGGTTTCGCCAGGGCACGAACACCTTAGCGTGCTCGTTGGATAAAAGGCCCAAGGCGGCGGGAAACTTTTCCCCCAGAAGCAGCACGGTTTCTTTCTGCAATGGCGCCGCCGCAATGGGCATCCCCTTGATTCGCGCGGCCGCCGCGCCGGTGGCGAGCACTACCGTTTTGGCGAATACGAACTCCGAGCGCCCACCACGCGGACGAATTCTGACCCCCACTACGCGACCGTTCTCCGCACCAACCTCTTCGACGGTAGTTTTGAGCAGAACCTGCGCGGAGGCTTGCTTTGCGCCACGCGCGGCGGAGATCGCGAACCGCACGGGATCCCAGAGCACCTGGCTGTACTCAATTCCGCCGGAGGTGAGGCTTGGCGTGCGGGTGAATCGGCGTTTGAAGTCGGCGGCATTCCAGCTTTGCACGCGGCGATCGTGGCTGGCGGCCCCCGCTTTCTGGTAGCTCACCACCGTAGACTCGAGACGCCGAACGGCGGTACGGGCCACTCCGATCACGGAAGGCACGAGCATACGCACTTCGGAAAACAGGTGCGGCGCCAGCCGTTCGAGAATGTCGAACTCCTGCAATAGTCGCGGGTTCGAGCGCTTCGCCCATAAGCGATTGCCGGCATCCACGAGGGGAGAAACTATCTCCGTGGCGCCGGCCCCGATATCGTCACGCTCGACGAGCAGCACGGAAAGCCTTCGCATCGCGCAGTCGCGCGCCACCGCGGTGCCCGCCAGGCCCCCACCGACGACTACGACATCAAAGACTTCCTGAAATGCCATAGCCCGATAGTACAAACGAAAAGCGACGCCGTCACTTCGACCTAAAGGTATCCGTTACATTCCGTCCATTCCGGTGGACTAAATGTAACGGATACCTTTGGTCGTTATAGTGCTGGTTTGGGAGGGCGGATGGCGATGGATAGCTCTTCGAGCTGTTTCTCGGCGACCGGCGATGGCGATTCGCTCATCAGGCAGCTGGCCTTTTGAGTTTTCGGGAATGCCATCACGTCGCGAATTGCATCCGTGCCCGACAGCAGCATCGCCATACGGTCCACCCCGATGGCCAAGCCACCGTGCGGAGGCGTGCCGTACTGCAATGCCTTCAGGAAGAAGCCGAAGCGTTGCTCCGCCTCTTCGTCGCTGATGCCGAGCAAGCGGAACATCTGCGCCTGCACTTCCGGACGGTAAATACGCAGGGAGCCGCCGGCGATCTCGTAACCGTTCACCACTAGGTCGTAAGCGCGGGCGCGCGTGTTCGACATGATCCTGAACGAGTCGGTGGTCTTATCCCTCACCGGATAAAGCTCTTCGGGCTTCACTTTCAGGAACGCCGCTTGGTCATCCAAATGCGGGCTCGTGAAGGGATGGTGCGCGGCATAGAAGCGCTTGTCTTCGTCGTTGTACTCGAAGAGCGGAAAGTCCACGACCCACAAGAAGTTCCACGCCTTCTCGTTCGTGTACCCAGACTTTTTACCGTACTCGAGGCGCAGCGAGCCCAGCGCGTTGTTCACCATGTTGGGGTCGCCCACCATCATGAAGACCATCGCGTTGTTCTTGAAGTGCAGCTTTTTCTCGATCGCGGCCTTGGTCGCATCGTCGAAGAACTTGGCCTGCGGAGACTGCCAGTCGCCCGGCGTTTTCACGCGGATCCAGCTAATGCCACGGGCGCCGAACGTGGCGACCTTTTTCAGCAAGCCATCCAGCTCGCTACGCGACATCGGCTCTTTCTCTTCGAAGCTGAGCGCCTTCAACACCGCACCCGGAGCGGCCAGGGCATTTTGATAAACCTGGAACGTGCTCTTCTTGCCCTCTTCGGTGATGTCGACCAGCTCGAGCGTGTTGCGCATATCGGGCTTGTCGCTACCGAACCGCGCCATCGCGTCGGCGTACTTCAATCGCGGGAACGGCGTGGGAATATCGACATTCAGCACGTCCTTCAAAATCTTCTTCATCAGATTCTCGTGAATCGTCTGAATCTCGACCTCATCCACGAACGACATCTCGACGTCGACCTGGGTGAACTCGGGCTGCCGATCGGCCCGCAAATCCTCATCACGGAAGCAACGGGCGACCTGCACGTAGCGATCGAGACCGCCAATCATGCAAAGCTGCTTCAACGTCTGCGGCGACTGCGGCAGGGCGTAGAACTGCCCCGGATGCACGCGGCTGGGCACGAGGTAATCGCGCGCCCCTTCGGGAGTGCTCTTATAAAGGATGGGCGTTTCGATCTCCCAAAAGCCGTTGGCGAAGTAGAATTCGCGCGCGGACTTCAGGAACTCGTGACGAATGCGCAGATTGTTCTGCAGCTTCTCGCGGCGAAGCTCGAGGTAGCGGTACTTCAGGCGCAGCTGCTCATCGACCTCGCCGGCCGACGGGCTGTCTTCATGCAGCGAGTACGGCAACGGAGTGGCCTTGTTCAGCACTTCAAGCTCCGAGACCACGATCTCGACCTGACCCGTGGCCATGTTTTTATTGCCCATGCCCTCGGGACGTTTGCGCACGACCCCTTTGATGCCGATGACCCATTCCATGCGAAGCTCGTTGGCTTCGGGAATCGAGGCGACGGTGGGATCGAAAACCACCTGGGATACGCCAGTGCGATCGCGCAAATCGATGAAGACCACGCCGCCGTGGTCACGCCACCGATGGACCCAGCCGCAAAGCTGGACGGATTGGCCTTCGTTCTTCTCGTTGAGTTGGCCCGAATAGTGGGTTCTCTTAATTCGCACTGGGCGATCTCCCTTTCATGGAAAGTAATTCTTTTTCTAAATCCGCGATGGCTACGTTCTTCTGCTGTCCCGTAGCGAGTTCTTTTACGCTAGCCTGACCGCTGGCCAGCTCTTGATCGCCCACGATGACGGCGACTCCGGCCTGCACGCGATCGGCTTGCTTCAGGAGCCACTTGAGCCCCTTCTCTTTTTCGTAAGACATCTCGACGTGCACGCCCTGCTTCTTGAGCTTGAGGCTCAGCGGAAAAAGCTTGTCGAACGCCGCAGCCCCCATGGGGGCCAAGAACGCGACGGGTTTATGCGCGTCGCCTAGCTTGGCCTGCACGGCGTCCAGCGCCAGCATCACGCGCTCCATGCCAATGGCCCAGCCGACCGACGGGAAATCCAGCTTACCGAAACGCGCGGACAAACCATCATAACGTCCGCCGCCGCCCAGCGCACTTTGAGCGCCTAGTAGGTTGGACGTGAACTCAAAAGCGGTGCGGCTGTAGTAGTCGAGACCACGCACGATGTATGGGTCTTCGACGAACGTGACGTCTTCGGCCTTCAGACATTCCTTCACGCGCGCGTGCTGCTTGGCGCAGGCTTCGTCCAAATTATCGATGCCCAGCGGGGCCGTCTCCGAAAGTTTTTTGCAGACTTCGTTCTTACAATCGAGAATGCGCATCGGCGCCCGCTCGAGACGGCGCTGGCAGTTCTCACAAAGCTCCGCGAAGTGCGGCTTGAAGTAGGCGATCAATTTTTCGCGGTAAGCCGGCCGACAGTCTTTACAACCAACACTGTTGATACGGATCTCGTAGTTCTCGGACTTCAACCCCACGCTCTTCAGCAGGTGATCGAGCAAAATGATCAGCTCCGCATCCGCCTCGGCCGACCCGTCATAGATCAACTCCGCGCCGAGCTGGTGAAACTGCCGCAAGCGTCCCTTCTGCGGGCGCTCGTAACGGAACATGGGCCCCAGGTAATAAAAACGCGAGACGTGGCCGGTGTTGGCTAGGCCATGCTCCATCACCGCACGGATGAATCCCGCCGTACCTTCCGGACGCATTACCAAAATCTCGGGCTTGGAATCGGGGTGGGCTCCGCGATCCTGCACCTGGTACATCTGCTTTTCCACGATGTCGGTTTCGTCGCCGACCGCTTTAAAGACTTCGATTTTTTCTAATGATGGCGTGCGAATCTCGCTGTAGCCAAAATTTGTCATCGCGTCGCGGAGCTTGGCCTCGACCGCCTGCCAGCGTTGTAGCTCGGCGCCAAAAAGGTCATTCATCCCACGTACTGCTTTGATTTCCACGACTAAATCCCTCTAAAACTAATTCTCCAATCTAACACACCTCAAAATTGTTTTCGGGGAAAGGCCCTAATTTCTTTGGGTAATCCGAGAGTGACAAATCTTGCTCTTTGACACGTCGAGTCTAAACCCTTATAACTCGCCAGGTCCCCACACTACTTTCATACGCTGTCCGTAAGCAGACGCCCTACAACCATAACGATTTTCTTTAAGGAGTCTTCGTAATGCGAATCCGACTTTTCGGCATTCTCACGCTCGCGATTGCACTTGCGGCCAGCACTACTCAAGCCCAGTTTCCGGGAGGACGTCCCGGTCCTGGTCCCGGTATTCCGGGTCCCGGCCCCGGTGTTCCCGGACACGGTTACGTCAATGTACCGAACCCCGAAATGCTGCTCGAGCATTTGGTTCGGCATAGTGACCTGCTCGTGACCAACATCAACCTGACCCGCGCGAGCGGCTTCCGCGTAGAGAACGTGGTCATCCAAAAATGGATGGAAACGCCTTGCTGGGCCTCTAACTTTTATACCGATGTGATTGCGGCGGTCCGCCGTCCCGAAGATCCGGACCTAGTCGGCTTCGCGGTCGGTCAGCTCGTGTACCAGTACCGCATGAAGGTCATCGGTCTGTACGACATCGCCATGAACCGCGGACCTAGCCCGGAGCTAGCGGCGCAGTGGGAGCAAGTAAACTTTGCTTACTTCAACGCGATCTCGGCCACCTACTTCTACATCGAGGCGTTACGCCGCGGCTTCTTGTTGCCGCAGCCGATGCCGCAGATTCGTAACCGCGAGTTGCTCATGAGACGATTGCAGGTACTCGAGCGCAACGCGGCCGAAGTACAGAACCTGATGTACGCCATTCGTTACGCTCAGCCGTTCCGTTTCCCCATCGGACGCAACTGCCTAGAATGCAGCTTTGCTCCGGTGCGTCTCCAAGTGGCGGCGCGCGGACCGCAGGATGTTTTGTTTCCGTACTACGCAAACCAGCGCGTGATGTTCCCCGACACTTACGTTCGCCGGGTGGAAGCTCCGGCCCAGTACAACAATATGTACACGACCGAAGTTTGGAACAACGCTTGGAACACGATTGACCAGGGCTACCTGAATCCGGGCGCCGTAAATCGCGGCTTCGGCGGCGGTGGTGTGGTCGGCGGCGGCGGCGGGCAAATCACGAACGGTGGCGTAGGCTTTCCGCAGCAAGGTGGCATCCCCGCTCAAGGCGGCCCGAGCTACGGACGTCCGTACAATCCCGTAAATCCGGGAGTCAATCCCGGCGGCTTCGGCGGACAGCAGCCCGGTGTGAATCCGAATATTCAAGGGCAGCAGCCGATTCAGCAGCAGCCCGCCGTTGGCGGACCGAACTACGGTCCCAACTACGGACCGCAGCCGTTGAACAACGGCGGTCAGCCGGCGCAGCTTGGTGGACAGCAGCCCGGTGTGAATCCGAACATTCAAGGACAGCAGCCGATTCAGCAGCAGCCCGGTGTGAATCCGAATATCCAAGGGCAGCAGCCGATTCAGCAGCAACCGACGGTTCAGCCGCAGCAACAGCTTCCGCAGCAGGGAACGAATACCCAGCCGTTGCCGACGATGCCGCAAGGCACGGGTGGTACGCAGGACTATCAGCCCGGCGGTTACGACTACTAAGCTCTAGGTTGTAGGAGCGAAAAAGAAATTACGAGCCGCGGTTCCTGATGGGAACCGCGGCTTTTTTTGTGTTCATGGCGTGGTCACCCGTTACTGCACACTACAAAACGGTAACCCGGCGGAACCACGAAGCTTCCCCAAATTGTGAAGGGGTATGGCCGGGGTTCGCCTAGGGGTTAGGGGCTTGCCTAGTCCGTATACAGCTTGTTTAGGCTCAAAACTCCCGCATTTTGAGGCCAAATGAGGCCAATCGGGGCACCCACCTTGCAACTTATCTGATCAGATTCTCTGTAAACACGTTCGACATCGAGTACGGCACCAATGAAGAGAGCGATCCGAAAAATCGAGATCCTGTTTTTTGCCGCCACGCTTTTGCTTTCGGCTTGCGGCGGCGACAGCGCTGGTTGCGATGGACCCGCGCTCGATTTTTCCGCACTTCAGCAGTTCAAAAAAGGGGCGAAGTTCCCCGGGCAAGTCAGTTCGTCGAAAGCGTTTCTCGTGGTTCCTAATCCCATAGAGGCCACGAAAAACAATCAAGCGTTGGCCGACTCTTCGACCACGCAAAGCGCCCTTTCCAATTTCAATCTAGCCGATCTCTTGAACCCGACCCGGCTCGACACCAGTTTTCTGAAAATCCGCCAGCGCGGCCTGAACGACTCGTCCTCGATTCTCGCCACCGCCTCGAACGGAAAGTTTCAGTACGAGCTGAAAGATCCGCGTTACTGGGAAACGATGGCGAGCTTCGCCATCCAGTCGGAAATTGCTTACTTGGAAGCGCTCGGTTTCAAAGCCGTGAAGTCCCGACAACTCGTCGTGCTAGTTCGCGCGCAGTCCGAAGGCGAAGATACCGGCCCCAACGCTTTTTACGATCATGGCTACTTCGCACCGGATCAGCCACGCACGATTCGCTTGTTTGGCGAGGGCGATTTTGCTCCCGGCATGGACGCCGACATGTACCGCCACGAGATGGGACACTTCTTCAATGAAAGCGTCAGCGGGGAATCGGGATTCGATTACGCCGGCGACGCCGGGGCCTACTTCACCCAAGGGGCGGCCATTCACGAGGCGTTTGCGGATTACGCCGCCATGACCATCAAGGGCCAGCCGAATGTCGGAAAATGGGTTGCCCGGTCTCTAGAAGGGTTTGCTCCTGGCCAGCCGCTCCGCAGTGCGGTGGATTCCGGATCGCGCTATCTCGTTTATCAAGACATCAGCTACGCCGACGCACAGGGAGCTTCGCCCGAGCGTTACGCCATGGCCGAATGGCTCACCCGCATATTGTGGGCGGTTCGCCAGCAGTTCATCGCAGAGCGCGGCGAGAACGGTGCGATCAATGCCGACTTACTGATGTACTCGGCCCTCTCGTTGCTCAAACGAGACTCGTCAGTGGCCGACCTTCGTGGTGCGATGCTCAAAGCCGATTCCAAACTATATTGCGGCGGACACACCAAAGCGATTCAGGGTGAGTTCGAAAAGCGTGGCTTCGCCACGGAGCTCGCGCAGGTGACCGAGCAGATGACGGTATCGGTTCAGCCTTACGGAGTAGACAGCAACGGCAATGCAACCAGCACTATTCGGCCCGGTAACGACGTGCTGTTCGGAGTGCAGATTCAAAACGTGGATCGCGTTGCCGCCCGCAACGTGCGCGTGAGACTGGAAAGCTCCGATCGCCGCTTGATTCCGACGACCTACATGCAAGGCTACGGCGATCTCGCGCCGGGCCAGTCGATCAACGTCGGCAACGGCTGGCCGTTGTCGGCCGCGGTGGGCGCCACGGTCGATTCGACCGCACCACGCAGCTCGCAGCTCAAGTTTCGCCTCAGAGTTTTGATGGATAACGGGGCGGCCCAAACGATTGAAGGGACCTTACAACTATGATGAACATCGCAAAGACCTTAGGTGTGTTTTTCGGTATCTGGGCCGTATGGGTTGCCTGGGAATTTCAGCATTCGATTCGCAGCCTGACCTCGGCCGCGGAGCCGTTGCAGAGAGTGGCCTCTTCACTGCCCGCTCCTCAGCAGCTTTCGCTAGCGAGCCCGATTCCCCAGCCGGTAAGACTGCCGCAACGGGTGGACGGTTCGGCAATGCCGTCGCTACCGGAGATTCCGGTGCCGGCCCGTTTCGCCGCCACGGCGGGCGAAGCCGCGGAAACCTTTTTGAACGAAAAGCGGGCTGAGTGGGGCGTGCGTGAGTATCACGAGCTACGCCCGACCACTTACGAAAGCCCGATGGGCACTAAGGTGAAGTACGCCGCTTATCAGGACGGGTTGCCCATCTTGGGATCGGAAATCACTTTGGAAGTGACGCAAGATCGGGACGTCACGTTGGGTGAGAACAACTACCAGGCGGTCAAGAAGGTGGATGTGACGCAACCTATTTTGGAGTTCAATCAGGTATTGGAGCGAGCGGGAAGGTATCAGCTCGACATGTCGGCCACGAGCGGCGTTTCTAAATTGCTGTATCTGGTGCCGGGAAGTGACGAGCCTGAGCTGAGCTATTCGATGCAGGTAAAGGAGAATGGGAACGGCCCCACGGAGAACCTGATTTTCAGGGCTTCGGATGGTCAAATCCTCGGCCGTCAGGTTCCCCGTGCGGAGTTCCGTCGGTAGCGATTACTTGAGCGCGATCGAGTCGCTAGGAATTTCATTCGGCTTCGAGTTCAGATCGGTGAACACGCGGATCTGGATGCTTTCCTTATCCATCTTCTCCGGCGCTACGCGATTGTTCGTCTGCCAAGCGGTGTCCGTCTTACAAACGTAAGAGCGGTTGAACTGCGAGAGCGTCGCGACTTCGAGCTTACAGGGCAGAAACTCGGCGCCCTTGCGGTACATCTGCACTTCGAAAACGAAACCATCGTTCTGCACCCAAGCCCAGGGCACTTCGAACGTACGGTTGATCTCCTGAACCTGACCGTTACCGATCGGCCAAAACTGACCGCTCTCGGGAAGCTGAAGCTTCTGTCCGTTAGGAAATTTCACTTCGAGACGCACGTTGGAGATCGGCTGTTTCTCGTCGCCATTGTTTTCCATGTTGTAGCGCTGAATGGCTACCCACGTGCGGTACGGTTTAGCCGGCACCTTAGGGGCCTCGGCCAAGGCGGGATTGGCCGACGGCTGCGCAGCAGCTTGCGGAGCC
>JBGSST010000313.1:0-2722 GCA_041736915.1 Bdellovibrionota bacterium
TAGAACCGTGTTCCAAACGCGGCAAACCCGCGGTCATCACTAGTTTATCGCCACTCCCGACCACATGCCAGGCGAGAAGCCGTTGGCCTATCGCCTCAAACACTTCCGTGCTCGAAATGAGGTTGTCCATGTCCTCGATGAAAAACGCGTGAACGCCCCAGTACAGGGACGTCTGGTAGTAGGTCTTTTCCGAAGAGGTCACCGCCACGACGGGGTTCACGTTCCGGCATTTCGACGCCAAGAGCGCGGACTGGCCGGACTGCGTTACGACGACCATCAGCTTGGCCTTCAGCACGGTCGACAGGCGCACACCACTTTGCAGCAGCGCCATGGCCACCTGGGCCCGGGAATCCAAATTCCACTCGTGCGCCAAAATTGGCGGCGGAGCGGGCTCGACTTCCATCTCTTCGATGATCTTGCCCATCATCTTCACCGACTCGTACGGGAACTCGCCCACCGCCGTTTCGTTCGACAGCATCAGCACGTCGGCCCCGTCCACGATGGCATTGGCCACGTCGGAGGCTTCCGCGCGGGACGGACGAGGCGACGAGACCATCGACATCAGCATCTGGGTGGCAATGACGACCGTCTTGCCCTTTAAGTTACAACGCCGGGTGATCTTCTTTTGCAGCACGGGCACGCGCTCGTTACCGACCTCCACCGCGAGGTCGCCGCGGGCGACCAGCACGCCGTCCGACGCATCGATGATCTCGTCGAGATTGGAAAGCGCGTCGCGCATTTCAATCTTTGCCAGCACCTTGATGCGGCTGTTTCTCGACGTCAGAAACTGTTTGAGGTGGCGCACTTCCTGGGCCGTACGTACGAAAGACAGCGCGATGAAATCGACGTCGTTCTCTACCGCGAACAGAATGTCCGCGTAATCTTTTTCCGTGATGGCGCTCGCCGAGAAAGAGGCCTCGGGCACGTTGATGCCTTTGTTCTCCTTCACCAGGCCGCCGTTCACCACGCGCAGGCGCAGGCGATTGCCCTCTTTGCCTTCGACCACGAGGTCCATCAGGCCGTCGTCGAGAAGTACGGTGTTACCGGGGGAGACGTCCTTCACGAAGTGCTCGTATCCGCACGGAATGATTTTTTTCCCGTCGACCACGCCACCCACGATGGCTTCCGACGTCATGTAGATCGTCTCGCCGTCTTTGATCTCGACCGAACCGCCCTGAAGCTTCGCCACGCGAATCTTGGGCCCCTGCAAATCGGCCATGATGCCGATGGGGCGTTTCACCTCGCGGGACACTTCCCGGAGCTCTCGGATGATCCGGGCAAAGTCGGCATGTTTGCCGTGGGAAAAATTCAGACGCGCGGCATCCATACCGGTTTGGGCCAAGCGGAGAAGCCCGGCTTTCGTGTCGACGGCGGGGCCAATGGTGGCAATGATTTTGGTTCGTCGGAGGCGCATAGTCATGCCCGGACAATAAAAACTCAAGGGCCCGAAGTAAACACGTTACAATTAAAGAACATGAAGATCTTCGCGCACATTGCGGTGATTGGCCTCTGCGTCACGGTCTCGGCAATGGGGGAGGCGCCGAAGCAGTCCACCGCCACCTCCGAAGGTCAGCCCCTGCAGACCTCCACCTCCGAAGTCACCGCCGGCGAGTCGCACACCCACGAGGTCGACTCCACGACCCGAAACCACCGGCTCTACCCCTCGAACTGGGGCACGGTGGGTCTCTTTCGTGTGAGATCGGCCGAAGCCATGCCGGCCGGGGCCGTGTCCTTCGGTATCGGCGGCGAGTTCTATTCCACCGACAACGTGGTGGCCCCCGGCGCGGTCAACACCATCGCCGAGATGTTATTCGTAGGCGTAGCCCTCACCGACCGCTTGAGCGTGGGTATTCAACGCCGCAACTCCTCAACTACCTTCGGTACTCCGAGCCAGCTCATCTCCTCCTTGGGCGATTTCAATTTCACCGGCCACTATTCCATTCCGGTAACGCCGAGCTTGGCCATTGCCCCGGTGGCGAACATTCTGATCGCGTCGGACTTCAACAACCTGAGCCCATCGGGCCGGACGCTGAGCGCCGGTTTGGGGTTGTTAGGCACGTTCAGCCTCTACCCGTCGCTGGCGTTACCGCTCTTTCTGCACGCGAACGTGGTCTACCACTCGCCGCAGGTGACCTCGGGCGCTTACAACCCGGCCCACGCGTTCTATTCGTTTAGCCGTTTTCACACCGTCACCTTGGCGCTGGGTGGTGAATTTCAGCTGGGCGACTTCATTCCCTTCTTCGAATGGTGGCAGCCGGTGCAGGCCTCGAGCACGCTGGGTTTTTCCGGCTCCCCCTCTTCGCTCAGCGTCGGCGTGCGCGTGACGCCGTTAGAGAACAAGGGGCTGGCGCTGCTACTGGGTAGCGACATCGGCGTCATCCGTAATCGCGGCGCGGGGCTCGTGGCCGGCGTGCCGTTCACGCCGGGCTTTCAGCTTATCGGCCAGGCCAGCTACACGTTCGGCCTCACGCAAACCGAGCGCCGCCATTTCAAGACGACCTCCGACGTAAACGTGGTGAACCGCAAGTTCATCCTGAACAAGAACGTCATTTTCAAAGTGGCGAAAGCGGAGATCGATGGCCAAAGCTTCGACCTGCTCGATCAAATCGCCGAAGTGGTGCAGAAGAACGAAGTGAAAAAACTTTTGATCGTGGGCCACACCGACTCGAGCCACGGCGAAGACTACAACATCAAGCTGAGCCTCGACCGCGCCAACAGCGTG
>JBGSST010000370.1:0-12943 GCA_041736915.1 Bdellovibrionota bacterium
TGTGAATCCTGCGGGTCGTATAAAGGAATACGTTGCGCGCCGTATTCCTGAATACGGGAGCGAAAGGTTGGGAAGCCCCGTTTTTCATGGGCGATTTCGGAAAAGTGTATACGCGAATCACATTAGATAGGACGCGCAGAATACGACCAAGAATCGACCGATACGACTGCGGCCGGAACCAGCAGTGCCCGGTCGCCGGGCGGTAATTTTCGCGCCTACTTCATTAGATCACGGTTGGCGAATGGGGCCGAGGGCGTTGGCTTCCGTTATGCAATTTAGTTTTTCCAAGGGGGAAATCATGAACAAGGTAATCCTATTAGTGGCTGCGATGGTGATTGCCGAGGCGTCGGCACTTGCCAAGACTGCGCATCGGAAAGCTTACTCGAATCCGAGTTCGCAACTCATGTCTCTGGGAGGATCGGCAAACTCTGCTTCGGTGAGCGCCCTGCGCAAACCGGTGGGTATTAATCCAAAGCTCGAGACTAAAGCACTCGAGGCAAAGGAAGGCGAAACCAAAGCGGGGGCAAAGCAACCCGACGAGCGTGTACCCGAGGCAATCTCCGGCACGGCCGGGGAGGTTAGCTCAGGTCAAGGGGTGGCTAAGGACCCGGCCCGTGGGCAGGCGCTTCGCTACACCGAGGAAAGCAAACTCGACAGCGGTTCCCGATTGAAATGCAAAGACCTCGGCAATGGCACGATGCAGGTGACCACCAAAACCGGTAAATCCTTCACCGCGCCGATTGTAGACGGCACGGCCGACATCCAACGGGCCTCGCACATGGAGACCAACGGCGTGACCTTTCTGAAAGCGAACGGACTAAAAAGCCCGGCCGACGCTGCTCGTAACGGATTTTTGACGGTGGAGCCGCCGGGGGGAATCGATTTCGTACGCGACCTAGCGCCGAAAGATCGAGCGGCGTTCAAATATTACTATCCCACGACGCTGCAGGACCAGCAGGCGATGCTGGCCGGCCGAAGCTTCACCATCAATAAGCTTGTGGTCCGAAAGCTGGGTAACGACGAATGCGACGCGATGGCCGGTGGTGGTGGTGGCGGGGGAGAGGAAGCTCAAGCTCCGTCAACCAATGGTGGCGGCGCTTGAGCGCCAATAAACTTAGTCAGCCAGAAATCCCGTCCGGTTTCCATGGGGGAAGCCGGGCGGGTTTGACTATTCTTTGGATATTCAAAACTCGAGATCCCCCCAATAAATTCAACGCCTTCACAATTCCATCACGTTCCCGCCGTAGACTTGAAAGGTTGAATCTGCGCGTGATTCTTCAGAGGGTGTGACCATGCAAGGTAATCCAAAGTTCAAAGCTATCGAGGAATCTTTCGAAGGCCACGAAGAAGGGGCCGTCGATGGAATTTCTCAAGTGACGCCAATCGACGAGCCCGATGAGCCGACCAAAGAGCATCACATTCAGCTCGCGGGCGCCGATTTGCCAGGATTGGAAGAACCCGCTTCTGCCGATACCGATAATGGGAATGCGATCGCGTTCCCCAAAGTGAAGAAAGAGAAAGGTAAGGGCGGGGGTATGAAGAATCTTTTCGCGAAGTTCAAAGGATTAGGCGGCGGGTTAAACAAGAAGATGATTCTTGGTGGAGTGGTGTTCGGCGGCGCGTTCGTCGCGGTGGCCGGTTACCTCGTCTACGAGCTACAATCCGTCCAAAACCGCCTCGCGTCCGTCGAGCGATCGGCCGTGAAGATGGAGCGCATGAAGTCCGATCTCCAACGTCTCGCCAGCGAGGGTGGCGGTGGCTCCGCGGCTCCGCAAGCCGCGCAGCTGAATGAGGTCGTGAAGCAGGTCGGCCAGAGCCTTACGAATTTAGATCGGCGTTTGGCCCAGCTCGAGAATGCACCGCCTCCCGCTGCGGCCGCGGCTGCTCCCAAGGCTTCCGCCAAGAAAGTGACGGCCAAGAAGGCGGACCGTCAGCCCGCCAGCGTCAAAAAGGGCAAGGCCCCGAAGAAACGCAAGTAATCGGGTTTCGGCCATCGTTTTTCGAAGAGGGAGAGGCCACTGGCCTCTCCCTTTTTTTTGCTTTGCGCAAGATGGGCTTTAACAAATGTAAAAGTTGAAAATCACCACTCAGCATTCTTACCCCCGCCTGCCGATAACTTAGAGAGTACCGGCTTCTTTGACTCTCCAGCCCCGCCACTACATTTCACGGAGATACTTTCATGCGGCACTCACTCGTGGTGACCCTTTGTTTTTTCTCGTGGGCAATCTCTGCCTCGGCCGACGAGCAACTAGAGTGCCGGCCGGTGGGCGGCGGTTATGCGCTCACCCGTGCATCGGACGGAAAAGCGCTCGGCCGAGCGATACCCGAAGCGGCGCAGTGCGAAGAGGCGAGAGCGACCGCGCGTGAGAATGTCGCGTGCGTACCGAAAGAAGGTGGCGGTAAAGGATGGATGACGATCCACGTAAACCGTTTGCACTGGGTAGGACGTTACCCCATCAGCGCGGCGGATTGCTTCGAGGCCGTGCGCAATGCCGCGGACGATGTGGTGTGCAGCCACACGGGGCTGACGTTGGACGGAGGCCGTCCCGGTTTCAAGCCGACGTACGTCGAGCTAGCCAATGACAATGGTTTCCTCGGTTCGTCAGCGTGGTTGGACTACTGCAAAGTAGCGTCGCGTAACGCACACGACGGAAAAGTTTGCGCAAACGGCAACGGCGGCACGGGCGGTCACCGCCAGTGGTACCGGCACGTCACCAAGACCAAGCAGCTTGCCCAGCCAACGGTAACGGGCTCGGTAGACGATTGCTCTTCCCACTCATTCGAGACGGAGAAAGCCCCCGGTTCGGGTTACGTAGACATGATTCCGCCCGCCGAAGCGCAGAAGTACCGTGACCTTTTACCGTACCTCGACAACGCGGCCATCGACGAAGCCATGCGTAGTCCGCATACGATGTGGTACGACGGCAAAGGGATGGTGGCCGGTTATCAAGACTCGATGGGCGACCCGGTCGGTTTCCGTCCCAACACGATCGAAAATATTCTCATCGATCTCGCCGTCCCCGGTGGCTGGAATAGGCTCTTTCAGGATCGTGGCCGCTTCAACTTCCCCTTTGCGACGGGCGGAGCGGATCTCTCTAAAAACTTCTTAAAGGTGAACTTTTGGGCACCGCCGCGCCAAAACGGGCAGGTCGTACCGGTGGCGTACTGGAGGCTCAACTTCACGCGTTGGCGCTGGCTCTTTCCCGCCGGTACCCGGCTCGGCGAAGTCATGTTCATTCGCTATCCCGATGGCGAGCTGCGCGTGTTCGAAGTACGCGTGCGCACGCGTGAGCTCGACAAGTGGCATAACGATGTTTTCCGTCCCTTCCATACCGCCCCCGAGCTGGCCGACAGCATCAAGATGATTCGTCCCGCCTGGAACGAGTCGTCCACGCTACGCCAGGTGATCGCCAAGCTGATGGATAGCAACACTCTCACGCCGCGCACGCTGTCGACGCAGTACTTCAAAGGAACCTTCACTAAGGTCGATGGCCACGTGGACGAGATTCCTGATTTCGGCGACGACTCCCTGGCCAAGGATCTGTTGCAGTACACAAGCTTCCGCACGGTGGGCGACACGCCCTGGAAAACCAGCGGCGGTAAGATCGCTTACGCGGCGGGTACCCGCTCCGCCTCGTCGATTGTGCCGAGCCAGTACGACGGAGGGTTGCTGCCGTCGACGAACGAGTCGTGCTTACGTTGCCACAAGGACGCGGGCCGGCAGATCGAGAACTTTCACAAAGACCTCGTGGCCTACGGCGAGCTGTGGGGTGAAGACGAGACGTTTTCCTGGCACCCCTTCGAAACCTCCGCCTTCGTCGACGCCAAGGGCAACGTGAAGAATTTCAACAACGACAATCGCCGCGCCCGTACCGACTTCGTTGCGGCCGGCCTAATCGTAAACCAAGCCCCGGCCGCGCAACCGTCACACCTGTACAAAGCCTTAGCGCGTGACTGGCTCTACAAGCCGATCCGCTAAGAATAAAACCATGAGATACTAGCTGGTTACGCGCGTAAACTGTGAAGGATTCGACACAATTGCGACAAATTTCCGGCGAGGTTTGGTTGGTACGATGAGGTAGGTTAGTGGAGGACGGTATGCGTTCGGTACAGTGGCGGCCTAAAGGGCGAAAGAGAGTCGGTCAGCTGGGTTTTACCCTGATCGAATTACTTTTGATCTGCGGCATCATCAGCAACATCCTTGCCACCGTGATGCCCGAGATGAACGCAATGTTCCTCGACGCCAAACTTTCCAAAGCCGAACAAGAGCTTGTGACGCTCAAAGCGGCGGTAGGCTCTTACTGGAAGAACAACGGCTTCTTGTACCCGTCCAATATCAATTCCGATCTGACCGGCGCTTCTCCGCAGGTAATCAGCTCCAAGCTGAATGACCCCTGGAACACGGACAACATCGACAATACCTACGGGTATCTCTACGGCGACGATCCGGACATCGGCCCTTACTTCGCTATTTATACCTGGGGGCCGCGTTTCGATACGGTGCCCACTTGGAACGTCACCACCAAAAAGGTCGAGTACTCGGGCTCGGGTAAAGTCGTAGCCAACGTACCGATCATCAAGATTTAGCGTCCGACGCTATTTCGCTAACTATGCACTCACGATTTCAGTTCCCACAGCTATTGGGGACTCCTCTACTTTTGTTCCATCAGTTCGAGCATCGCGATGCATTGCTGCCGTGGCTCTTTCTGATTTTTGCGGTTGAGGCCTTCTAAATACTTTTCCGAACGGGCTTCTGCGATCGTCGACTTGATGTCGGCGAGGTCCATCGCCTGCTTCTTGAACAAGCGGTAGGCCAGCAATCGAATCTCGGGCCAGCGGGCCTTGATACGTTCGGCGGCGAACTTAAAGCCGTCGTTCATGAGCTTCTCGATCTCCGCGCGTACGATCTCCGATTCGAGGTCGACCTTGTCATCCTTCATCGGCAGGCGAAGCGCGTGGTCCGTAAGGCCATACTGGGCTACCGCCCGGGTAGCGGCCTCGCGGGCCATCTTGAGATCCTGCGACCAACCCGCATCGGGCTCGTAGCCCGCGTACGATTCCGTAACGCGTCCACTGAACAGCATGCCCAGATAGGCCACCGAGCGCTGGCGGGTGGTGGAACCTTGGCCGGGAACGCTGATGGGTCGGGCGTAACCGCCGTAACGTCCTTTCCCGATGATGGTGACGTGATCGGTTTCCTGACCCGTTAGCTCCGGGTCGTTACCTACGACGTGTCCCGCCTCGTGGTAGGCGGTCTGCAGTAGCGATCTTCGGCTCGGCAGATGCCGTTCCGGCGCTAGCTCGGTGATGTCGGTGGCAAGGTCGAGGTGCGAAACGCCGGCGGCGTCGACCAGTTTCAGGACCACTTCCACTTTCCGAGGATCGGGACGGGGGCCTACGAAGAAATTCAGGCCGGCGTAATTGTCGCGAAGCTCTAACTTGAACCGCGCGTTCTTCATTAGCGACGTGGCCTGTTCACCGTGCTTTTCGTAGAGGTCGGTCAGCGCGGTGCCGAACAGCGATCGCATTTCCTGCTCGAAGAAATCGAGAACGGCCCGGGCGCCTTGCTCGTGGCTGAAGAACGTCTCGGCGGCGGCGGCCAAAAACACGTCATCCGCCTCCACGTTGAGCGGGTAACGTTTCTTCAAACGGCCGAGAACTCCGTCAAAAAACTTACGCGCAATCTGCAAACGGTCTTCGGCGAGCAGCGGCTTGAACAGAATCAGGTGGCCCTGCATGCGGCCAATCAGGGGCTCCGGCCACTTGTGTTCGCGCAGCAGCGTTCGCATGAACTCCTGGCTCTTGCTGCGTTTGTAGATCGCCATGCGCAGATCGTCGGCCGGGGCACTGGCGAACAGCTCTTGGCCTTCGTTGGAGCTGAATACGACGAAGAACTTACTCGTTTTGTAGGTCTTACCCTGGGCGTTGGTCCACTTGCCTTCCAAAATCGAGTACAGAATCCGAAACACGGCGTCGCGCACACGTGGGTTGTCCGCGCCGACGTTGCCGATCTCTTCGAAATGCAGCACGCCACCTTCGTCGGCATACTGTTGTATAAACTGCTCGAACTCGGCCGGACTTTCCGAGCCGGAACGGCCACGGGCCGTGCCGAAAAGATTGTCGACGTCGTCCATGGTCTTGATGTTGCCCATCTGGAACGAACGGGTGCGGTCGGGGCTGCCGAACTCCACTTCGCCGACCACTTCCGCCAGCGCGGACTTACCCGTACCGGTGGGGCCGAAGAAGCCGGCTACGCCGGGCTTAATCGGGTCGGGGTCGACGTAACGCTGGTTGATGATCGATTTCGCCAGCGTTTCGATCGCCGGATCTTGACCGAAAACTTTGCCGCTCAGGCGCGTCCGCAACGTGCGGATCTTTTCGCGCGTCGCCGGATCCTCGAGGGGGATCTGAGTTTTGGGAATGAAGTTCACCGCCAGGGTCTGGGCCGAAGCTTCTTTACCGGGTACCGCCACGGAAATGGCGGGCTCGGACTCGCTCGGCACTAGCCTCACGGTCACGGTTTTGACGCCGGATTCCGGCAAGTCGCCTCGTACCGCGTGGTACGCCGATCGCAGTAAGTCCTTGAACGCTCGCTGCGGTTCGCGCACGCCATTCTCCGGCACATACTTGTGCTGAAGTACGGAATCGAGCAACGCCTCGTCGACGATGAATCGAACGCCCAGCTCGGTCTCGAGCTCGGGCGCGGTCATCTCGCGCAGCATCCGCTTGGTACCCTCGTTACTCGGGGGCAGCATGTAGAACGCCGCATCGATGCGCTGCACGTTGGCCGGCGTGTGGTTGTTCTTCGTGTCGTAAACCTGGTCCGGCTCCGGTTCGAGAAAACGTTGCTTTACCGCTTCGCTCGTTGCTTCACGGGCGCGCTTTTCTTGCTCCTCGCGTGTCAGTTTGGAGTTGCGGGGGAAGAAAACTTTGTCGCCCTTGTTCGACGTTAGGCCAATCATCGACGTTCCCAGGTGGAAACGATTGCCGTGCGAATCGGTGAGCACGCCCGTATCCATCATTTCCATGACGGCGTTAGCTAGCTCTTTGCTGGCCTTTTCCCACTCGTTGAAGATAATGCCGTTGAAATTTTTTCCGTTCTGCGAAAGGAACTGCGGCAACACCCCGAGCTTGTCCGAGCCAACGTAGCCGGGCCACGAGCCGAGCAAAGTGGTGAGCGCTTCCTTCTCCAGATACTTCGTGCAGTCGATTTCCAAGATGCGCTGTTCGCTGCCGAAAAATTCTTTAAAGGCCGTCTGTAGCGAATAGGTTTTACCGCCGCCGGTGGGCCCGAGCAGCAACACCGTGCGGTGGCGCCTTTTGGCGTTCGGCTGCACGATGTCGCGGTACGAGTCGACAAGCCAGCCCACGACGCGTTCTTGATCGACGATTTTGTCGTTCAGCCGTTTACGGAGGTCGGCGATGTAGGCCTCGAACTCTTCTTGATTGTCGGGGTCGAAGGGCAGGGCGAGCGTCTTCTTCACGAAAGCGCGCGCGGCTTTGCCGTCGACCAGCACCTGGCCGGCGCCGGCCTTGCGGGCGGTGCTAATCACCATGTCTTCGAGTAAACGGCGCGGTGCTTCGGGAAAAGCGAGGTCCGGGTAAATCTGCTTGGCCCGCTTGATGGCAGCTTCGATGGCCTCATCGGTAATGACGGCGGGCCCGGCCGGAGATCGGTGCAGCTGGGCCAGCTTCGGGGCGACGATGGTCGTAAGGATTCGGCGCGTTTCCTCGTCGCTCATGCCCAACATTTGAATGACTTCGAACGCCTTGGGAAACTCCGGCGACTGGCGTTTCAGCGTTGCCACGTACTTAGACGTGGCTACACCGACCACCAACAAATCAGGTTCCGACTGCAGAAGATCTTGAAGCTTCTCGAATTCGGTTTGCGCCATCTGTTCCATGCGCGAGAGCACGGTGACTACCGGGCGATCCAGGCGATGCTGGGAGGCCAGCTGGCTGGCAAAGAACTTGGCGACTCCGCCATTGGAGGAGATGCTTTCGGGGGTAGTTTCGACCACGACCGCATCGCGGAAGTAGGTGGCGAACCGCGTGCCATCGACGAACTCGGCGCTGTACAACGCCTGCGCGAGCAATGCGCCGATCGTCGAGCGGCCGGCGCCAACGTCGCCGGTGATGATGGGGTGGTTACCGATGGACCGCACCAAAATTTCCATCACCCGTTCGATCTCTTCTTTGCGTCCGATGAACTCCGCCGCTTCTCCGAAGTGATCGCGCGTGGCGATCTCGTCGGTATGGGTACGGCGGACGCCCGATACGAATTTACCGTAGCCGTCACCCGAGCCCGAGCCCGCGCCCGTGAGCTTCTTCAAAATTGGCTGAGGAGCCGGAACGGTTTCGCCGTGCCGGCCGATGCGCGTGAGCTTGCCGTCGCGCCACACGATGCGGTCCGTGCCGATGGTGCGCACTACCGGATCGGGCGAGCCCGCCAGCGTGATCGCCATACTGCTCGACGTTTTCGGCAAAGCCTCGAAGCTCGTGCGAATGTCCGGATCGGCAACCGGCGTACCGCGATTGGGCCACGCCACGGGCTGAAATTGGAACGTACCGGTTTTGAGGTCCCCGTCTTCGAACTTCAGCAGCCCGAAAGTTCCCGACGCCGTAACCGCGGCCAGCTCGGGCTTACCGTCGACCGCCACCAGCAGTAACCGCTTGATCCGACCCTGCGCGAAGTGGGAAGTCCGCAGATGACGCGTTTTGAACTCCTCACCCCACTTGGACGGGGGACGCGCGACGATGACATTCTCACCGTTGGGATCGAGAAAGAATATGCCAGCCCCCTTGGGGTTCGGAACGACCAGAGTTCCCGTGGGCGCTTCCGTGGCGTACTCGAACTCGTCCTGACTGATCGAAAAGTGCTCGGCGATGTGCATGAAGGTGTACCCACCCCCCACCAGCTCACCGTAGAGGTGGCCGGCCGCATCGCGCAGCACGCGCTGATAAACTTTGGCTCCGCCGGTGGTCGGGAGCGGCACGGGCGTTTCCTTTTCGGGGCCGCCCTCCAGGCGCACGAGGCTGGAATGACGCTCGTTCTGAAACAGCTGGGTGGTCCCCTTGAGGGTGCGGGCGAAGCCCGGCTTGGGGTCGAACGCTTTATCGTGAAGCGCCGAGGTAGGGGCCTCGACCCACTCGACTTCGCCGCTGCTTTGGGTCTTTAGCACGAACGGCTTGTTGAAGTTGTCGACCAGGATGGTGAGATCGGACGCCCACAACGCAGATGTAAATATCGAGATTAATAAAAGAATTTTGCCCAAAGCTACCCCTATTTCCTGTGCTTTCAAGACCATAACGCGTCATGTCAGGCTCAGCAAAGCCTGGTTTCCCGAAACCGGCCTCACTGAACACATATGATAACGCTTCGTGTTACTGTCGATAAACGGGAGCAGATAAAGAGCCGGTGAACCTCTTGCTAAGGGCTTTGGCGACCTAGCCGTTAAGTCGGGTCCGCCAACCTACCGATCAGCTCCTTAGGAATTATCCAATCCTTACTTCCGAGGTTTCCGTGACTACCTTTTGGCGCTCCCTGGCGGGCGTAGTTCTGGCCGCGTCCTGTTTGGCCTCCTGCGCCGGGGAGTTCGACAGCGAAGACCACGGTCTGGGCGGTTGGAACAAACCAAAATGGATCTCCGAGGCGCTTCGCTCGATCACGTCGGGCCGCTATCCCCAGGTAAAGGCCATCAGCTACTGGCACGAGAAGTGGAAAAACGAAGACGGCATCTACTCCGATCTGCGCCTCAACTCTTCGAACGAGGCGGCCAAAGCGTACCGTGACGGCACCAAGCACTCTACGTTCGTCACCACGCCGGAGTACGGCATGGTCGGCGGCATGTTCAAGATCGAGCCACCGCTCAACGGCATCTACCTCGCCGCGTTTCCCGGCTTTGGCGCCACCGAGGACATCGTAACCGCCAACATTTTGAACGACTTCGAAACGATCGCCGGCCACCCGGTGGCGTGGGCGTACTTTTCCGACAACTGGTATCACGGCATTCAGTTCCCTTCGTTCAACGTGGCCAAAATCAAAGCGATGGGCCGTACTCCGTTCATTCGCATGATGATGCGCAGTCAGGAGAACAATCCGTGTCCCGATCCGAAGTACAACCTGCAGCAGTTCATCGACGGGAAGTACGACAAGGAGCTAAAGAAGTGGGCGCAGGAAGCAAAGCTTACGGGGCTGCCGATGCTGGTCGAGTTCGGCACAGAAGTGAACGGTGACTGGTTCTCCTGGAACGGACGGTGGAACGGCGCCGGCGAAACCAAAGGGTTTGGTGATCCCCGGCTAGCCGACGGGCCCGAGCGGTTCGTGGCGGTTTATCGGCGCATCGTGGATATTTTTCGCGAGCAAGAGGCCTTCAACGTAAGCTGGGCCTTTCACGTCGATGCGGCTTCGAGCCCCTCCGCTTCGTGGAACAAAGCTTCGGCTTACTGGCCGGGAGAAGACTACGTCGACTGGGTAGGCATCAGCGTGTACGGCCCGCAACGCGCGGACGAGAACTCCGCCCCGTCTTTCCAGACTTTGCTAGACCCCATCTACCGCGAAATGACCACGCTCGCGCCGGACAAACCGATCGCCATTCTCGAATGGGGAATCAGCGAGCCGTAACCCTAGTCGTTCATCCGGATGTCATCGGGTAACTTGGCGTTGGCGTCGACCGTGGTAGTCGCCGCTTCAAACAAGCCCTTGCCCGAAAAATGTGAGGTCTCGTCGGCCAGGCCCAAGAACTTGAACTTCTTGTCGGTGATCTTTTTGTAAACGTGGATCACCGTGCGGGTTTTCGGCAGCTCTCCGTAGGTACCCACTTGCCCGCGCACCACCATGTGTACCGGCAGTAGCTCGGCGGAGATGAACGGATCTTTCGCCGTTACCTTCGTGAGGTCCAAGAGCATCCAGCCCTTGGCGATATCGGCGTGATTCTTACTGGCGGCCGTCGGTAGAAACTGCTTTTGAATTCGAATCTTCAGCTCGTGGCCCTGAAACGCCGACGCGGGCGTGAGGTGCACCCGGGATTTTTGTGAGGCATGGTAAACGGTGATGTTGGCCAGCTCGCGCGGAACATCCTTCATCATGCCCGCCAACGTGTTACCCGGCCGTGCTTCCCAGCTCCAGAAGTTAAGGTCGTGAAAGGCGACGTGGCCGTTCACCGTAATGATCAAGTCGTAATCAAACCGCTTTCCCCAGCCGTCCGAGAAATAGCCTTCGTATTTACCCGACATCCCCATCGGATCGAGATCCATTGCCGGAATCACGAACGTGGAAGTCGCGGCGTCGATCTTGGCGTTCACGCTAAGCTTGCCGCAGTCACCCGTTTTGGGGTCGCTGCATTCCAGCCGGGCTTCGAGGGTGACCTGGCTCAGGTCGAGGTTCCCCACGCTGTGAAGCGTGCCCCGCACCTCCGGAAATTCGACCGCCGAGGCGGAAGCGGCCACGATGACAAGCAAACCCAACGAAACGGCTTTTTTAATCATGGTCAGCGCTTAACAGAGCGGGCTTGCCGGATCAATCAGGTATTGGGGATTAGCGTTTTTTTGAGGCGCTGAAGCGCACTTCGCTCTTCGAGCTCCGCGTGTTCCATGCTGGTGATCGAGACGAACTCTTTCTTCGACTCGACATACTCGAAGAACTCGCTGTTCCCCACGTCAAAAAACCACGAAACGATGCTGAGCGTGCCGTCCGCTATCTTCTTGGCGACGACCGGATAGGTCTTCAGATGCTCAGTCTGCCGAAGCACGTTTAGTTTCGAGGCCTCTTCAATGCTGTCGCCTTTGTAATCGGCGATACCGAGCTTGATCGATTCGAGCCACTGCTTGATCTGAGGATACTCGGTGAGCGGGTTATTCGCGAGGCTGGCCTTGATCGCGCCGCAGGCCGAATGGCCGCACACCACGATTTGGCTGACCCCAAGAATGCCCACGGCGTACTCCACCGCCGCCCCTTCCGCGGGTACGCTGTCTTGCTTTTCCAACGGAGGCACGCAATTGCCCGCGTTGCGCACCACGAACAGCTCACCCGGCTCCGTCGACGTAAACAGGTGAGGAATGATGCGGCTATCGGAGCAAGAGATGAAAAGAGTGTGCGGTGCCTGGTCGAGCGCCAGGCGTTCGAACAAAGGTTCGTAGTGGTGCTTCAGCTCTTTATGGAATCGTTCGACCCCCGAGAGCAGCCGGCTGCGGGCGGCGGCTTTTTTGCCACTACCGAGCTTGGCGAGTACTTCCGACTCACCAATCACCATGTCCTTTATGAGAACGCCTTTTTCGTCGGCGGCCAGCAAGGGGCCTTCGACGTCGGGGCTGAGTCCCTTCAAAATCACCTTCAGTCCGTGCTCGCGGTACTTGTCGATCACTTCGACGAGACCGGTGGCGCCGGAGCTATCGACGTGCGTGACCTTGGAAAGGTCGAGTACGATCCCGGTACCGGCGGGAAGTTTCTCGAATCGCTTTTGCAGCCAGTCGAGCTTCGACAGCGACAAGAACGTAAGCGAACCCGACAGGCTAAATCCGTGCGGTCCGTCCTTCGTCGTGCGGTGCACCTGAATGCGCGTTTGCCCCAAACGAACGGCCGCGATGAGAAACGCGAGAATGATACCGGCCTGCACGCCGGCCACCAGATCGGCACCCACTACGAGCACCAACGTAACGAGATAAACCATCGCGTCACTCTTCGAAGTGTCCCACAGGGAACGGAACTCGCGCGGGTCCACCATCTGCATCGACAAAGAAAGCAGCACGCCCGCCAGCGCGGCGTAGGGAATGTGACTCATCGCCGGTTCGAAGAGGAACACGCAGGCCAGAATGAGGATCGAATGAAAAATCGGCGCGCGGCGTGTTTTGGCGCCGGCGTGATAGTTGAGCGATGAACGAGTGATGGCTCCCGTTACCACGATACCGCCGAAGAACGACGTGACGATGTTGCCGACGCCCTGGC
>JBGSST010000394.1:0-36397 GCA_041736915.1 Bdellovibrionota bacterium
CAGCCCACCACCGCCTGACACACCAGACTGGCCTACAGAATCTGCGGGTGTGAACACGGCCCCCCCTGCCCCGCCCGCATAACGGAATGCGCCCGACGGTGGCCGACTGGACCGCCCCGTCGCGTCCGGGCGAGCCATCCGCCTCTCCACGTCCTCATAACCCGGCGAAGCCAGCACTTACCAAAAAGGAGTCCCTCCCTTTTTGTATGGCACTGCCTGGTTCAACGAGATGGCTTCGTCGCTTCGCTCCTCGCCATGACCAGGCGCCATAAAAAAAGCCCGGTGGGGAAACCCCACCGGGCCTTTTGAATTTCTTCTACTTCGAACTAGCGGCGGACGCGGCGTAGCTCTTCTTCCCCATCTTCCGCCACGAAGTCGCGGGCCGTCGATGCGGCTTGATAGAGGTTGAGACGCCCCCCCGACACGATCTTGCCTTTGAGTTCGCTCAGCTTGTCGACGCCCGAGAGCATCATCGACTTGATGGTGCGAGCCCCGGCGGCCGGATCGCTCAGAACGGTATCGTGCAGGTCTTGGCTAGCCACGCTGTGCAGGAACGCCACCGCGCCCGCGATGTGCGGAGTCGCCATGGACGTACCCGTCAACTTACCCGTTTTGTTTCCGGGAAGAGTCGACAGCACCTGCGTACCCGGAGCCGCGATTTCGACCAGCGTCGCGCCGTAAGCCGCGCCGGTGTTCTTTTTGTCGGAGCTATCCGTGTTGGTCACCTTGATGATGAACTCGCTCGAACAACCCGTGGGAACGTCACCCTTGGCATCGACATCGATGTTCAGGTTGGCGGTCGCCGCGGCCGACAGGATGCCGAGGCGTCCCATCTCGTTGTAGAGATCGTTCCAAGCCGGATACTCACCCGAGGTGCAGTCGGCATAGTCCACGCCGAAGCTCGAATTGGTCGCCACGATGTTGGCGCCTTTCGATCCCTGGGATTCAATCCACAGCTTTTTCTGGGCGATGACGTAACCGTAGCCCTTGGCGATAACCGACGTCTTGTTAGACGAAGCCGCCACGGCCATGATCTTCACCTTCCAGTTCACCCCGACGACATTCGTGCCGTTGTTACCCGCGGCGCCGATGATGCCGGCAACGTGCGTTCCGTGACGCTCGGCCGGGATCTTGCCTGAGTCATTGTAAGCGTTCCAGCCGTTCACATCGTCGACGTAACCGTTCTCGTCGTCGTCAATTTTGTTGTCCGGAATCTCGGCCTTGTTTACCCAGATGTTGGCGGCGAGGTCCTTATGGGCCACGTCTACGCCACCGTCCACCACGGCCACGACCAGGTCGTTGCCGGCGCGATCGGTTCCACCTTGTCCAAGGTCCCAAGCTTTCAGCGCGCTAATGTCCGCTCCGCTTTTGCCGGAATTGAAGAGGCCCCATTGTCCACCGAACTCCGGATCGTCCGGGGTGGTGTCTCGTTGGGTCACTTCGTGATCGGCCTGCGCGTAGATGACGTTGTTGAGCTGGTTCATCTGGTAGAGCGCCTGCTCTACTTTGATTCCCTTGAGTTTCACTAGGTACAAGCCCAGAGATGGTACGAGAGCCTCTACCACCTCATACTGAGCATTGTTGAATTGGCGGCGAGCTTCGTCGAGTGTCGTCGAGCCGGCCAACCGGACCATGATTTGCCCTTCGGCAAAGCGCGGGGTCTGCGCCTCACCAAACGTGGACATAAAGCACAACCCCAACAACGTAAGACCAAACAAGGCCTTGTTCATCCTGCCTCCTCGCAGACTGAATCAGATTGGGCGCCCTAGCGACTTGGATCCGAAGATCCGGGTTCCGTTTCTGCTGTATTTTTTGATTTGGGGAGCGGGGAACGAAATACGAAATGTAACGTAAGGCAAAAGTACTACTTACGAACCCATTTGGACATATCCATACCCTAACGATCCCTTAACATTTGTGCTTGAGGCTAAAAGCGGGTGGGTGAGCACAAACGGAATACACGTCGAGAAAGAACATTCTTTTTGTCTACGGCGTATACCGCGTGAGCCCAGGAGATCGTCGATAGATTACTTGCTAGACTAGACCATTATGAAAAAATCCGTACGCGTGTCACTCGTGGTGGCTCTAGCAATTACCAACTTCGCGCCGGCTTACGGACGCGACACGATGCCCATGCAAAAAAGCTCCAATCGTCCAGTGGCCGACGATTCACTGGTGAGAAAATCACCGGTGGCGAAAAAGGAGGGGGTGGTTCCCGTACCCGCCGTGCAGCCTGAAGAAGGCCAAGGCCAGGGCGTTGCGCCCAAGCCGTTCGTGGCCGGTATCGATACCTTCGGTAGCAAACGCATCAACGAAGTGGTGCTCAAAGAGTTTCTGGGTAAAGACCTCGAGCAATGGATTCAGATGGGCCTCGCGGGTGATCCCGCTTCGCTCGAGCTAGAGACGAAGCTCGTGAAACGCATCAAAGACAAGTGGGGCTTCGCCGTCGTCGAATGGAGCATCGTGGAGTACTTCCAGGGTGACGAGATGCCGCTCTACATCACTCTAGACGTGGTCGAGCCGCAAGACGTAGCGACGCGGATGCCGTTTCAAGCCACGCCGTCGGGTGATTTTAAAGATCCGGATGGCCTCATCAAGTTGTGGGGCGAGTACGAGGATACCGCCATTGAATTAGTCGAGACGGGTCAGATCGAGCCGGAAGCCGATGAGTGCAAAGCTTTTCACTGTCCGTTCGGCCACACGCACGCCCGTTTGAAACGCTTCGAAAAGCTTTTCATGGATGGCGTGAAGAAGAACGCCCAGGCGCTCATCGATATTCAGACCAACGACAAACGCGGCGAATGGCGCGCGTCGGCCACCTACCTGCTCGCCTACCATAAGGAAGGCAAGAAGGTGGTGCAGCTGATGGTCGACCGTATCAAAGACGCCGACGTGGAAGTGCGCAACAACGCCCTTCGCGTATTGGGCGACATGGCGGAGTTTCATCCCGAGTATGTGATTCCCATCACACCGGTACTCGAAGCTTTGAAGTTCCCGCGCGTATCGGATCGCTCGAAGGCGCTTTACGTGGTTTACCTCACGGCGCTTAGCTCGCAGGACGCCCGCACCCAGATCCAGAAGAAATGGGTTCCGGAGCTACTCGAGATCCTGCAATCCAAGCAGGTCGATCACAAAGAGCTGGCGCACGGAATCCTTCGCAAGATTTCGGGCAAAGAGTTCGCCAACACCGACGTTACAAGTTGGGTGAACTGGTACGCCAAGCTGCCCAGCGATCGCACTGTAAGCCGCAAGTAAACCGGCCCAAGCCGTTGAATACACGGTAAAAACAGGACTGCGGCGAATACTGACGGTATGCCTGGTCCATGACAATTCCGTGACAAACGGTGGCAGGAACGGGGCTAGGATAAAAGAGTGAGAATCCACCTATGGGGCACCGATTTTAGACGCAGCACGCCCGAAATGCGGCTGAAGCTGACGTTGAACCGTGACCGGCTTAAAGAAGAGCTGTCCTCTTTGCTCGGCCTGGGATTCCACGATCTCGTTTACGTGGCCACCTGCAACCGTATCGAGTTCTACACCACGGCGCCGGACGTTTACTCCGATTCGCGCCACCTGTGGATGAAGCTTTTGACCCACCTGGGTCTATCCGAAGAAGACTATTACCGTGGCTTTCACCACGAAGGAAAAGGGGCTTTCCGCCACCTGCTCCGGGTAGCTTGTTCCCTCGAATCGCTCGTCGTCGGCGAGCCGCAAATTTTGGGGCAGCTGAAAGAGGCGCTGCGCTTCACCAAGGCGTCGGGCCTTCCTTTAGACGGCATGCTCGAACGGGCTTTTCACACCGCTTTCGAAACCGCCAAAGTCGTGCGCACGGAAACGCGCATTGGCGAGAAGTCGACCTCGGTCGCGTCGCTCGCTCTTGGCCAGCTCAAACGTTTGGAAACGGAGTTTCCTCTCACCAAAGTGGTGCTCGTCGGTCGTAGCCCGATGAATCAGCTCGTGGCGCAGTGGATGAAGAAAAATCGTCCCACCGTGCCGATGCTCTGGGTGAACCGCAACGTGGCCGCCCTGGCCGACCTCGATGAAGCGCAGGGAATCCCTACGCAACCGCTGGCTGAGTTCCTGGAATCGCCGCAAGATTTTTCGCACCTGTTCACGGCCACCGCGAGCCGCGAGCCCATCTTCACGGGCCGTTTCTTCGACAAGCTCGCCGGAGCCAAGAAGCTGGTATTCGATTTGGCCGAACCGGCCGACGTCGAGATGTCGGGCGTGGCGCAAACGCACGCACTGGTCCTCACGATGAAAGACTTCGCCTCCGAGGCGAAGAAAAATGCCCTCGCCCGCGCGGATGCCGTGGCCGACGCCGTAAAGATTATCGAAGAAGCCATGCGTGAGTTCCTGCGCGAGCGCAAAGAGACCCCGCTGCTGAAAGAGTTCAGCTCGGCGGCTTTAGTACTCGAAGAGAACCTCACCTGCATGTTGCAAGAGATCAGCATCGAAGTACCTAACGAGCTGCACGACCGCATCAAGCGGTGGTCCGAAAAGCTCGTCAAAAAGAACCTACATCTCTCCCGTGAGCACTTGAAAGAAGTGATCCATCGGCAGGCGGGTGGCGGCAAACCTCAAGGGTGATGCCGTGGCCAAATCCGTTTTCCGCATTGGAACCCGCAAGAGCGATCTAGCCCAAACTCAGTCCACCACGGTCATGAACCAGCTCAAGGCGCTGGGGCTCGAGGGCGAACTAGTCTTTATCGAAAGCTCGGGCGACAAGGATCGTAAGACGCCGCTGTACGAAAACAGCGGCGCGGTGCCGGGGCTGTTCACTAAAGAGCTCGAAGAAGCGCTAGCCGACAACCGCATCGATCTGGCGGTGCACTCGCTCAAAGATTTGCCCACGCTGCAGCCCAAGGGGTTGGAAGTATTGGCTATCACCAAGCGGGAAAATGCAGCGGACACGTTGCTCGTCCATCCAAAGTTCTTTGCGCCCGAACGCCCGCTTCGCCTCGCCGAGGGGGCTACGGTTGGCACTAGTTCCCTGCGCCGCGAGGCCCAGCTGCTCGCCGTGCGGCCAGATTTGAAGGTGGTTCCCCTGCGCGGCAACGTGCCCACCCGCCTGAAGAAGGTCGTGGATAACGCGGTGAACGCCACCGTGCTGGCCCAGGCGGGGCTCAACCGTCTTGGCCTCGACCTATCCGCGGTCGGCGTCTACGCGCTGCCTCCGGAAGAGTTCGTGGCCGCCCCCGGACAGGGTGCGCTTGCACTGGAAACCCGCACCGGGTTACCGTCGAACATTAAAGCGATCATCGCGCAGCTCAACGACGAGAAGGCTTTTGGGGAAACCACCCTCGAAAGAAAACTCCTTCGCGAGCTGGAAGGCGGCTGCACCCTCCCCCTCGGCGTTCGCGCCAAGTGGAAGGAAAAAGACGTGTACGAGCTTCGCGCGTTTCTCGGCGTCATCGAAAAAGGCGCCGAGCCCCGCAACTGGAAATCGTTTCCACGATTCCACGCGGAAGGGATCTCCGCCAATCTGCTGAAGGAGGCGATGGCGTTCTTCGGACCATTTCGGACCGCGAAGAAAGACTCTATGAAAGGCGAAGAAAGGTGAAGGCGGTGAAAATTCTTGTTACCGGAGATCGCGACAAGGCGAAGCTGCCGCCCACGTTAGGCGAAGGCAAAGCCGCGATCGAGTGGCTGGAGTTGCCGGTGCTGGAGTTCGAAGCCCTTCCCGTGGCGAGCGAAACGCTCGAAGCGTTGGCCAAAAATCCCGTCGACTGGATAATCTTCACGAGCGCCCGCGCCGTGCGATTCTGGAGTGAGGCGTGGATGGACGCCGGTGAAGATTTTCCCACGGAAACGAAAGTGGCCTGCGTGGGCCAGGTCACCGCGAACGCCGCTACGCAAGACGGCCTTGATTCCGATTTTTTTCCGAGCGAGCCAGGCAGCGATCGGTTTTTAGCGGAGTTCGAAGCGGTGCTGGCCGAGGCCGGGCGCAAACCGCGCGTCGCGATTCCGATGGCCGAGGGCGGCCGCACGAAAATCGCCGAGCGCTTGAAGGAGTTAGGCTGTCTCGTGCAGGTCATTCCCCTTTACCGCACGCGCATGAAGGCCGACCTGGGTAACGCCTTGTCGCCAGAGCAGATCGAATCGCTGAACGGGTTGCTCTTCACCAGCCCTTCCTCGGTCGAGGCTTACCTGTCTTACTTTACGGTCCCCAAAGCGGCTCAGCTTTTTGCCATCGGCACGTTCACCGAGTCGGCGCTGGTCGAGCACGGCCTATCGGCCTCCCTCGTGCCGGGCGGCGACCTGCAACGTATCGGGGAGGTATGGAAATGAAACGTCCACGCAGACTTCGTTCCAAGGGTGCGGTGCGCGAGCTCGTTCACGAAACGGCGCTGCTGAAATCTAAATTGATTCAGCCGTATTTTCTCGCCGAAGGGGCCACCACGCAGGAAGCGATCTCCGGGTTCACGGGGATTTCGCGTTTCGGCGAAGAGCTTTTGCTCAAACAGATCGAGCGCGACCTCAAAAACGGTGTCTCGTCGTTTCTGCTTTTCGGCCAGGCATTGAAAAAGGACGAGCGCGGCTCCGAAGGAGTCTCCGACAAAAGCCTCATCGCACGGGCGCTGCGCAAGATTCGCTCCACGTTCGGCAAAGAGCCGCTGCTCTTCACCGACGTTTGCCTGTGCCCCTACACGTCGCACGGTCACTGCGGGCTCATCCGCAACGGTGAGGTCGACAACGATTCCAGTTTGGATCCGTTGGCCCAGATGGCCATCCGGCACGCCGAGGCCGGCGCCGACTTCGTGGCCCCGTCGGACATGATGGACGGCCGCATCGGCGTAATGCGCGAGAAGCTGGACCTGGCCGGGTTCGCCAAGACCGGCATCCTCGCCTACACCGCGAAGTACGCGTCGAACTATTACGGCCCGTTCCGCGAAGCGCTCGACTCGAGCCCCTCGGGCGATGCCGGTTCGGATCGCAGCACTTACCAGATGGACTTTAGAAACGCGACCGATGCGGAGCGTGAACTCATCCTCGATATCGAGGAAGGGGCCGACATGGTGATGGTGAAGCCGGCCCTGGCCTACCTCGACATCATCGCGAAGTTCAAAGAGAAATCCACGGTTCCCGTGGTGGCTTACAGCGTGAGCGGTGAGTACGAAATGGTGAAGCAGCTTGCCAAGGCGGGCTTGGCCGACGAGAAGAAGCTCGCTTGCGAGAACCTAACGGCGATCTTTCGGGCTGGAGCCCACGCCGTCATCACGTACTTTGCTTCGGTGGGAGCCGAGAAAGGCTGGTTTAAATGACGTCTGCCGAGTGGCACAAAATTGCCGTACAGAGAATGCCGGGCGGAGTGAACTCCCCCGTAAGATCCTTCAAACACGTGGGCGGCGACCCCGTATTTTTTCAGCGGGGCGAAGGCGCCTACCTCTTCGACGTCGAAGGGAAACGCTACATCGATTTTTGTCTCTCGTTCGGCCCGCATCTGCTGGGCCACTCCCACCCGCGGGTCGTCGCGGCACTGACGGAGCAGGCCGCGCAGGCCACTAGCTTTGGCGCCTGCCACCCCAAAGAGGTGGAGCTGGCCGGGCTGCTGCTCGGCGCTTACCCGTACCTGGATCAGGTGCGGCTCGTGAACAGCGGCACCGAAGCCGTGATGACGGCCATTCGCGTGGCGCGCGGATTCACCGGCAAGAGCAAGGTCATCAAGTTCGAAGGCACCTACCATGGCCACTCCGATGCGTTACTCGCCAAGGCGGGTAGCGGCGTTGCCGAGCTTTCGGAAAGCACGTCGAAGGGCGTTCCCGACGCCATCGTGAAAGAAACGCTCATGGTGCGGTACGACGATCTGGGATCGCTCGAAGCCATGCTGGAGGCGAACAAGAACGAAGTGGCCGCGGTGCTGTTCGAGGCCATTCCCGCTAACCACAGCCTTTGGGTTCCCGATAAGAAGCACGTGAAGAACTGCGTGGAGCTGGCGCGGCGCTACGGCGCGGTAGTGGTCTTCGACGAGGTGATCACCGGCTTCCGTATCGGTACCGGTGGCTCGGCCGCCTACTTCGGCGTAGAGCCCGATGTCGTCTGCCTCGGTAAGATCATCGGCGGTGGCCTTCCACTCGCGGCGGTGGCCGGCAAGAAGGCCATCATGCAAATGCTGGCGCCGGTGGGCCCGGTTTACCAGGCGGGCACGTTGTCGGGAAATCCGCTGGCCTCGGCCGCGGGCATCGCGGTGTTGAGCGAAGTTTTCGAGAAGTCTCCCTACGCGGCGTTGGAATTCTCCAATCAGGCATTCGTTAGCGGACTTCGCGAGATCTTGGGCGCCTGGGGTGAGTTCCAGATTCGCTCCCTTGGCTCCATCTTCTGGATCAACTTCGGCAAAGAGGACAAGGCGTTCCCGCCCGACATCTCGGCCGAAGGCGCGGCCACGTATCGGAAGTTCTTCAAGGCGGCGCTCGACGCCGGCGTCTATTTCGCGCCGTCGCCCTACGAGGTGGGTTTCATCTCGCTGGCCCACACCCCCGACGTACTCAACGAGGCGCTGGATAAGATCAGCAAACTGAAACCGTAACCCCATGGCGCAAACTCACCCTACCCACCGCCGCTGGCTTATTCTCTTCTACGCGGTGGCGTTGCTGGTGCTGGCCCAAGTTACGTGGTGGGCCACGCTGTTTCTGCGCGAAGTGCACGACGCGGCCGTGGTGAAGACGAGCTACCTGAGACTGCTGGAGAAAACCGGGGAAGCGAAGCCGCCGCAGGTTCAGTCCGACGCCCAGATCTACAACGAAGTTCAGCGCCGCCGCGTGATGTTCCTGTCCGAGTCCATTTTCTTCGCGGCCATGACCTGTTTCGGTTTGTTCCTCATCTACCAAAGCCTGCGCGCGGAGGCCCGCTCGCGCGAGATCCAGAAAAACTTTGTGGAGATCGTGAGCCACGAGTCTAAAACGCCGTTGACCGCGCTGAAGCTGCGTTTGGAGTCGCTACGCGAGAAACGCCCGGCCGACCCACAGCTCGCCACCGACGTGGGTTTGATGCTCGACGAGGTACGGCGCCTGAACGGTACATTCGACAAGGTCATGAACTGGAACCGGCTCGAGCACAAGACTCTCCACAAAGAGAATATCGACATAGTTGAGATCATTCACGAGACACTCAAGCGCATCGAGCCGTTCTTAAAGGCTCGGCAGGTAGCGGTCATCATCGAGGCCCCCGAACCAGTTATCTGCCAGGTCGACACGCAAGCGCTCTCGACGGCGCTGCAGTGCCTGTTCGAGAATGCGGCTATTTACAATGACTCTAGCGAGCCCCGAAAGCTCGTTATTTCCGCCCGCTCCGATTTTTCGGTAGGCATGATCACGGTGAAGGATAACGGCCCCGGCATCGACGCCGAGGACGAGTCCCACCTCTTCGAACGATTCTTTCGCGGTACCCAGGGCAAGAAAACGCCGGGCACCGGGCTGGGGCTCAACATCGCGTACAATTTGATCGTGGCCCAAGGGGGCGATCTCAAATTCGTAAGGCCGTCCGGTGAGCCGGGCGCGCAGTTCGACCTGACCTTTCCGTCGGCCAGAAGAACGGGGAACGTCTGATGTCGCTAGCCAAGATCTGCTTCGTCGAAGACGATCCGACCATTCGCGAGCTGGTCGCGGAAAAATTGAAGTCCAAGGGTTACGAGGTCACCACCTTCGATGCGGTGGAGCCGCTGCTCGGCCAGCCGCACGACGAATGGGACCTCTACCTCGTCGACATTCTTTTGCGCGGCAAGAAGACTGGTCTCGATCTCTGTCAGCATTTACGGTCCCGCTCGGCCACCGTGCCCATTCTCATTCTCTCGGCGCTGGCCGAGCCCGAGAACCGCGTAGAGGGGTTAAAGCAGGGGGCCGACGACTACCTCTCCAAGCCGTTTGAAATGGAAGAGCTACTCCTTCGCGTCGAAGGCATGCTCAAACGCCGCTGGTGGTACTCGCGGCTGCCCAAGGAAACCGCCGTTTACACCTGGGCCAACTGCAGCATCGACTTCGTTAAGTTCGAGGGGAAGAACGGGAAGAAGACCTTCGCCCTTACCCAGAAGGAATGCATGCTGATGAAGCTGCTTATCGAGAAGGAAGGGCAAGTGATCAGCCGCGATGAGGTGCTGAATCACGTGTGGGGTTACGACGCCTTTCCCTCTAACCGTACCGTCGACAATTTTATCGTTCGCTTGCGCAAGTATTTCGAGGAGGAGCCGGGAGAGCCGAAGTACATTCACTCCGTACGCGGTTTAGGCTACAAGTTCACTAAATGAAATCGGACTTAATCAGACATTTGAATGGCGAAAACATCGGCCGCTTCCCCGTGTGGATGATGCGCCAGGCGGGCCGTTACCTCCCCAACTACCAGGCCGTGCGCAAGCAGCACTCGTTCTGGGAAATGGCTACTACGCCGAAATTAATCTCCGACGTCAGCCTGCTGCCGCTCGAAGTGATCGACGTCGACGCCATCATCTTTTTCGCCGACATCCTCACCCTGCCCCACGGCTTGGGGCTACCCGTGCAGATGAAAGAGGCCATTGGCCCCTACTTGGAAGAGCCGATGCGGACGCGCGCCGAGTTCGACGTTTTTCAGAAGTTCGATGCCAAAGCGCACGTTCCCTTCTTGGGCGAAGCTTTGAACGACATCCGCAAGAAGCTCGATCCCAAAAAAGCGCTCATCGGTTTTGCCGGCGCGCCATGGACGGTGGCTTGTTATTTGGTCGAAGGGAAATCGTCGAAGAACTTCGACCACATCCTGCCGTGGATGCACAAAGATCCCGAAGACCTCGCGGCCGCGCTGCGCGAGCTGGGTAAAGCCACATCGAAGTACCTACGCTACCAGGTAGAAAATCACGTGGAGATGGTGCAGCTGTTCGACACCTGGATTAGCTGGATGCCGAAGTGGTTCTTCGAAGGCTACTACCTGCCCATTCTGCAGGAGATTTTCCACGACGCGAACGCGGCCGGCGCGTTCACGACCTACTTCCCCAAGCACTCGCAGCACGTTTCGCCGTTGCTGGGTAAAACGGGGGCCAAAGGTTTCAGCGTGGATACGCTGTGGTCGCTCACCGAGTACGAAAAGACGATCGGTAAAGACTTCCACTACCAGGGTAACTTGGAGCCGACGTTACTACTGACCGACGAGGGCACCATCCGCCGTAAAACGCGCGAGCTGGTAAACGAGGCCCGCAAGCTGAGTAAGCCGGCCATCCTCAATCTCGGCCACGGCATCTTACCGCCCACGCCGGTGGCCAACGCCAAAGCCTTTATCGACGAAGCCCGCGCGCTATGGGTGTAAAGCGCTTCAGAGCAAGATCATCGCGAAGCTGTCGATTTCCCAGGCATTTCTTTGCTTAATTTTTTGACGGTTCATGACCAAGAAGTGGACACCCGTTCTTCTATCTTTTCAGCTGCTTAAAAGCAGCGTTAGAAACCGCGTCAAAAAGTTCGCCATTTGCCCAAGAGTCATTCAACTGGAAACTTTCGGTTCAGGTATTGCAGCCCATTAGATTTCCCCTAATTCTCGCTAGAGGCTTCGTCGGTTTCTAGCTTTCACGGGAGTCGACATGCGAAAGTGCCCAAAAGTATACTGGTCTTCCAAGTTGGTTCTGATGGGGGGGGTACTTTTATTCGGTGGCAATCCAGGTTTCGCCGAAGCCGTCGACCCTTCTCTGCTTTTCTTCCGAACCTACGACAGGCCGTCGAGCGTACGAAGTTTTACTACGCGGGCCGGTAGTCACTCCGAATTTCAAACGGCATCGGATTTACCGTGGTTTGTGGTGAGCTCAGCTTCGACGACGCCCACCGCACTCGGACTAGCGACTCTCAGCTTACCCTCGCTCGACAAGCGAAAATTTTTTGTGGAAACGACCTACCAATATGACAATGTAGTTACGGTTCTTCAAAACATTATCATCGCGAGAGCTTATCTAGTTTACGACTACCAATCTCCAAGCAATTTTCGTTGGGCATCGGTTTATGTGAACCAGGTAGGTTCGATCAAGCGCGTCGATTGCGAGCTGGGTCGTTTCAACGGGACTTGGGTCGTCGATAAGACAAAACTCGGTTGTGTGCCGACAGACTCGGCGTCCCTCTACCGGACCCTCATCGAAGTTGATGGTTCTGCGGTTAAGATGACGGTGAACGGAGTGAGCGTCGACCACAACCTAGCCGCGGGGCCCGTTACAAGTTTAGTCGTCGGAGCCGCTTCCAAGGGCGCCGGAAGAGCGTTGTTCGTTAACTTCAAAGTGGGACTAGGCGCCGCGCCTTCCACGGCAGCGGGATGTTCCATCCAGCAAACCGCTTGCGCGAGTTTCCCCGATCACCGTGGCACGTTCCCTGATGATTGGGATGGATCGAAAACCAACGAAGCACGGTGCTTACTCCGCGCTCAGGAGTACGCCAACTGGTGCAATAATCCTACGGGCACGACCACGACCGCTACCTTCACACGTAACGATGGAACTACGGCAAGTAATTCCTTCACCCGCCCCGCCGCGGCGGGCTGCGCAATATCTCAACCGGTGTGCACGGCATACCCAACATACAAAAATACTTTTTCCGATAACTGGGAAAGCTCGGGTACCAATGAATTGCGCTGCCTGGCTCGCGCCCAGGAGTACGCTAAGTGCGTGCAACAATCCTAGTGGCACGACCACAACCGCTACCTTCACGAGAAGCAATGGAACCTCGACGTTCCGCTCGTACACGAGACCGCTGGCTATGGGATGCACGATTACTCAGCCGGCTTGTGTGGCCTCTCCTAGCTTAGTAAATAGTTTTGCCGACAACTGGGATGGCTCGGGTAACAATGAATTGCGTTGCCTGGCTCGCGGTCAGGAATATGCCAACTGGTGCAACAATCCTAGTGGCACGACCACGACCGCCACGTTCGTGAGAAGTAACGGGTCCGCGGCGTCCCGGTCGTTCACTCGGCCATAGCGTAACGGTGAAGCTCGCTCGTTTTGTGTTTAGAGTCCTAAGGCTGTTTTTTTTGAGCGGCGGCCTTCGCGGGGGATCTCGCTAAAATTTGCGTCCACTCCGAGAGCAGCCGTTTTTCCCATTTGGGGCAAGACCTTTTTTCGACCCGCAATTGTTCCATCTGCCAAAACTCACGGATGAAGTCGCGCCACTCGGGGTTTTCCAGCTGTTCTCTTCGACACTGGTAGTCAGTGCGATCCAGGTTGGCGAAGTGGTCGGTGCGTTCGAGCGGCGCCGGCAGGGATTCGTCGGCCAGGGATCGTACCGTTTGCGCGACGATCTCGCGATCCAACAGCAAGGGATTCATTCTGAGGCCAAGCCCAAAGTTGTAGTCGAACGGATTGTCAGCCGCATGGTGGTCGGGGTTAGGCACGCTCTTGGCGAGTTTGGTGAACACCTTCCGGTACTCTCCCAGGGTAGTGTCGAGCCGTTGCGCCTCTTCGAGCGAAAGCCCCGAGGGGGTGCAGTCCAGTGAGGCAAGGACCAGTGCCAACGCGAACTGCCGGCCCCGCGGATGCCGCTCTAGGCTAGCGTGAACTTGGTCGCGCAGGGTGCGGGCCACGATGGCGTTCAACTGGGTGTTGGGTCCCATGACATACTTCTGGTCCGACGGGCTTTCCGAGTACGGTGCCACCTCACCCTTCGCGTAGTGCTCGAACCGGAGCAGTCCGTAGCGGAGGTGCTTCTTCGTGCGCTCCCGAAACGCGAGAAAGCGGTCCTTCGCTTTTCCCTGCAGCCGATCATTCACGTCGTTCCCGTAAGCGCCTTCCCATTTGGGGTAACTCGCCCAGCGAAAGAAAAGCGGATTACCGTGGCACGTGCGGCATTCCTTCGGGTTGGGCGGCGACACTTTGGGAGGCGAACCGGCCAGAAAGTCTACGCGCCGGAACTCGAGCGCCCCCTTTGGCTTTCGCTCGATGACCTCCACGAAGTTGGATGTGGCATCGAAAGTAAGAAAGATCTCGCCCCGCGAATCGAACAGGATCGCACGTGGATCGTCCGGCGTAGCGTGTTGCTTGCTCTTGGACACTTCCATAAGGGTGAAATGACCGAGAATATCCTCCGGCAAAGTCCCCAAGAACGCCTCGACCGTCTGCACCTTCTCCTTTTCCGCCCGCTTCAATAGGGACGTTAGATCCGCGGCGTACGCAAGGGTTCCCGCACTCAACAGGAAAAGGCAGAGGGCTCGATGCATCGGACTAGTATACCAGCCGGGCGGGTCAGCTATTTCGACTCGTAAGAGATCTCGAACTGAATGCCGGCTTGTTTCAGCAGGTCCATCTCGATGGGACCCATTTGCAAACGCTGTTCGGGCTTATCGAGCACGAGCGGCCGCGCCAGCCCCTGCAGCATGTCCTTGGCGAAAAGCTCCACGCGAACTTCCGAAGACCCTTTATTCAGTCCAAGCCAATCGCAGCGGCTGTCGAGATAGAGCACCGTAAATCCGTGCAACGACATCCACGTATGCATTGCGCGCAGAAACGGATCGCCCGCCCCGACTACTCCGGCTTTCTGGCACTGTTGAATGATCGACACTACTCCGAGAAAGGCTGATTTCGCGGTTACAAAAAGTTCCGGATGCTCGGGCCCGGGCGTGACGTAAGGACCAAACATCAAGCGCAAGTGTTCCGGATGCTCCTCTCCGAACTTCACATAGCCCTTCGCCATGGCCATTAGCTTGTCCTGCGCCGTCCCCTCATTCGCCAGGGCCGCGTCCAGCCCCTGGCGCAACAAAGAAAAACCCTCGCACGCAATCGCGGCCAGCAACCCCTCCTTGTCCTTGAAGTGACGGTAGGGGGCCGTTTGGGAGACCCCGCTCAGCCTAGCCACCTCCCGTAAAGAAAGGTTCTGAATCGGATGGGTACGCAGCAACTGGGCTCCGGCCGCAACCAGGCGCTCTTTTAACCCACTGTCTTTATGGGCATTTTCCGATATGTTGACAGTGTTAACCATAATATGGTTCAATTATAACATAAATCAGATTCAATGTTAACTAGCCTTAATCCTTACCAACGGGAGTGCTCCCATGCGCGCTTGGTCTCAGTGGGTTACCAAAAATCATAAACTCGTTCTGATCGCCGCAGCGTTGTTCACGCTGCTGGCCGCCCGACAGCTGAAAACGTTGTCGGTAATCATCGACCCCGACTCGGTGCTGCCGCAAAGCCATCCGTTCATCGTCACGAATAACCTCATCGAGAAGGTGTTTGGAAACAAGTTCACCACCGTGATCGGCGTCACCGCCATGGAAGGCGAAGTCCTCCAGCCCGAAATTCTAAAGAAGGTTCAACGCATCACGAGCGGGCTGGCGCAAGCCCCCGGCGTCGTACGCAGTAACATTAATAGTTTGGCAGCGCGAAAATCCAAAAACATCTCCGGCAACGCCGAAGGCATGGTCGTGCGCCCGCTTCTGGAGAAGCTGCCTAACACTCCCGAAGAGCGGGCCGCTTTCGAAAAAGCCCTGCAAGCCAATCCGGTATACGAGAACCTACTCATCTCCCCCGACCGCAAAACTGCCCAGATTGTGGCCGAGTTCAAACGGATCCCCGGTGGCATGAAGGCGGTGGATGCCGCCATTCGCGAAGTCGTGGACAAAGAGCGCGATGCCACGGTGGAGATCAACATCGGCGGCCTGCCGGTTTTCCTTTCGAACCTGGAAAAGTTCAGCGAGCGGATGGGGTTCCTTTTTCCCATCGCGCTCATCATCATTGGCCTGATTCACTATGAAGCGTTTCGCACCGTGCAGGCGCTCATTCTTCCGCTCGTTACCGCGTTGCTGGCCGTATTGTGGGCCGTCAGTTTCTTGTCGGTCATCGGGGAACCGATGGATGTGTTCAACTCGTCGACTCCGATTCTGATTCTGGCGATTGCCGCTGGGCACGCAGTGCAGATTCTCAAGCGGTACTACGAAGAGTTTCGCTACCTCAAGCAACACGAGCCGCAGCTTACGCCCAAACAAATGAACATGCGGGCCGTGGAGGAGACGCTAACCAAAGTAGGGCCCGTCATGATTGTGGCGTGTACCATCGCCGCTTTGGGCTTTTTCTCGCTCATCGTGTTCGAGATCAAAACGATTCGGGTATTTGGTCTCTTTACCGGCGTGGGAATCTTGAGCGCCCTCGTACTGGAGATGACGGTTATCCCGGCCCTGCGGTGCCTGCTCCCAGCCCCCGGTGAAAAAGAGATCAACCGCGAAAGCGCCGAAACGTTCTGGGATCGTCTGGTCGTTTTCTTTTACCGGCTCGCCACCGGAAATCGCCGGGTCCTGTTTGGCGTAAGTGCCGGGCTCATCGCCCTGTTCTCGGTAGGCGGTTACTTTCTCAAGATCGATAACTCCCAAAAAGCCTACTTCTACGGCGACCTCGAGGTGCGCCGTGACGACGATGCCCTGAACGAGCGAATGGGCGGCACCAACCCCATCTACGTTCTGGTCGAAGGCCAGGAAGACGACGCCATCAAACGCCCCGAAGTGTTGCGGGGAATGGAGGCGATGCAGAGATTTTTCGAAAAGGAATCGCAGGTGGGCAAAACCATCTCGCTCGTGGATTTCATCAAGCGGATGAATCAGGCCATGAACGAGGATAAGCCTGAGTTTCACGTGGTACCCGAGAACCAGGATCTCGTAGCCCAGTTCCTGCTGCTTTATTCCAACTCCGGTGAGCCCGGGGATTTCGATAGCTACGTGGACTACGGATACCGAAACGCCGTAGTACAGGCGTTCTTAAAGACCGATAGCTCCGCCTACATCGATGGGCTGGCCAAGCGGGCTCAGGAGAAAAGCCGCGAGGTATTTCCGGCCGATATCAAAATATCGGTCGGCGGCGGCGCGGCCGGCAGCGTGGCGCTAAACGAAGTTATGATTCGCGAGAAGGTACTCAACATCGTGCAGATCATGGCGGCCGTGTTCATCGTTTCTTCGCTGGTCTTTCGCTCGCTGCTGGGCGGCCTGCTCATCCTGGTGCCACTTGTGGCGGCGGTTCTGGTTAACTTCGGCGTAATGGGGCTGCTCGGCATTCCGCTGCAGATTGCCACGGCACTGGTGTCCGCCATGGCCGTCGGCATCGGCGCCGATTACGGCATCTACATGAGCTATCGCCTGCGCGAAGAGATTCGCAAGGGGGGCGACGAGAACGAGGCCATCGAACGGGCGTATAAATCCGCCGGCAAGGCGGCGATCTTCGTTTCCACCGCGGTGGCCGGGGGCTTTGGCGTACTTATGCTCTCGTGGGGGTTCATGATCCACATGTGGATGGGGTTCCTGATCGCGCTCGCCATGCTGGTGAGCTCGGTAACGGCGCTCACCCTTTTCCCCGCTTTGGTATTTTGGCTGAGACCTAAATTTATATTCGAACCCCGGGAGACTAAGATGGAAGAGACTAAGAAGAACGATGCGAGCAAACACATTGTTACCGCCTTGCTGGCAATCACCCTGACGGCCGGACTCACCGCCCGTGCGGAAACCGCCGAGGACTGGGCCAAGAAGAATTTCTCGGCGAGTAAAGTGGATGACTCCACTTCCGATTCCACGTTTCGGCTCATCAACGCTTCTGGCCAGGAACGAGTGCGGCAAACTACCGGTTCCACCAAGCTGATTCCCGGAACCACCGACAACCAACGTCTGGTGAATTTTCTTTCGCCTTCCGACGTAAAGGGCACCAAAACGTTACTCGTCGAACATACCGGGAAAGACGACGATATCTGGATCTACTTACCGGCCATGAAAAAGGTCCGCCGTCTGGTAGCCAACAATAAGAAAGATTCATTCGTGGGCACCGACTTTTCCTACGGCGATGTCATCGGCCATCGAGTGGACGAATGGACGCACAAGATCTTGCGTGAGGAGAAGGTCGACGGCAAAGACTGCGTCGTTCTGGAGTCCTTGCCCAAGAATGATGCGGTCAAAGAAAACAGCGGGTACTCGAAACGCATTGGCTGGATCGCGAAGGAAAGCGGAATTGCCGTCCGGGGTGAGATCTACGATCAAAGCGGGCAACTCCTGAAGAAGGTCACGGCGACCAAAGTGGAAAAGGTCGATGCTAAGAAAGACAAATGGCAGCCGATGCGTCTAGAGGCCGAGAACGTTCAATCGGGTCACCGCACCGTACTCGAATTTTCCAACTTCAAAGCCAATGTGGGAGTGAAGAATGAGCTGTTTACTTCGCGCAATCTCGAAAAGCAGTAAGGCCCTAGCGCTGGCGGGACTTGCCGCCGTAAGCCAACCGTCTTTCGCCGACGATTCGACTTTAGGCGGAATAAAGGATGCTTTGGGCCCCAGTGGTTCACTTCGCCTGGGCCTGTTCGATTCGGACAAGCGCTACACGGGCAATGAACCCGTAACTCAGGGCTCGGCCTGGCTTACGTTAAGACCAAAAGAGGTCGCCGAGTTTCGCGGTTACTTCGAAGGGTACCTTTACGGGGAGAATCTCGAGCGCAAGTTCGAGGGCAAAGCGGAAATCCGCGAAGGATACCTCGAGCGCTCTTTTGGACTTCTCGATGTGCGAGCGGGGCGACAGGTCACCGTATGGGGCCGGGCCGACAAGGTGAACCCCACCGACCCCCTTTCACTACGCGATCAGCGGCTGCTTTTCTCCGACGACGAAGAACAGCGACTGGGCATTGCGGCTCTACAGACGGTGGCCAACTTCGACGGCTGGCGACTCATCGGAGTGTGGCAGCCGGAATGGCGGCGGCCGCGCTTTGCTTTTCCGCCGTTGCCCGCCGGGGTGACCGTCACGCAGAGGGATCCCTCGTCTCCCGCGGAGCAGTTCGCCCTAAAGTGGGATCGCACCGGCAGTGATTTCGACGCTAGCCTGTCCTACTTCTACGGCTACGACAAAACGCCGGATTTCGCGTTGGAGAGTGCCGGCCCCGCCGGCGTGGCGCTTGGCTTAATCCACCGTCCGGTTCACGTGGTCGGTACCGATTTCGCGACCTCGCTGGGAAGCTACGGCATCCGCGCCGAAGCGGCCTACACGTTTACGCAAGACAGCACCGGTAACGATCCGCTGGTGAAGAACCGCGGCCTGTTTGCCGTGGTGGGGGCCGACCGCAATCTCGCCACCGACCTCAACCTGAACGTGCAGTACTTGCTTCGGTACACACAAGATTTTGCTCCGCTGTCCTCGATCGCCGACCCGACCACCCGGCAGGTTGCGGCGCAGGCCTACTTCGTAGCCAACCAAACTCAAAGCTGGCTCCATGGCGTCAGTGCGCGCCTGAACTACAAGCTGCTGCACGAAACCTTGGAGCTCGAAGGGGCACTCGTGTGGTGGTTCAACCGCGGAGATTTTCTCGTGCGGCCCAAAGTGACCTACGCGGTCAGTGACTCCATCAAAGCGTCGGCGGGGGCCGAGTGGTTTGGCGGCGGAGCCGGCAGCTTTTTTGGCACCCTGAAACCGTTGAGCAACTATTACGGAGAGCTCCGCTGGTCCTACTAATCCCTACGTCGTTTTCTCCACTCCGTCGGGTAAGTGCGATTTCAAAAAGTCCGACATCGCGTCTACATCGCCCATTTTGCCGTAGCGCTTGCGGGAGACGAGCACGATTCGGCGGCCGGCTTCCTTCGCCACGCTTTTCGGAAACGGACGGTAGTTGACCAGACTGTTGAGTCGCGACTCGGCCTTCACCGCCAGCGCGGGGATCAACGTGTACCCCGCGCCCGAGGCGACCAGGTGCCGTAACGTTTCGAGACTGGTCGCCTGAAAAGTCTGCGTGGTCTTACCCTTGCCCCGCGCGCACAACCCCAACGTTTGATCCGATAAGCAGTGGCCGTCTTCGAGCAAAACCATCTCGTCGGCCTTCATGTCCCGCAGCTGTAACGGCTCTTTCTTAGAAAGGTCATGCCCCTTTGGCGTCATGAGAAAAAAGGGTTCGAAGAACACCGGCTGCACTCGTAATGAATCGTCCTTGAACGTGTCCGCCGCCAGCACCATGTCGAGCTCGCCTTTGCGCAGCTCTTCGAGCAGCTCACTGGTAAGCCCTTCCTTCAAAAGAAAACGGGCCTTGGGAAAGGCCTTACGCAAGCCGGGTAGTAAATGCGGCATTAGGTAGGGGCCTAAAGTGGCGATGCAGCCCAGCCGCAACGAGCTAGAGAGCGGCGTGGAGTCTTCCCCACCCAGCTCGCCCAAGCGATTCACCTCTTCGAGAATCCGCCGCGCCTGCTCGATCACCGCGTGGCCGTTCTCTCTAATCGATACTCGGCGATTGGTCCGTTCGAAGATCCTCACGCTCAAAAGGTCTTCCACCTTCTTTATCTGCGCACTTAGGGCGGGCTGGCTCACCCGACACGCCTGGGCTGCCTTTCCAAAGTGGAGGGTTTGGGATACCGCTACCACGTACTCTAAATCGCGAATCGTTAACCAAGACAGGCTCATAAAGACTATCATACGCCAAACCTATCAATCAGATAGTGTTAATGTGTTTGGGTTATCGACAGATTTAGGCGATTATAGATTCATTAAAGCGGATGAACCGCCAAAGATTCAAGGAGACGCTATGCACATCAATAATGGAATTTCCGAAGGTAGCCGCAAAGAGATCGCGGAAGGATTGTCGTCCCTGCTGGCCGACACGTACACGTTGCTGCTGAAAACGCACAACTACCACTGGAACGTGACGGGGCCCATGTTCCAAACGCTGCACACCCTTTTCGAAACGCAGTACACCGAGCTATTTGCCGCGGTGGATCTAGTGGCGGAACGCATCCGCGCGCTGGGCTATCCGGCTCCCGGCTCGTACGCTCAGTTCGCCAAGCTGACTACGATCCAAGAAGCCACGTCCGTCCCCCGCGCGAAGGACATGATTCAAGAACTGGTGAAGGACAACGAGGCGGTCGCGAAAACGGCGCGCTCGCTCTTCCCCAAAGCGGAAGCTGGCAACGATGAAGCGACGCTCGACCTGCTCACGGGACGTCTCGACGTTCACGAGAAGGCCGCTTGGATGCTCCGCAGCCACATCGAGGAATAAGCAACGGGCCGGCCGTTTGGGAGGCAAACGGCCGGCCTTTTCGCTAGCTCGCGCAGACCACCCAAAAACTGACCACCATCGGGGTTACCACCATCATGAACAACGCCACTTCCATCTCAACTCCCCGGTAAGGTTTAAACCCACAATCGTCGTGGATTGTACCGGGCTGTAGAGCAACCCCCGTGCCAGCCCGGAAGGGGTGAAAGCGCGGGAGGCTAGGAAGTTTTTTCATGACATATGCCCCTTGCGGGGGCATTTCGGCTACATGACCACGCCGTTTTACTGTCTGCTCGTCATCATGGTGTTCCCGTACCTGGCCAAGCTGCCTGCCATGAAGGCGATGGCGCAAGAAGGTCGCGGATACGATAATAAAAACCCCCGTGATCAGCAGACCCGCCTTACCGGATGGGGCAAGCGCGCCGTCGCGGCGCACCTGAACAGTTTCGAAATTCTCCCCATCTTCGCCAGCGCGGTTTTCATGAACCACCTCACGAATGCCGACCTGGCTCCCGTGAGTAGCGGCTTAGCGGTGTTTTTCGTGGTTTCGCGTTTCGCTTACGTAGGGCTCTACCTGGCCCACCTGGCGGCATTGCGATCCATGGTGTGGTTCGCGGGAATCGGCGCGTGTTTCGCCCTCGCCACCGTTTCACTCTGGGGCTAACGATGAGTTTATCGTCATTGGGGCTGGATGCTTTTTTCGAAGTGGCGCGCACCGGAAATTTTTCCGTGGCCGCCAAAGCCTTGAGCGTTACCCAGTCGGCATTGTCCCAGCGAATTAAAAATTTAGAGACCGATCTGCGAACGGCGTTGTTCATCCGCGACAAAACCGGGGCCCGCCTCACCGAGAGTGGGGAAAAACTTTTGCGTTACTGCCGGCTGCGCGAATCGATGGAGGCGCAGGTGCTGCACGACGTAGCCCAGGCCAAGCCGGGAGACTCCCTCGTGGGCTCGCTGCGCGTGGCGGGCTTTTCTACCGTGCTGCGATCGCTAGTGCTGCCGTCGCTAAGCCCGCTCGTGCAAGCCAACCCCGGCGTATCGGTGGAGCTAATGAGCCGTGAGCTGCGCGACATTCCCGGTCTGCTGCGCACGGGCGCTTGCGATCTCGCATTGACCGACGACGAGCTGTCGCTAACCGGCGTGAAAAGCGTCCGGGTAGGCTTCGAAGAGAATGTGCTCATCGAGCCGGCAACCGGAGGCGGTGATGGCTATCTCGATCACGACAGTCACGACCGCACCACGATGAAGTACCTGCGATCGCAGGGTCAGGAAATTTCCGGACGACGTCTCTACCTCGACGAGATCTACGGCATCCTCGACGGTGTGGCGCTCGGCTGGGGCCGCGCGGTCGTGCCCAAACACCTGCTCGAAGGCCGTCCCGGAATCCGCCAGGTGGCCGGGATGAAACCGCTGCGTACGCCGGTTTACCTATCCCATTACGACTCCCCGCTTACGCCGAGCCTGATCAAACTCGCCGTGGAAGCCCTACGCACTGGCCTTTCCGAGCGCCTCTAAAATCCATTCAAATAATGCTGGTCAAAATCCGGGGCTAAGTTTACCTTCTAAGAATAATGAGAATGATTCTCATTTTCAGGAGAGCCCCGAATGGACAACCACACCACGCCGCATTCCACCCCACTGACCACGAGCCAAGGGCCGTTGTTTGTACGCCGCTGCGCCTGTGGCGGAGTTCACCTCTGCATCGGCGGCGTGTCGATCAACCTCGGAAAAGAGGCCGCGGTTTTTCTCGCCGATGAGTTCAACCGGGTGACCGAAGGCTGGCGCGAAGCGGCAAAACCGCAAGAGCCCGCCGTCCCCCCCATGCCCCTGCTCCGTCTGATTGCGCAAGAAACGAACTGATCATATAAAGGTCCGTGCCCAAAGACGTGAAGACCCAAAAAAAGCCGCTGCCTTGCGGCCGGCCCCGGCCGACCCACACTCCCCACGCCGGGGGTAAAGGCGAGCAGCTGCGCCTTTTGCAGGAGCGGCTCGACGCTTACACCAAAGGCAAAGGGCTCAATTCGAGCGCGTCCCGTAACCACATCCTCGAGATTATCGGCGAGCAAACTTCACACTTTTCGCCCACTCAGCTAATTCAGAAGGTAAGCCTGCGCTTCCCCAACGTGGGACCGGCCACCGTTTACCGCAACCTCACGCTGTTCATCGAAGCGGGGGTGCTTCGCCAAACGCTAACCGCCAGCTCGGGCGAAACGTTGTACGAGGTCGAAACCGAAGAGCACCACGACCACATCGTCTGCCTCGACTGCGGCGAGATCTTCGAGTTCCACGACGAGTCCATCGAAGCGTCGCAAGACCGTGTTTCCGCCAGCATGAAGTTCCGCCCCGAGAACCACTGGCACGTCATCTACGCCCGCTGCGAGATGCTGAAGAAGAAATAACCGCCCTTAATCATTGGTCTTTTTGCGTATTCTAATTGTGTGATTTCTCGCAAGTTTGCCTCACAATCTGCTGGTAGATTGGAACTCTACCCAATCAGACGAGGTCCAAATGGTACGTGTGCGGTCCACGATCACTCTATTGGTTCTATCTTTGCTGTTAGGCGCGTGCGGTAAAATTCAAACCGTAACGATCGTCCCCGGCTCGCCGGCGGCGATTAGCGCAGCCCAGCAGGCCGCGAACGCGCGGTAATTCAGCTCACCATTTTACCATCGGCGGTAACGACACGAAGATGGCTTCGATGTTTCCGTTCGTCATGAGGCCGAACTTCGTTCCCCGATCGTAAACCAGGTTGTACTCGGCATAACGGCCGCGCCAGAAGAGAAGCTTCTCGCGATCGGCCTCCGTGTACTTGGCGGAGAGCTGCCTGCGCAAAATCGCCGGATACGCCTTCGCGTACGCATCCCCCACGGCCCGCATGAAAGCGAACAGCTCGTCGAAATTCCCCTGTAAATAGTCGTAAAAGATGCCGCCCACGCCACGCACCGATTTGCGGTGCGGAATGTAGAAATACTCATCGCACCACTTCGCGAACTTGTCGTAGCTCACGGTGCCGCCTACGGGATTGCTGTCGCACGCGGCTTTCAGCTCGGCGTGAAACGCCTTGGTGTCTTCCTCGTTGGGAAAACACGGAGTCATGTCGGCGCCGCCACCAAACCACACGGTGTCGCCCACTTCCAGTAAGCGCACGTTCATGTGGCCGATGGGGGCATACGGGTTCGTCATGTGGCAAATAGTGGATACGCCCGTCGCGAAGAATGGCTTGCCCGCATGCTCACCCTCGAGCGCGGGGTACTTCTCACCGTACACTTCGGAAAAATTAACGCCGCCTTTTTCCACCACCTGGCTGCGCAGCACGGTCATCGTTCCGCCGCCGCCTTCCGGACGCGGCCAGCTCTTCTTTTCGAACTTGAGCCCCTGCCCGTCGATAGACTCGAACTCGGCCACCAGCCGATCCTGTAGCCCGAGCAAATAGGTTTTTACCGCTTTCTTCTGTTCGTCTTTCAAAGCGCCCATAAAGGCACCATACTCCGCCCCACGATGCTGAGAAAGCTCTTCGGGCCAAAAAATTCGCTGATCCTTCCGTTCGACGGAAAGGAATCGATCGACCGCGACGAACTAGATGCGCGACTCGATCACGTGGAGGCTTACTACCGTTTCGTTCGTCTCTCCGAGCTGGCCGAGGGGCTCGCCAAAAACTCTTTCGGTATGGCCGCGATCACGTTTCTTTCTCCGCGCCGCCGGGTCTTCATGGAGATTCTTCCGGAGCTGGAGTCGCGCGGTCTCCCCGTGACCATCTTTGCGGATCCCGACTTCGTGGCGAGCAACCGCTTGCCGGCGGACGAAGAACTTCAGGCCTACGCGGCCCATTATCCGGCCATGGCCGAAGACAAAGAACTGATCGAGCTCATCGCGCAATGGCGGGCCGGCGCTTTTCGCGACACCGAAACCTTGCTCGAACGCGTGCGCCGGTTTGGCCCGTTTCCCGTCGAGAGCGCGAGCCCTTTCGATTATTCGGTAACGTGGGGAAAGCTCACCGAGGTCCCCGCATCATTGCGCGAGGTCGGCATAGGATTCTCGCGTCCGCTCGACGAAGCCGAAGCGACCGAGCGCGTGCGGTTCGTCTCGCAGCGCGCCGGGGCGCCGGTAACGATGGCGACGGGCATTCACTTTCTATCGTCGACGGAAACCCTGCCGCGGATTGGCGTACGCGCCGCCGTCGGAAAAAAAATTGGTAACGTCGCCAAGGGTACGTCACCTTTTGATCTGCCGTTGTTCGCTTTCGAGAGGGTGTAACCCTCTATGCATTCCGTCGATAATCGGTTATCTTTTGTTTAAATCCTATTGGGGGGGTACTGAATGGCTACGAAGGTCGCGAAGGTTGGCGTAAAAAAAGAATCTGGTTGGCTCTACTATTTGGACAAAAAGGGAAACATTTCCCGGTCCAAGATGGGCCGTGGTCGTAAGCCCACCAACACCAAGCCGCAGGTCGTGGCGAAGCTCGGTGTGAAGCGCCAAGTCGGTTACCTCTACTTCGTCGACAAACAGGGCGATCTCTCCATGGCGAAGATGTCGCGCAGCGGTCGCAAGCGGAAGACCGCCAAGAAAACCGCGAAGAAGAAGCGCTGATAGCCAGCTTCCGTAAAGTTTGAAAAGGGCTCTCCCTAAGGGAGGGCCCTTTTTTTTGCCGTTTTCCGACGGGCTTGGTATCTCTACTTCCTACTCGGAGAACTTATGTCATTGAGCTTGCCCACTTCCCCCATGCCCAAAAATGAACCGGTGAAAGAGTACCGTCCCGGATCCCCGGAACGTGAAGCGCTGGTCGCCGAACTGAAACGGCAGGAGGGACTCGAGCTCGACATTCCCCTTATCATCGACGGCAAGGAGATCCGCACCGGTAATACCGATGTCTGCCGCGTGCCGCACCGGCACGAAAAGATCTTGGGCAGATACCACAAGGCCACTGCCGACGATGTCCGTAAGGCAATTCAAGGCTCGGCGAAAGCGTGGAAGGAATGGTCGGAGTACTCGTTCGAGGCCCGCGCCGCCATCTTCTTGAAAGCCGGCGATCTACTTGCCGGAAAATACCGTCAGATTTTGAACGCCTCGACCATGCTGGGCCAAAGCAAAACGTGCTACCAAGCCGAAATCGATGCGGCCTGCGAGCTAGTCGATTTTTTCCGCTTCAACGTTCACTTCATGGAGCAGATGTACCGGATGCAGCCGATCTCCGGACCCGGTCAGTGGAACCGGTCGGAGTACCGTCCGCTGGAAGGTTACGTCTTTGCCATCACCCCGTTCAATTTCACGTCGATTGCGGGTAACTTGCCCACCTCGGCGGCCCTCATGGGCAACGTGTGTTTGTGGAAGCCCGCGTCGACCTCGATCCTCTCGAACTATTACCTCGTTAAGCTTTTCGAAGAGGCGGGGCTGCCTCCGGGGGTCATTCAGTTTCTTCCCGGTAGTGGCAAAACCATTGGCGATGTCGCCCTTTTCGACAAGCACCTGGCCGGCGTTCACTTCACCGGTAGCACCGACGTGTTCCAGCAGATCTGGGGTACGGTCGGCGAGAACGTACGCAGCTACCTGAACTACCCCCGCTTGGTTGGCGAAACGGGCGGCAAAGATTTCGTGTTCGCGCATCCGTCGGCGGACGTAGACGTGCTTCGCGTGGCGCTCGTCCGCGGCGCGTTCGAGTACCAGGGTCAGAAATGCTCCGCCGCCTCGCGCGCGTACGTTCCGAAGTCACTGTGGAACAAGCTCAAGAATGACCTGGTCGACGAGATCAAGGGGCTGCGCATGGGTGATGTGGCGGATTTCCGCAACTTCGTGGGCGCGGTAATCGACAAGAACTCGTTCGAGAACATCCGTTCGTACATCGACGGCGTGAAGTCGAGCAGCCAGGCCGAGATTCTGGCCGGCGGAAAGTGTCACGGGGAAACGGGTTACTTCGTCGAGCCCACCCTCATCGAAGCGAAGGATCCCAAGTACCGCACGATGTGCGAAGAGATCTTTGGGCCCGTTCTGACGCTGCACGTTTACGAAGACAGTAAATGGGAAGAGACGCTTCAGCTGGTCGACGAGACCTCGCCCTACGCCCTCACCGGCGCCTTCCTGGCGCAGGACCGCAAGGCGATCGAAATCGGACTGAAACGCCTGCGCTTTTCCGCCGGCAACTACTACATCAACAACAAGCCTACGGGCGCGGTGGTAGGACAGCAGCCGTTCGGCGGCGGACGTGCCTCGGGCACGAACGACAAGGCCGGCAGCATGTTCAACTTGATGCGGTGGACCTCGGTAAGAACGATCTCCGAAACGTTCCATCCTCCGGTAGACTATAAGTACCCGTTCATGGAGGCTTAATTGCGCTTATCAAATTCGGTTGTCGTCGGAGTAGTCGTAAGCATCGCACTTCTCGTTGGATGCTCCAGCCGCTCCGTCATTACCGGAGAAGAGGCCAATCAGCCGGAACTTGCCTGTAAGAAAATAGCCGACTTCTTCAGCTACGATCTATCGCGCTATCAAGAGCGCGTGGACGACGCTTCGGTTTCCTACCAGGAAGAACAATGGAAGGTAGAGACCGCCGCGAAGGATGCATCGATGAAGAAGATGGCGTTTCTGTTCGAGACCTACCAGAAGGCCGTCTACGATCAGGGAATCGTCGACCAGGTGAATCGCCTGAGCGATCAGGTGGAAAAGCTTCAGCTCAAGGATTGTGTTTGGGCCACTCGCCTTAAACGCGTGCGCAACGTTTTTCAGGCCAACATCCTCACCGATCCCAAGGTGATGGCGCGGGAAAAAGAAAACCAGGAATGGCAGGATAAGTTACAGAAAGAGAGTAACGCGTTCCGCATCACCCTGCCCGACGAGACCGAGCCGCTGTCGATGGCGCTGTTCTCGAAGAAGGTCGCCTCCACCGGGGATCGCGCCACCCGCGAGTCACTCTACAAAAGTTACGGATCGCTCCGCGCCAAGAAGTGGCTCGAGGTCGGTTTCCGCGATTTGGTAAAGTCGCGTAACGCCGAGGCCCAGGCCGCCGGCTTTCCGGACTATTACACGTACCGTTTTTCCCGCAATCTGCTCGACCTGAATAACTACTGGTCCATCGTGGCGGAGCTAAAGCAAAAGCTAGCCCCGAAGGCGCAGCAGGTAATCAAAGAGCTGGGGACCCAGCACGGCATTACCAAAGTTGAGCCCTGGGACCTTCGCTACCTACGCGAGCAATCATCTACCGGGGGGCTAAACCCGTGGTTTGCGCAGCTTAGCGAAACCGGGCCCATGGATATCGCGCGCAAATTCTATTCGGAGCTCGGCTTCGATATCGACGAATACGGCTTTAAGACCGACCTCACTCCACGGCCGGGCAAGAACACCCACGCCTTCGCCATGGCGCTGGTCTTTCCCCGTACCGACACCGACGGCCAGCTGCTCCGCGAGCCCGCCGCCGATATCCGTTTTCTGGCCAACCTGAAAAAGCCGGTTAAGTGGGAAGATGTCAGCACCCTCATTCACGAGCTGGGACACGCCATTCACGCCGCCGAAGTGCGGCAGCCGGTTGCGATTTTCCGCGGCTTTGATTCGGTGCCTACCGAAAGTATTGCCATGGCGCTGGAACGGTTCGCCAATACCGCGCTTTTTCTCGGCGACGCCCTCACCGAGTTTTGTAAAGTTCCGTCGCGAGATTCCGCTACCCAGCTAAAGCGCCATGCGAAAACCGCGCGGCTCGAACAAGCCCTCACGCTGCTGCGTCAGGTAATGTTTTCGGAATTCGAACGCTCGATCTACACCAATCCGGAATCCGACTACGCGGAAACGTGGTCCAAGCTTTCGAAAGAGTATTGGAACATCGACGTGCCGGTGGAAAACGCGGACTGGGATATCGAGCATTTCATGATGGCGCCGGTTTACGTCGAGAATTACGCGCTCGGTATTCTTACCGTGGAGCAGGTGTACGACGCCCTCGGTAACGAGTACTCCAGCCTTTCCAAGAAACGCCTGCTCGGCGACAGAATTCGCGACACCTGGTTTCACCCGGGGACGGAGTTCGACTACCTCCAGCTCGTCGAAAATCTAACGCAGAAGAAGCTCTCGGCCGAAGCCGCCCTAAAGTTGCTGGACTGACATGGGCGGTATCGAAAACGTTTCGGATACCGCCGCCTGGGTCGCGATATACCGGGCGATCGAAAGCGAACGGCCCGACGCCTTGTTTCGAGATCCGTTCGCGCGGGAGCTGGGCGGGGCCCGTGGCGAGGCGATAGTTCAGGAGATGAAGCGCGGTATGCGCGAAGGCTGGGCCATCGTGACTCGCACGTACGTCATCGACGAGTTTTTGCGTCAGCTGCTCACCGAGAGTGGCGTGCAGGTGGTAATTAATCTCGCCGCTGGGTTGGACTCCCGTCCTTACCGCATGGAGCTGTCGCCTAGCTTGCTGTGGATCGAAGGGGACCTGCCGGAGCTAAACGCGTACAAGGCCGCGAAGATGGAGCTCAAGGTTCCTCGCTGCGAGCTTAAGCGTTGGGACGTCGATCTTTCGCAGGCCTGGGCCCGCAACGAGTTCTTCGAAAAAGCGGCGGCGCTGGCCAAAGGGCGTAAAACCGTGGTGCTCACCGAAGGCCTGCTTATGTATTTGACCGAGGCGCAGGTGATCGACCTCACCAAAGCGATCAACGATGCCCCATACATTCAGTATTGGATTCAGGATTTTCTTTCCCCGCGAACCAAAGATCGCGTGATGAAGCAATGGCGCGAATCACTGAAGCGGGCGCCGTTTCTTTTCGCTCCCGCAAAGGGGGCTTCGTACTTCAAAGAGTTTGGGTGGGGGATTGCGCAGGTACGTTCGTTGCTGCTCGAGTCAGTCCGAATCAAAAGGCCCATGCCGCTGGGCTGGCTGTGGAAATTCATTTACGAGCTGGTACCGCCCAAAGGCCAAAGCGAAATGCTAAATGCGGCCGGCGTGGCGCTGCTCCGCCGCGAGCGCTGATCAGTCTTCTTCGCGAATATCTTCGGTGAGCATCTTGAAGTCAGGGTAGTGGGCTTTCATGTAATCCTTGAGCTTACCCTTTAACTCTTCTTCGATCTGGCGCGCCCGTTCTTTAGTAAAACCGTATTTGTCGCCGATCTCTTGCAACGTCATCGGGTCTTCGGAGATGAGGCGATCTTCGAAGATAACCTTGTCGCGACCCTTGAGCGTTTTGCCGAAACGGCCAAGCACTTCCAAGAAAATTCGTTTCTGCTCGTTGTCTCCGAGCATCTCTTCCGTGCCCGCGCCTTCGTGGGCCAGGTTCTGAATGTGCGATTTGCGATCGTCGCCGGGCATGGGGGCATCGAGGGAAAGCTCGGGCCCCGATAGCCGCTGGCTCATCTCCTCGACTTCTTTTTCTTTCACGTCGAGCCGGGAGGCCAAAAGTTTAGTCTGCTGCTCGGGGATCAGCCCCTGTTGCTCCAGCTTTTTCTGCTCGGCCCGCAGGCGGTAGAACAAACGCTTCTGCGCCTGGGTAGTGCCCATCTTCACGAGCGAATAATTCCGCAGAATGGCGTCTTGAATGTAGCTACGGATCCACCACACGGCGTAAGTGGTGAGCCGCGTTTCCTTATACGGATCGAAGTCGCGCACGGCCTTCACCAGCCCCACGTTGCCTTCTTGAACGAGGTCCAACAGCTTCATGCGGTAGTTCACGTACTCGAAAGCGACCTTCACCACGAAGCGCAGATTGCTAGTGACCAGCTTTTGTAGAGCTTCCTTGTCGCCGGTCTTTTGGTACTCGACCGCGAGGTCGTGCTCTTCTTCACGCGTCAGCAGCGGGTACTTCTGAATTTCCTTCATGTACTGCTGCAACAGCGGATCGACTACCGAGGGGGCCACGGCGCTGCCCCGCCCTTTTAGAGCGACCTTCTTTCTTCCGAAGGAAGAGCCGGATTTTGCTGTTTTTTCGCTGTCGGACACGCCCCGTTTCTTACCAAACGGAAATGAATCTGGGTATCCAAGTCTGTTATCATCAGGTAACTTCGGATGGTTTCATGGAAAAGCTCTTCGTTTACCTAACCGCCCTCTCCGGCAACGCAGCTTATGCCATCATCTTCGGCATCTTAGTCGCGTGCGGTCTGGGTTTACCGCTTCCCGAAGACATTCCGCTGGTTGCCGCCGGTTACCTCGTTTGGGACGGCACGCTGACGTGGTTCGGCTCTTTCGTGGTCACGATGGCCGGCGTTATCCTGGGCGACACCGTTCTTTTTTGGATTGGCCGCAAGTTCGGCATGCGGCTTTTGGACCCACGACGTAAAAAGCCCTTCTTTCCCCCCGATCGCGTAAGGCGCGTAAAGGCATACTTCCGCAAGTACGGAGACAAGATCGTCTTCTTCGCCCGTTTCGTGGCCGGCTTTCGGGCGGTGGCGTTTTTCATGGCCGGCGCCATGAAGATGCCCTACCGCCGCTTCGTCCTCTTCGACGGTTTGGCCGCGCTACTGAGTGTGCCCATTTGGATCGTGATCGGTTACGGCATGGGCCATTACTTCGGCGATCACATCTCGAGCATTCTCGAAAAGCTGAAGAGCTTCAAGACCGGCTTCAGCGTCCTCATTGGTCTGGTGATTCTCTACTTCGCGATCCAGGGATTGCGTAAATACCTAGCGGCCAAAAAGGCCGCCGCCGCGCTCAAGTCGTAAACGGTATAATGAGGGTATGACCTTCTTTGCTCTGCCGGGCCGCATCGCTTTCGTCTTGGCCCTCGTCCTCTCCGTGTCCTCGGTAGCCACGAGCGATGCGCTTTGCCAGCTGGCTTTTTTCTCGCTCTCGGCCACTCCGGAAGAGGCGCAGGCGCTCGCGACCTCCACGTACGGAAAGCTGCTCGATCTTCCGAAGGATTCCGAAGCCCGGACGAAACTGTACAAACACATCCTGAACGCCGCCGACCCCTTTTCCGTGCCGGAGGGGGAGAATGCGATCGATGGTGTGCGTAAGCCCTTGGCCGAATTCCGTAAGATGCTCGAGAAGCTGGGGTGGGAAACCCCGGAGCTCAAGGGGTTGATGCTGGAAACCGTTCGGAGAAAAATCGCGGCGCAGGAGAAAGCCAAGGCCGTGATCGAAACGGTCTCGGAAGAGAACAAACCCGTTCTGAACATCGCCACGGAGAATGGCCAGTTCGTCCGCATGACCAGCGATGCCCGTTACTACGTAACGATGGGCTCCGGCCCCAACAAGCAGGCCGAGGTCCACGTCTACGATTCGGTAACCCGCAAAAATGAAGATTTCCACTAAACGACAGCGAAGGGGCCCATTCCTACGCCTCCGATCTCACCTCCGACGGCAGCAAGTTCGTCATCGCGGCCAAGCTGCCCGATGGCAATGACGCGGTTCAGGCGCACGATCTCGTGAACGGAAAACTCAACTCCCAGGGAAAGCGAGTTCCCCTGGCCCCCCTCGATCCCACGATGCCGGACGGACGTCGGTCGGTCCAAAAACTGGAGCGGCTCGGCAATCCCAACTGGATCGTGGCCGAAGTGAACTACGGCGATTCGACCCACTTCCAGCTCATCGATTTGGCCACGGGAACGGCGAAACACTTCACGAACGAGGCGCCTTACGGCGCGTGGGACAGCGTTCCGGGACGAAACGCGGTGGTATCGATTCCCCGCGACCAGGATCCCAAACAGGCAAAGCTAGTAGTGACGACGGTGGATGCGGGCGGGGTCACGGCCCTTCGCCAGCTCGATTTGCCTCCCGGACTCGTGAGCCCCGACATCAATGACGTTCAGGGAGACTGGATCACCGTGCGTGATTTCACCAACCGGCGCATGTTCCTGTACGGCCGCGACGGGAAGCCGCGCGAGCTTCCGGTACATCAGCCTCAAGCCGACCAATTCATGGCGCACACCCTGGTGCACCCGAATGGCAAAGAGCTAGCCGTGCTGTCGATCGACAAGGCCACCAATCGTTTCAAGGTTTACTGGTACACGATGGAGAAGATGCAAAAGATCGGCGAGTTCAACGTTCCCGTCGGGGTCTTTGCCTTGAGTGCCGACGGAGAGGCCATTGTGACCAAGAACGATGACGTCGTGCGGGTGGACCCGATTGCTCAGTTCCTATCCTCCCAAGATCGCCCTTAATTCCTCGTTAATTGCGCCAATCATCCATGCGGCCACGATTCTTGCGGCGGCGGACAATCGCTTTAGCCTCGCTCACCAAGTACGGACCGAAGAAGGTCAGGTACGGAAGCAGTACAATGAGGAGAAACCCTTTTTCCCGCCAGCTGCCCGCCAGGAACTGAAACGTCAGCAGCGCGCCCGCGAATACGGCCAGCCATTTCGCCTTCACCGGGATGATGAAGAAGAGATAAAGCTCCAGATTGGGGAACAGCGTACCGAACGCGAGGCTCAAGTTCTCCACTACGTGATACCAGATCGACAGCGGCCGTCCCGCGAGGAACGACGCCGCAATGGCGCACCAGTAGGCGAAAAAGGTGAAGACGGTCAACGGACCGGGACCCCAGTGGGCCTCCATCGAGCTCATCACGAAGTAGATGTAGACCGCGTAAAACAAAAACCAGATCGGGTTGGTGATGCCGTCGCCCGTCGGGAAGGAAAACAATCGCCACCATTCCCCCTGCTCTAGCACGAGGTACGGATCGAACATGAAGCGTTCCACCGGCGCGTTGAGGTAGTTCAGGCCAAAGAAGCCCAGAACGCTCAAGCCAACGATGAAGAGTCCGATGTTCGGCAGCCCGAGGAAGTCGAGCTTGCGAAGGATCTTACGGAGCCAAAGGGGAAAACGATCATCCATGGTTGCCTCTTACTGTGCGTTGGCACTTTTCGATGAAGTCACGATGCAAAGTCATATCGTCCGAAAGCTCGGGGTGAAACGTCGATGCCCGGACGTTGCCCTGCTCTACGTGCACGGCCTCACCCTTCCAGGTACCGAGCACGTTCACGTTAGCACCGATCCGCTTGAAACGCGGCGCCCGGATGAAAACCCCTTCGGCCTTGGCCGCGGGCCCGCTCGTCAGATCAATCTTGTCGATGAAGCTTTCGGCCTGCCGACCGAAGGCATTGCGTTCAACCGCGATGTCGATGGCGCCCAAGCAATCTTGCACGGGGTGTGAAACCTCGTTCGCCAAAAGAATGGCGCCCGCGCAAACACCCCACGCCGGCTTGGTACGTACGAACGCTTTCAAATCCGTCCACAGATCGTACTCCTTCGCGAGCAGGATCATGGCGGTGCTTTCGCCGCCCGGAAGAATCAACGCATCGGCCTTACGCAGGTCTTCCTGGTTGCGCACCATCACGACCTCCGCCCCCAAAGCGAGCAGCTTTTCCCGATGAGGGGCTACCGCTCCTTGCAGGGCGAGGATGCCGATGCGCATAGGATTAGGCACGCTTAGGGCTTACCAGCCGCGCTCTTGCAGGCGCTCTTCCGGCTTCAGCGTGCTCATCTCGATTCCGCGCATCGGGGTACCGACGTCGCGCGAGATCTCCGCCAAAATCTTGGCGTCTTTGTAATGGGTCACGGCCTGAACGACGGCGTGGGCCAGCTTTTCCGGATTGCTGCTCTTGAAGATGCCGCTACCGACGAAAACCGATTCGGCGCCCAGCCACATGCAAAGCGCGGCGTCCGCCGGCGAGGCGACTCCGCCCGCGGCAAAGTTAGGAACCGGCAGCTTGCCCGTCTCGGCAACCAGCTGAACGAGCGAGACCGGAGCCCCGAGCTCTTTCGCTTCATTGACCAGCTCTTCGTGACCGAGCGTGGTCAGGCGGCGCATCTGCGATCGGATCGTGCGAAGGTGGCGAACCGCCTCGACGATGTTGCCCGAACCGGCTTCGCCCTTGGTGCGGATCATGGCGGCACCCTCGCTGATGCGACGGAGCGCTTCGCCCAAGTTACGGGCGCCGCAAACGAACGGGACTTTAAATTGGTGCTTGTCGATGTGGTACTGCTCGTCGGCCGGAGTGAGCACTTCGCTCTCGTCCACGTAGTCCACGCCGATTTCCTGCAGAATGATCGCTTCGGAGAAGTGGCCGATGCGGGCCTTGGCCATTACCGGAATCGTGCACACATCCATGATCGCGTGAATGATGTTCAGGTCCGCCATGCGGGCGACGCCGCCTTCTTTGCGGATATCCGACGGGACACGTTCGAGAGCCATCACGGCCACGGCACCGGCTTTTTCGGCGATCTTGGCTTGTTCGGCGTTGACCACATCCATGATCACTCCGCCTTTGAGCATCTCGGCGAGACCCGTTTTCAACTTCATTTCGGCCATGAAAAACTCCTAAAATTTGGGGACGAAGGAGCGTGTTTTAACGCACCTTTCTGTTTTGCACAATGGGGACGCGGCCAAGGCGATATTATTATTAATATTAATGGCTTATCGCCGATGACGGCCAGCCGTTCGGAGGGCCGAACTTCGTTTGGAGCGCTGCTTGCCAAGATACTCACGCTCCCCTACATTTGGCCCACTCGTGGAAACCGCCCATACCGCATCAAATGCTCTAGGCATCAAGTCACTCTTGGGAACGGAAACTCTTTCCCATTCCCAGATTCGCACCATTTTGGACTGCGCTCACGTTTACAAGAAACTGTGGGACCAAAAGCAGCCGTTTCCGCGGTCTCCGCTGGAGGACAAAACGGTTAGCCTGCTGTTCTTCGAGAACAGCACGCGTACGCGCGGCTCATTCGAGCTCGCGGCCAAGCGCCTCGGCGCCAACACGATTGCCCTCACGCAGGACGGCTCGTCGACCAAGAAGGGCGAAACGCTTTACGACACGGCGAAGACCATCGAAGCGATGGCGCCCCACGTGCTGGTGCTCCGTCATGCCTCGGCCGGGTCGCCCCACCACCTCGATCGCATTTTGAATTTGCCGGTGATCAACGCGGGTGATGGCTTTCACGAGCACCCGACGCAGGCGCTGTTGGATTTGATGACCATCGAAGATTTCCGCGGAAAGATCGCCGGACTCAAAGTGGTCATCGTCGGCGACATCGCCCACAGCCGCGTGGCGCGCTCGAACATTTACGCTTTGAAAACCATGGGCGCCACCGTTTCGGTGTGCGGTCCGCGCACGTTGCTTCCGCCCAAGGCGGAAAAATTGGGCGTGAACGTTTTCGACCGTCTGGATCAGGCGCTGGAGGGGCAAGATGTAGTGATGCTTCTTCGAATCCAAACGGAACGCCTCACGCCGGGACAAATTCCCAGCCAAGGTGAATACACGAAATTTTACGGCGTGAATGGCCCGCTCTTGCGCAAGTACGCGAAGCCGGACGTGCTCATCATGCACCCGGGCCCCATCAATCGCGGCGTTGAGCTGACGCCCGAGGTGGCCGATGGCCCGCACTCGGTAATTTTGAATCAGGTCGCCAACGGCGTACTGCTGCGGATGGCGGTGTTGCATCTGTTAGTCGGCGGAGAAGCGTTACGGGGGACGAAATGACCGGGCGGTTGTTGATCAAGGGCGGACGAGTTTTTGATCCGGGCCGCCACGTCGATGAGACGGGCGACGTCCTCATCGTCGACGGCAAGATCGAAGCCGCCGGACGCGTCGGC
>JBGSST010000401.1:0-13220 GCA_041736915.1 Bdellovibrionota bacterium
CCGATCAGCGCAAACACGCTAAGCAATGGCGCGAACTTGTAAAAGCTCGTCGTGGCGATGGGAATCGAGAAACGCAGAATACCGTAGGTTCCCAGCTTTAGCAGAACGGCCGCCAGCAAGATCGATCCGCCCGTAGGCGCCTGAACGTGTGCGTCCGGAAGCCACGTATGAAACGGGAACAAAGGAATCTTAATGAGGAACGCCAGTGTGAGGCCCATGAACACTAGATCCTGTACGGAAAGGCCTAGCCATAGCGCATTAGTGGGCAAAGTTACTCTCACCAGGGCCATCAGATCGGTGGTGAAAAAGCCCAGCTGCTGACGATGCGCCACCATCACGTAGAGCAGGGCCGCCAACAGGAAGATACTTCCCGCGAAGGTGAACAGAAAAAACTTCAACGCCGCATAGATACGGTCCTTGCTACCCCACACGCCAATCAGTAGCAGCATGGGGATCAGCATCGCTTCCCAGAAAACGTAAAAAAGAAAAACGTCGGTCGCGAGGAAGGCCCCCGTCATGGCGGAGTCCAGCAGCAGGTAGCTGCTCATCAGCGCGCGCGGATGGCGAATTTCCTTCCAGCTCGCCAGCAAGGCGATCGGCATCATGAACTTGGTGAGCACCACGAGCGGCAGACTCAACCCGTCGACCCCGAGGGCGACTTTGGCCGGAAAAGACGAGAGCCAGCCTACGGACCACACCCACTGCATTTGCTGAGCGGCCGCGCCGTCGAAACCGGCCCATAGCGCAACGGCGAGAGCGACCCCACCGAGGGAAAAGCCTAGAGCAATCGGCTTGGCAAAGCGGTCGGCCAACGGAAAAATCAGCGCCACGCCAATCAGCGGTAATAAAATCTGCCAAAGTAACATCATGGGAAGATCGATCCTCTCAAGAAGAACCAGAAGAGGACGACCGCGCCGGCCGCCATCACCCAAAGGTAAAACTGCACGGCTCCCCACTGCACGAAACTAACTACCGTACCGCCGAACCGGGCCAGCTTAGCCGAACCGGTAAACAGGCCGTCGACCAGCTTGGGGTCAACCACGCGGGCAAGCACGCCCGAGACCATGCGGAACGGCTTAACAAAAACCAAGTCGTAGAACTCATCCACGAAGAACTTTTCGCGGAACACCATCGTCAGCGGATGGCCCGGACGATCGAACTTCACCTTGCCCGCGCCGAACGTCATCCACGCGAGGCCAATCGCCACCACGGCGCCCACCGTGGCAATCACCATCGCGCCGAGTTCGGACAGAGGACCTTCCGCATGCGGAGTCAACGGCACTACCCCGTCCAACCAGTGCGACAGGAGGGGCGTGACGTGGAACAGATGCGGAAGCTCGAGAACGCCGGCAACCGCCGCGCCCACCGCCAGCACCATCAAAGGAATCGCCATCACGGATGGGCTTTCGTGCGGATGCGCATCGTGGCTGCGAAGCTGGCCAAAGAAAGTCAGCAGGTACAAACGGGTCATGTAGAACGCCGTCAAAATCGAAGTGAACGACGCCAGCCCCCAAAGCACCCACCCTCGATAACCACCGGTAGTGACCAGACTGAACAGGATCAAGTCTTTACTGAAGAAACCCGAAAACGGGGGCAACCCGCAAATGGCCGCCCAGCCAATCGTGAAGGTCCAAAACGTGATCGGCGTGTACTTCTTGAGGCCGCCCATTTTGTAAATATCCTGCTCGCCCGACATCGCGTGAATCACGCTGCCGGCACCCAGAAACAGCAAGGCTTTGAAAAAGGCGTGAGTCACGACGTGGAACAAACCCGCCACGTACGCGCCCGCTCCCAGAGCCACGAAGATGAGGCCCAACTGGCTCACCGTGGAGTAGGCCAAAACTTTTTTGATGTCCCGCTGCGAAGTCGCAATCAGCGCCGACAGCACCGCGGTGGCCGTACCGACGACAGCAATCAGCGCGCTAGCCTGCGGAGTGACCTGATACAAGAAACCCATACGCACGACGAGGTAAATACCCGCCGTCACCATGGTGGCCGCATGGATTAGCGCCGACACGGGCGTGGGGCCCGCCATCGCGTCTGGCAGCCACACGTACAAAGGAATCTGCGCCGACTTACCCATCGAACCGATGAACAGGAAAAGCGCCGCCAACGTCAGCGTGGGAATGTCGACGAGCGACAAAATATCCGGCTGAGCCATCACCTTGGCCATCTGCACGAAGTTTACCGTGTGCAAAGTATTCAGAAGCAGGAAGATGCCGAGCAAGAAGCCCGCGTCACCGATACGGTTGACGATGAAGGCCTTCATTCCCGCCTGCGCTTTGGCCGGGTCTTCGAACCAGAAACCAATCAGCAGGTAAGAGCAAAGCCCCACGCCTTCCCACCCGATGAACATCACGGGCAGCGACGACGCGGTGATGAGCACGAGCATGTTGGCCAAGAACAAATTGAGGTAGGCGAAGTAGCGCGAAGGGGACTTGTCGTGATCCATGTACCCGATGGAGTACAGGTGAATTAGCGTGCCGATCCCGGTGACGAACAGGGCCATCACGGCGGTCAAGCGATCGAAGCGAAAACCGAGATCGAGCGCCAGGTCACCGATATCGATCCAGCGGATCGATAGCTCGGCCGGCTCATTCCCTTGGGTAAGGCTCCACCAAAGAATTACCGAACACACGAACGATACGCCCGCGGCCGCGGTCGCGATAACGCCGGAACGACGGGCCGATTGGGTCTTCCAGATCACTCGGCCGAGCAGTCCGTTGATCAGGCTACCGAGCCACGGCGACAACAATAAAATCGATAAGGTGCCCATCATCCTTGCAACATCCGGAACAGGTTAAGCTCCAGCGAGCCTTGCTTACGGTACAGATTCAAAAGAATGGCTAGCCCAATGGCCGCTTCGGCGGCGGCCACCGTAACCACGAAGATAATGAACAAAATCCCGTCGTGAGTCTGGGTGCGAACGGCAACTTCCAGAAAGATCAGGTTCACCGCATTCAGCATCAACTCCACGCACATCAAAACCACGATGGCGTTGCGGCGAAGCAGGAAACCCACCAGCCCAATGCCAAAAAGAGCGATGGCGGTGTAGTGAGTCCACGAAAGCCAAGAAGCCTCGTAACTGATCACGAACGGCCCCCCTTCGGTCCCTTGATGGAAACGCCATCACTGCCCGAGTTGTCCAAACTTTCGGGACGGGCGAGGCAGTATGCCGAAATCACGACCGCCAGCAAAAACACCGACAGCACCTCGAACGGCCACAGATACTCGCGGAACAAAATCTTGGAGAGAACCGAGATGCTGCCCAGAGCCTTGTGCTCGATGGCTCCGGCGAAATTCCCGCGGTTCAAAGCGCGCAGCAAAAATAGCGAGAAGATCCAACCCGTGCCCGTAACGAGCAAAGTGGTGAACCAGCCCGGCCCCTTGCCGGTTTGCACGACGCGGCTCATGTCGAGCAGCATCACTACGAAAACGAAAAGTACCACGATCGCGCCGGCATAAATCAACACCTGGATGACCGACAAAAACGCTGAACCCCAAAGCAGATACAGGGCGGACAGTCCAAACAGGCTGATCAACAAGCCAATGGCGCTGTAAATGGCGTTGCTCGACAGCACCACCATGAGGGCACTGGCCAAAGTCATGATTCCGGCGCCGCAGATGAGCCATTCTTTAGACATCAGCGCATCTCCCAGAAGTAGAGCAGGATAGCCGTGACGATGAGGTTGATCATCGACAGCGGAATCAAATTTTTCCACGCAACCCGCATCAGCTGGTCAAACCGGAACCGCGGCAACGTCCAGCGAATCCAAACGTAGATCAGGAGGAAGGTGTAAAGCTTGAAGAAGAAAACCCCGAGCTGCACGATCGCTAGCAGGTTCACCGAGCCGCCAAGCCACGACAGGAGGGTCGCGTCGCTTACGTACGGAATATGCCAGCCGCCGAAGTACATCGCCGTCATCAGCCCGGACATGGTGGCAAGGTTCATGTACTCCGCCATCATGAACATCGCGAACTTCATGCTGCCGTACTCGGTATGAAAACCGGCTACGAGCTCCCCTTCGGTTTCGGGAAGATCGAACGGTACCCGGTTCGTCTCCGCCAAGGAGGTGATGAAGAAAATCAGAAAACCGAGTGGCTGAAAGAAGATGCCCCACTTGGGCAGCAGGCCGCCGAACAACGTGCCATCCTGCATGAAGACCATGCCGCGCAGAGAGAAGGTGCCGAAAAACAACACGGCCCCGCAGGCCGCCAAGCCCAGCGGGATCTCGTAGCTAATCATCTGGGCGGAGGCGCGAAGCGCCCCTAGCAACGAATATTTATTGTTGGACGCCCAGCCGCCGAACAGGATGCCGTAAGCCCCCAGGCTACCGATGGCCAACATATACAGGATGCCGACGTGCAGGTCCGATACCTGCAGCTGATACTCACGGCCCCAGATCACCATTTTGTCGGCGAACGGCAACGCGGCCAGCGTGAGCGACGCCGGAATCAGCGAAAGGATCGGGGCGATGAGGAATAAGAAACGGTTCACGTGTTTGGGAACCGGATCCATCTTCCAGAAGAACTTGATGACGTCCGCAATCGCTTGAAACAGGCCAAACGGACCCACGCGGTTGGGGCCCGGACGATCCTGAATCAGGCCGGCCGCGCGACGCTCCACCCAGAGCATGACCGGAACCACGTTCACGATCGAAAACCAAAGCAGAAAGATCTTCAGAGTGTTGATGGAAAATTCGACGGCGCTCATTAGTCGAGCTCCAGTACGTTCTTGCGAAAAATGTAGACGAGGCCGAGGGCGATGAAACCCATGTAAATGAGCATGGCGAAAAGTAAGCCCGCGTCACCCGTCCGCACGGACTCGCGGTAGACGAGCGCCCACGGGAAGAAGAATACGGCTTCGACGTCGAACAGCAGGAACAATACGGCAATCAGGTAGAAGCGGCTCTTGAAGGGAATGCGCGCGCTGCCTTCCGGCGTGACCCCACACTCGTAAACGCTCAGCTTCGTGGCCTGGGGATTACGCGGCCCCAATATCGACGACAGCCCAATAATCACCAACCCGGCGCCGGCGCCGATGATGAATAGGATCGCGATGGGAAGATAGAGGTCCAAAGGACTCCTTTATTTAAGACAACAGAGCAGCTACCGAAGCTTTCGCCAGTCTCACTACCGGGCTAAAAAAGAGACCCAGCAGCACGGTGGGGATCGCCAACAGCGCCAAACCTACCCAGTGGTAAGTGGTCATGGCGATTGCCGGCAGTGGCTGCGACGAGGCCGAAACCGGCTTATCGAGCCACATCGCCTTCACGATGCGCGCGTAGTAATAGAGCGACACCACGCTATTCAACACGCCCCACAACGCCAGCCACAAGAAGCCGGGAACGTCGATGAGCGAGCCGAAGAGCAAAAACTTGCCGACGAAACCGCCAAACACGGGAATACCGGTCAGCGAGAAAAGGAAGACCGCCATGACCACGCCAAGATAGGGGTTGGTCCAGCCGACTCCGCGGAAAGATTCAATGTCATCCGAGCCGCGCGATTCCATGACTAGGCCGGTCACGATGAAGGCGCCGACGTTCATGGCGTAATACACCACGAGATAAAACAGGATCGCGACGAGCCCTTTTTCGTTGGTGGCCACCATGCCCATCAGCAGGTAACCCACGTGGGCAATGCTCGAGTAAGCCAGCATGCGCTTCACGCTCACCTGGGCGATGGCCGAAAAGTTACCGACCAGCATGGTCAGCGCGGAAACGATCGCCAAGCCGTGCACCAGCGCGGTGCCGGGCATGACGGTGAACGTCTCGCCGGTCTTCGAGGCGAATACGGTGTAGAAGATGCGGATCAACGCGGCCATACCCGCGGCCTTGGGGCCAACGGAGAAGAACGTCACCACCGGGGTGGGGGCGCCTTCGTATACGTCCGGAGTCCAAAAGTGCATCGGGAACGCGGAGATCTTGAAGGCTAGTCCGCCGAAGATCAGCAGCATCGCCATCTGCAGAATCAGCGGGGGCTCGGCCATGTTCATCGCGACGAGCGCGGTGTGAATCTGGCTGTACTGCAAGCTGCCGGTGACGCCGTAGAGCAGGCTGAAGCCGTAGATCATCAGACCCGACGATAGCGCGCCGTAGATCATGTACTTTAGCGCGGCTTCGTTGGACCTTAGGCTTTCGCGGTTGAGTCCCGCGAGCGCGAACGACACGATGCTGACCGTTTCAATGCCGATGTACAGCATGATCAGGTTGGTCGAAATGGCCATGAGGCTCATGCCGAAGACTACGCAAAGGATCAAAATGGCGTACTCGTTGCGGTACTTCTCTTCGATCTCTTTGGAACCGTAAGCGGCGTACAGGCCGAGAATGCCCGACGCGAACACCAAGATACGGAAGAAGGACGACAGACCGTCATGCGCGACTACGCCCGAGAAGTACAAAGTGGGGTCGAGCGGCGCCAGCTTCACGGTGGCCGCAATCGCCGCCACCAGTCCCAGACAACCCAACATGAACGAAAGCACCGTGGAACGGGCTTTCGGCAAAGCGGCGTCGGCCAAGAAAATCAGCACTAGCACCGCCACCAGGCTGGTTTCGGGAGCGAACCACTTCAAGCTGTCTAAAACGTTCTGAGCCACAAATTACCCTTACGCGAAAATCGTGAGCAGTTTAGCCACCGTGGAGGACATGAGGTCCAACACCGGCTGCGGATAAACGCCCAGTACAATCACGAGTACGCAAAGCGGAGCCAGCGTTAGCTTCTCGCGCCAGTTCATATCGGTGAGGTCCTTGTACTCCTCATTGAGGGGTCCCAGGAACACGCGCATGAACATCCACAACAGATAGGCCGCGCCGAGCACGATGCCCAACGATGCAATCACGGTCATGGTCTGCAGACGGGGAACCGACAAGGCCCCCATAAAAACCATCGCTTCGCTGATGAAACCGCTAAGACCCGGAAGTCCCAACGAGGCAAACAGCGCGATGGCGAAAATACCGGTAAATACCGGAACCTGAGACGCGATACCGCCAAAGCCACGAGTTCCGTCCGGCTTGACGATCCAACGGTGATGCGCGCGATCGTAAATCACACCCACCAAGAGAAACATCATCGCGGTCGACGTGCCGTGGTTGAACATCTGCAAGACCGCCCCATTCACGCCGGCCGTCGTGAAGCTAGCCATGCCCAGCATGACGTAGCCCATGTGCGACACGGACGAGTAGGCGACCAGCTTCTTCAAGTCGGTCTGGGCCATCGCGCAGAAAGCACCGTACAAAATGTTGATCACACCGAGCAACGCCATCGCGTTAGCCGCCCACAGGGTGGCTTCCGGAAGGATGGGGAAGTTCATGCGCAGGATGCCGTAAGTACCCATCTTCAGCAGTACGCCGGCCAGAATGACCGACACCGCCGTGGGGGCTTCTACGTGCGCCCAAGGCAACCACGTGTGGAACGGCCACACCGGAACCTTGATGGCAAAGCCGATGAACAAGCCAATCCAGAAGATCTTATCCATGGCGAACTGCGTGCCGAATAGCGACACCGTTTTGCCCGAGAAGGGATGCAACTCGGCCAGCTTGATGAGGTCGAAGGTGTGCGGCTCGCCGTAGTAGTACATGGCCAGCATCACCAGCAGCATCAGCACGGAACCGAACAGCGTATAGAGGAAGAACTTGATGGCCGCGTAGACCTTGTTCTTACCGCCCCAGATACCGATGAGGAAATACATCGGCAGCAGCATCACTTCCCAGAACAAGAAGAACAGGAAGAAATCCAGCGCGCAGAAAACGCCCATCATGCCGGTTTCCAGGAAGAGGAACATCGCGAAGTAACCCTTCACGCCGTTGTCGATCGTCCAGGAGGCAAAGATGCAAAGGAACGACAGAAGCACCGTCAGCAGCACCATCGGGATGCTCAGGCCGTCCACGCCCATGTAGTACTCGATGTTGAACATCGGAATCCACGACATGCGTTCCACGAACTGAATGCCCGGGTTGGACCGGTCATAATCGAGGAACAGCTTCACTCCCAGCAGTAGCGGGATGAGTGTTGCCACCACAGCGGTATAGCGAACCCACTGCGGCTTATCTTTGGGGAGACACAGAATTACCAACATCCCGACCAGCGGGATAAACGTCATTAGGCTAAGCATAAATTATATCTCCACCCTCTCGGGGGCCTCCCTACCTCAACACCCAGTAAACCATTCCGAGTGCGATCAACGAGAAAATCAAATACTGCTGAACGCGGCCAGTCTGAAACCGGCGAACGGCCCAGCCGCTCACCGCAACCAAATCACCGGCGCCGTCGACCGCCATGCGATCGACTACCACTTCATCGAACTTACCCACCACCGATTTGACCACCATGGTGACCTTCGCCCAGCCGTCGACGAAGATGCCGTCGACCACGCGATTATCGAATGCGGCCAGCATGCGATTCCAAGACAGAAGCACCTTCTGAATTAGGAAACCGACATACAGTTCGTCGAAGAAGTACTTGTGCCAAAGGATGTGGTGCATCGGACCGAACATTCTTTTCAGCTTGTCCGGGTTGATCATTTTTTTCAGATAGATGGCCGTGGAAAGCAGGATGCCCCCGGCCGCCAGGATGAGCGAGAAGATCAGCGCCAGGCCGTGGGCCTTGTGATGGATCTCTTCGCTCCCGTGGTGAGCCACGATGCTCATCGAAGTCTGCGCCGCCTCTACGCTGTGATCGAACCACGTCACCGGCAGAATCTTGTTATCCACGAAATCCAAGCCGGTCGGCCCCGCGTACCACAACGAGAGCGACAGCGTGGCCAGAACCACGAGCGGCAACACCATGATGAGCGGCTGCTCGTGCGCATGGTGATGCTTGTGCTCGTCGCGGGCCGCGCCGAAAAAGGTCATGTAAAGGAGGCGGAACATGTAAAAGGCCGTAACGCCCGCCGCCGCAAAACCCAAAATCGGAATGATCATGTGGGCCGGGTGCTCCATGCCGAACGCCAAAGCGCCGGCCAGAACCCGATCCTTCGACACGAAACCGGAGAAGAACGGAAGACCGCTAATCGCCAGCGTAGAGATGAGCGTGCACAGGAACGTCCACGGCATCTTGGTACGCAGTCCGCCCATTTCGCGCATGTCCTGAGTGTGAACCGAGTGAATCACCGAGCCCGAGCAAAGGAACAAGCAGGCCTTGAAGCACGCGTGGGTCAAAAGGTGCAGGAAGGCCGCGCCAAAAGCGCCAACGCCAACGCCCATCACCATGTAACCAAGCTGCGAAATCGTGGAGTACGCCAGCACCTTCTTGATATCGTTTTGCACGATACCAATGAGCGCTGCGAGAAACGCCGTGATGGCCCCCACGTAGGCAATCACCGTTAGCACGCCATGCGAGGCGTAAAGCAACGGATAGGTGCGGATCAAAAGGAATACGCCCGCCGCCACCATGGTGGCGGCGTGGATGAGGGCCGAAACCGGCGTCGGACCTTCCATCGCGTCCGGCAACCAGATGTGAAGCGGGAACTGCGCCGACTTACCGATGGTGCCCAGCATGATGCAAAGGCCAATGAAGGTGTAAGCGGGCAGACCCAAAATCGTAACGTCGGCCGCGACGCCGGCCTTCACGGCCCCGTACATGTCCATGAAGTTCGTCGTGCCGAACACGTAGTAAAGGGCACAGATGCCCATGAAGAAGCAGGTATCGCCCACACGCGTGGTCATGAACGCTTTGATGCTGGCGTTAATCGCCGAAGGCTTTTTGTAATAGAAGCCAATGAGCAGGTACGAGCACAGCCCCATGAGCTCCCAGCAAATGAAGAAGGTGAGCAGGTTGTCCGAGATGATTAAGCCCAGCATCGCCGCCGAGAACAGCGAGATGTAGGCGAAGAACAGGTGATACCGCTCTTCGCCGTGCATGTAGCCCGTGGAGAAGAGGTGGATCAGCGTGGAGCACAGCGTGACCATGAACAACATGATCGCGGTAAGGGGATTGAGCAGTACGCCAATCGTCACCTTGAAATCCTGAGCGCCACGCAGCGCGGCCGAAGGCACGCCGGGCAAATTGATCCATACGAACTGCAGGGTTTCGTAAAGGTTACCGGTGGAAAGCAAGTTGATGAAGATCGGGGTCGCCAAGGCGAACGAGGTGCCAATGGCCAACACGGAGACGAAGTCGCCGTGACGGGGCAATTTTTTTCCGATCGATACCTGGACCAAAAAGGCCAGGAACGGAAGTAGGGCTATCCAAAGACAACTTTGCGCCATTGCTAATTCCTCAGGAGATTCGCCTCATCGGCATCAATGGTCTGTTTCAGGCGATAAAAACGCAGGATGATCGCCAGCGCCACCGCGGCTTCCGCCGCCGCAATCAAAATCACGAAAAGGTTGGCCACTTGGCCATCGATGGCCGCCGTACGGTAACGGCTGAAGGTGACGAAGTTCAAACCGGCGGCGTTCAAGATGAGCTCTACGCCCAGCAAAATTCCAATGGCGTTCTTACGCGACAGAATGCCGATGATGCCCAACGAAAAAAGAATCGCGCCCACGATCAGGAAACCCTGAACTCCAGTAGCTTTGTCCACGAAAGTCATGAAGGCGTTCATCGGGGCCTCGCAATCCACACGGCACCCACCAAGGCGCCGAGCAGCAGGATGGTGATGGCTTCAAACGGAAGCAGGTAGCTTCCCAGCAAAGCCTCGCCGAGCAGCGCGGTTTTGGGGGTCATCAAAAACTTTTGGGCCGGTTCGGCGTTGTCGCTCAGGAATTTCGGATTGATGTCCAGCAGCGCCTTGGCCAGGACGTAGAACAGCCCAGCGCCGATGAGAATCGGAGCGAGAAGCTTGGTGCCCACGTCCCGCAACTTCATCTGGTACAGCCACTGCGTGAGCATGATCGCAAAAAGAATCAGGATGGTAACGCCACCTACGTATACGATGACCTGCGCCCCCGCGAGGAAGTCCGCACCGGCAAAAACGTACATTACGGCCACGCCGAGGAACGTGATTAGCAGCGCGATGGCGCCGTAAAGCACGTTCGGGTGGAATGTCGCGATGAGCGCGCAAAGTACCGTGAGTACCTCCGCCCCAAATAGCACCAATTTCATGCCGTTAGTCATCGCTTAGCCTCCGAACGCCTTCGCCAGCAGCTGCATCAGCGACTGTCCTTTGAAGATCCACATCCACAGCGCGGTTCCGGTCACGTTAATGAGCGCGAGCGGTACCATGCCTTTCCAGCAGAGCCCCATCAGCTGATCCACGCGCAAGCGAGGCAGCGTCCAGCGGAGCCACATGACCACGAAGACCAACAAGAGGGTCTTGGTCATGAAAACGGTGAAGTGGACCAGCGCGACGATGCCGGTCGGCAGCGGAATGACCCACTGGTCGATATTGAAGAACGGGAGCTGCCAGCCGCCCAAGTAGACGGTGGTAAGCACGGCCGACATCACGAAGACGTCGACGAATTCGCCCAGCGCATAGAGGCCGAAGCGCATGCCCGAAAATTCGGTATTGAAGCCGGACACCAGCTCCGATTCTGCTTCGGGTAAGTCGAAAGGAATGCGGTTCGTCTCCGCCAACCCGCCAATGAAGAGTAGGAAGAAAGAGATGATGGTGAACGGGTTATGAATGATGTTCCAGAAATGGTAATCGCCCACTCCCCACCCCTGCTGCTCCACAATCGATCCGACTTGGAGAGTGCCGGAGATGAGGATGACGGGGAGGATGGCGAGGGCCACCGGAATTTCGTAGCTGACGATCTGGGCGGCGGCACGCAAGCCACCCAGCAACGACCATTTGTTCTGCGAGCCCCACGAACCGAGCAGCAGCCCCGGGGCAATCAGGGTCGTGACCGAAATAATGTAGAAGATGCCGATATTCAGGTCCGCGCCAACCAGGTGTTTACCGAGTGGCAGGGCGGCAAAGGCGGCCAAGGCGCCGACCACCACGAACAGCGGGGCCAGGTTGAAAAGGAAGCGGTCGCCACCGGGCGGCACGAAATCTTCCTTGGCGAGCATCTTCACGGCGTCCGCCGCGAACTGGAAAATACCGATGGGGCCTACGCGGTTGGGGCCAATGCGGTCTTGAATGTCCGCCGCAATTTTGCGCTCTACGTACGTGGCCAAACCGCCAAAGGGGAGGGCCAGCAAAAAGATAACACCCAAAGCCGAAATTGCCGCCCATGCCCAAAGCGGGAAGGCGGAAAGGATAGGCAGCTGGCTGGTCCAGCTCTGTAAGGTATGGGCGAAGGCCGCTGACTGGTTCATGCGTTAACCTTTTCTTTACGCTTGGGACCGCTGATGCCCTTGACCCATTCGAGATCGCCGCGCACCCAGCAGTACATCAAGCCGGCCACCAGAAGGCCGACGAACAAGAAAATTTCCGCGAAGATGAGGCCGCCATTACCCGCCAGTACGGCGCTCTTGAACATGGTGGCGACGGGATAGATCGCGACGAGCTCGACGTCGAAAATAATGAAAACAATCGCGATGACGTAGAAACGAATGTTGAACTTTATCCAGGGAGAGCCGACCGGATCCTCGCCGCATTCGTAGGCGAGCCCCTCTTTACCAACGTACTTGGCTTTGGGGCGGAGCAGCCAGCCGACGCCCAACATCAAGGGCACAACCATAGCCGCAATGACGAAGTACCAGAATACGGTAATGAAGCCGGTTTCCAAGGAAGCGTTCCCCTCTCCAGATGAACGTAAGTATGTGAATTTATAAAACCGCTAAACCCTAAGAGTGGGGTTAAAGATTGTCAATAACGGGAAGCCGGGTTTTCGCCTTGCAGCATCAAGGGGTGACGTGGCTCTGCGATACGACGGCGTCTTTTGGTATCGCGCGGCACAACTTCATATACGGGTTATCCGGTTGCCCCTCCCAGCGCGGCAAAAAAACGCCGCGTCCCCACTCCCGTATGACTTCACAGCGAACCCGAGGCAGCGGTTGTAGGACGTAATGACGGTCTGCTGGCGGCAAGGGGAAACCGGTAAACGGACGGAACATTAAGTAGTGGGTGGGCCGGCTAGGCAAGGCGCTGCGCTTTTGGGTGACCTCACTGAAAAGTACATTCGGGGGCAATGGGCCCAAAGCGTGAAGCACTAACTCGCGGGGGATAAGCAGCGTCTCGTTGGACGGAAGCTCTTCGGTAATCCACCGGTACAGCTCTTTGCGCGAGTCGCTTACCTCGCGACCGATCCACCCGTTGGACACCCGAGGCAAGCCGCCCGACACGGGACCAGCCACGGCGATCACTAAAAGTAGAAGCTCGGCCACGGGCGAAG